>NZ_CAKTYH010000122.1 GCF_934632265.1 uncultured Senegalimassilia sp.
TGTATCCGGGGCATCGGCTCGGCAAAAACCGATGATCCCAACTTCACGGCTAAAACGTCCGGCCGCGCAAAATCTTTGGTTAGGGTCCTGCGCAGACCGAACGCGCCGTAAAGCGATGATGCGACTATAGCGCATCGCGAGAATTCGGGGCCCGCCGGCTGGCGGGCCCCGACTGTTCAGATGGAGAATGTCTTGAAGTTTAAGAAAAAGGACTAGGAAAGAGCCGCTGTGGAACTGCTGGGAGCATTAGGGGTTTTCGTTATCTCTTTCCTGTTGGGGTCCATCCCCTGGGGCGTCATCATCTCGAAGGTGTTCTACCACACCGACATCCGCGAGCACGGGTCGGGCAACATCGGCACCACCAACGCCATGCGCACCATGGGCAAGGTGGGCGGCAGCGCCGTGTTCGTGCTGGATTTCGGCAAGGGCATCGTATCGGGCCTGATCGCGGCCGCGGCTGCGGCCATGTTCGGCGGCGGCATGTCGCTGTCGGGCCACGTGGTCGGCTACGACGACTTCGTCACGGTGGCCTTCCTGGGCTGCGTGTGGGGGCACATCTTCAGCCCCTGGCTGGGATTCAAGGGCGGCAAGGGCATCGCCGTGGCCGTCGGCTGCCTGTTCGTGACGTTCGGCTGGCAGGGCGCGTGCCTTGAGCTGGCCATCTTCGCTGTGCTCGTGCTTGCCACCAAGTACGTGTCGGTGGGTTCCATCGCCGCCGCGGCGACGTGCCCGCTGTTCGCCGCGTACTACTTCCTGTACGCCACGTTCGCGCCGGCCGCGTGGGTATGCACCACGGTGGCGGCGCTGACGGTGGTTTGGGCGCACCGCGGCAACATCGCGCGTCTGCGCGCCGGCAACGAGCGTCGCATCGGGAAAAAGGGTAAGGAAGCGTAAGGAAAGTGGACGACGATATGAAGGTTGCAGTCATCGGCGCCGGTTCATGGGGAACCGCATTGGCGCAGACGCTGGCCCTCAACGGGCATAACGTGAGCCTGTGGGCGCGCAAGGATTCGGTGGTGCACGGCATCAACCACGAGCACGTCAACCCGCGCTACCTTTCGGATGCGAAGCTGTCCGACAACATCGTGGCCACCACCTCGTACCGCGATGCGCTGCATCGTGCGAAGGCCGCCGTCATCGTGACGCCGTCGAACCTGCTGCGCGGCGTGGCGCGCGTGCTGTCCGACGTGGTGGACGACCAGTTCCCGATCGTCATCTGCTCGAAGGGCGTGGAGGCCGACAGCGGCTATCTGCCCGTGGGTGTGTTCGAGTCCGAGCTGGGCAACAAGGACCGCCTGGCGGTGCTTTCGGGTCCCAACCATGCCGAGGAGGTCATCAAGGCCAAGCCGGCGGGCACCGTGATCGCCTCGTCGGGCCAGGACACGGCGGTGATGTTCCGTGACCTGTTCGCCTCGCCGACGTTCCGCACCTACACCAGCGACGACGTCACGGGCGTGGAGCTGTGCGCCGCGTTCAAGAACGTCATTGCCATCGCGGTGGGTGTGGCATACGGTCTGGGTTATGGCGACAACACGGCAGCCATGCTCATGACGCGCGGCCTGGCCGAGATGAGCCGCCTGACGGTGAAGTGCGGCGGGCAAGCCATCACGTGCATGGGCCTGGCAGGCGCGGGCGACCTGATCGCCACGTGCACCTCCGAGCACTCGCGCAACCGTTCGTTCGGCGTGGAGCTGGCGCAGGGCGGCACGCTTGACGCGTATCGCGAGCGCACGCACATGGTGGTCGAAGGCGCGCTGGCGTGCAAAACGCTGAAAACGCTGTCGGAAGCCTACGACGTCGAGCTGCCCATCACCGACGTGGTGCGCGGCGTGGTATGGGAAGGCGCCGACCCGAAAGCGGCAGCGAAGGACCTGTTCGCGCGCCCGTTGACGACCGAGTTTTACGGACTGTAGGTTTGATTGGGAGTCCCAACGCCTTAGCGCGCCTGGGGCTTACTGGCTGCAGGTCTGGCGTGGGCATTCGGACTAAGGGTTTGACTGGGGGCTGTCAGGGCTGTATAGTCCGATTTGATATGGTTTTGCCGAAGAGCGGTTGCTGTGTTTAGCGGTAGCCGCTCTCTTTGTAATCTCCGAACAGTGAACGGGGGGGGGTGAACAGGGGACGGAGGTGTGTTCACCCGGTCGTCGTTTCCTGTTCATGCAGTTATGATGGCGTGTGAACACACCTCCGTCCCCTGTTCACCTTCGTCCCCGTCTCGCTCTCACGCTTCTTTACGGCTAAAACCGGCAGACGGATGAGGCCCCTCCCTTGGGAAAGGAATCGCATGAGTAATCAATCGTCGATCGTTGATGCCCTTGCGCATCAGGTTAAGGTCGTCGCTTCCGGTGCGGTTGCGGTCATTGCGCTGGCCTTGGCTTTTGCAACCGCGCCTGCTTCGGCGTTTGCCGTCGATGCCGCCGTTGCTAGCGAACAAGGCTCGCCGTGCGTCCCTACCCAGGAGCAAGTTGAAAGCTACCGTGCGGATGGTTCGCTTGACGAGCGCGTCCAGGTTGCCGAGCGTCTCGGCCATGCGCAACTGTCCGCCGATCTGACGCAGCAGGCCCTCGCCCGGCAGGCGACGGCGCTCGGCCAGGGCGCGGACATGTTCTCCTTGCGCTCCGCGGTTCCTTCGACCTGGAAAAGCGGCATGGCCACAGTTGGCGCCGGGCGCGTGCTGGCGTTGCGCGTGTCGTTCCCGGACCATTCCTTCGCTGATGACGATACGCTTGAAGCGCTCGATGCGCTCATCAACGGTGGCGGCGCGTCCGTGTTTCCCTATGAAAGCTTGCACGCATACTACGAGCGCGCGAGCTACGGCGCGCTTGATATCTCCGGAACCGCCGTGGACTACCAGGCGAAACACGAGCGCAGCTACTATCAGCACGATATCAACTCGCTGTTCGTCGAAGCGCTCGACGCGCTTGACGAAGCTTTGGACCTTTCGCAATTCGACGGAAACGGCGATGGGTACATCGACTGCGTGTACCTGCATTTCGCCGGCCCTGATGCTGGATGGGGAAGCACCTGGTGGAGCCAGGAATGGACGGTGCCGCAGCAGGCTCCGCCCGAGGTGTGCGAGCGTTCGTGGGACGGCAAGCGCCTGTGGAACGCGTGCCTGCTGGCCGACAACTGCGCCGCGGACACGGCGGCTTCCACGCTTATCCACGAAACAGGCCACGTGCTCGGCCTTCCCGATCTGTATAGCTATCGAAGGTCGACGCTCGACTCGTTGGGGCGTTCGGGATGCCTGACGTTCGACCTGATGGACAACAACGCCGGCGACACCAATGCCTTCTTCAAATGGATGCTCGGCTGGATCGACGAAAGCAAGGTTGTGCGCGTGGTCGCGAACGCCGATGGGGTCGACGTGCAGCGCGGCGGCGTTACGCAGCACTACGATGAGCATTCGATCGATCAGGTGCTTTCCGCGTTCACAAGCTCCGACCTTGCCGAGTGCGGCGGGTTTATCGCCGTGTCCGATTCCGAGGATCTGCTTGACCCGGCGAAGGGCTTGTTCTCGTCGTTCTATCTGCTGCAATATGATCGCTATGCCGGCAACCAGTCGCTGGTGTACAAGCGCGGCGGCCAGGATTTCGAGCTGCCGTCGGGCTTCAGGCTCTTCCGCGTGCAGGCGGCGCTTTCGGCGGAGGGGGACGACTACCTATATCAGAACACCTCAGGAGCGCCCGGCAACCAGCTTATCGAGCTGGTCGACCCCGACATGGACGCCACCCACTCCGAGGGGATCGGCTACGCACCCGCTGCGATCACGGGCGACGGGTACGGTTGCATGCTGTATGACGGCCAGGAGGTGTCGCCGACCACCTATCCCTCCACGAATTTCGGCGAAAGCATCGGCGGCGGTTTCACGGGCTTGACATTCTCGTTTGGCGAATGCGGCGAAGATT
This sequence comes from uncultured Senegalimassilia sp., assembly GCF_934632265.1. Lineage (GTDB taxonomy): Bacteria > Actinomycetota > Coriobacteriia > Coriobacteriales > Eggerthellaceae > Senegalimassilia. The sequence continues at coordinate 3,909 of NZ_CAKTYH010000122.1, forward strand.
TCGGCACCGTCACCGTTTCCTGGTCGGATGCCGACGCGCCGGTTCCGGGCGACTTCTCCCTTTCTTTGCAGCCTGACACGCTGCTGAACTGGGGTCCTGTGACGTTCGCTATGTCGTATCCTGCGCTGTACAAGGCGTTCGAGAACGGGGCGTTCCCGTATCTTGTGATCGACGGGAAGCGCATCTTCGCCGCCGCGGACGTGAGCGGCGAAACCGTTTCCATGCGATATCAGTTTAACCCCGGCGAGGTTTTGCCGACCAGCGACTGCGAGGCGGTGTTCCCTGCGGGTTGCTTTCTGTTGGGCGTGGCCGATGAGGAAGAGGTGTACTCCGAGGAGATCCGCGTGCCGTTTTCCCCGTCCGGCCTGGCGAGCTTCGTCAAGCATGGCTTCTATGAGCTGGAGACCGACCCGCTGGACGAGAACGTCGGCATCTCTTCGGTGTTCGCCCGTGGCGACGGGTCGCATTGCTTCCTGCGCGCGGTCGGCGAGAGCCTGTACCTGGAAACCATCGACGAGAAGGACCCATCGAAGGTGAGCGAGGCGAAGATCGACGGCGCGGTCCTTCCGACGTATCCGCAGGCCAGCGCGGTGCTGCAATGCGCGGTGCTGCCCGATGACCGTTGCCTGGTGACGGTGTCGTTCGAGAACTTCGACGCTTCCGGCTTGGCACGCGCCTATTTGGTGGACCTTGGCTCGCGCCGGGCGCTCGATGAGGCGCCCCTCAACCGGTTCCCCGGCTCCGTTCGCGCCATGGCGGTGGGGAACGTGCCGGTCATGGGGACGTATGCGTACCAGCTTGGCTTCGGCGAGGGCTATGTGATGACGTCGACGTTTGCGGACGTTGCGGTAGGTGGGACGTATGCGAGCGCTGCGGTTTCGCCTGGCGAGCGCATGCTTTGGACGCGGGCATCGGGTGTTTACGAGGCGGGTGATGGGCTGATCGCCGCCGTGTTCGCCGAGAACATTTTCGATGGCGATGGCGGTCCTGGTGGGGTGAACCTTACGGTTCGCTTGTACGATGCCGAGTCGGTGGCGGCGCTTTTCGCGACGGCGCCCACCCAGCTGAACCCTGATGCGCTTGAGGATTTTACCGAACGCCTTGATCCGGTGTGCGTGTGCAAACTGAGCGGGTATCAGGCTGTCAACGATGTCGCGGCTCGCGATGATGCCGTGTATGTGCTGGCGTCGGGTCGTCTGGATACCAGCGGGTCCGAAGATGATACGTCGCGCGGAGGGGCGATCGTGAGGTTCGACCGTGCGGGCGTGCAGACCGCCTGCCGCGCGCTTGTTCCGGTCAACTCGATTGCGGCGATGTATACGGATCTGGTCGTCGGCGAACAGGGGGCGGTGGCGGCAACGCGCATCGCGATCGGGAACAAGGGCGCGTTCGAGCCGCAGGAGACGCACCTGTTCGATTCGTCGCTGAACGCGGCGGGGTCATATGATTTCGTCGGGAACTCGACCGGCGGCTGGGTCGGCGGGCGCTGGGTGGCGCTGGGCTGGGATAGCTCCCGGTTCGGCAACGCCACGGGCGCCGGGGCTCCGCCCGCGGATGGCGCGGCGGTGGGAGAAGGCGTTGTCGCGCGAGAGGGCGAAGAGCCTGACCTGCACATGCGCGTCGGCTACGCGATATCCGATGCCTTGGATGTTGCCTCTGCTTCCGAAGAGCCGGACGATTCC
>NZ_CAKTYH010000123.1 GCF_934632265.1 uncultured Senegalimassilia sp.
CCTCGGCGTAGCAGGGGTAGACCAGGCCCTCCGCCTGCGTCCACAGGCCCTTGATGTAGCGGTCGTAGTACACGCTGCCGGCGTAGTCGGCCTCCAGCTGCGCCACCACCTCGGGCAGCAGCGCGCCGTCCCAGATGGTGTAGTCCTGTCGGTATATGTCGGTCCCCTCGGAATCGAGGAAGGCCTTGAACCAGTGGTTCGGGCTGTCGGGGTTGCACGTGCCGTCGAAGTGGCTGTGGGGGCAGCGCAGGCGCGATTTGAGCATCTGGAACACCGGCTCGGCCCACGTGGTCACCTCGTCGCCGTAGACCCACTCGAACGTGGCGCCCTGAATCTTCGAGACGCTGTTCGACTTGCCCGCGCCCAGGCAGTAGACCTTCTTGCCGAAGATGGTCGCGGTGTTGTCCATACGGATGTTCCCCACCACGTCTTCGGAGTAGAGCGAGCGCATCGGCTCAAGTATGTTGCGCTCCAAGGTCGAGCGCGTGTTGCCAATCATCACCAGCAGCCCCTCGCCCTTGGCCGCCATGATGCGCTGCGGGATGGTCACCGCTATGTCGACGTACGATTTGCCGCTGCCCGTAGCGCCGCACTTGACGTTCCAGCGGTGCGTGCAATTCTGCAGGTACTCCTGCTGCATCCTGGTAAGCATGGGCTACTCTATCGCGCTCTGCACGCCGGAGACCAGCTCCTTGGCGGCGGCCAGGACGGTCGTGTCTGCGTCGTCGTGCCTCGGCCGGTCGCGCCACAGCTCGGGCTGGCGGTTCTTGAGCCAGTAGATCATGGCGGTGGTGTCCGGCGCCAGCGTCTCCTCCACCTTCTCCACGAGCGTGACCTTGCCCTTGTTCGGGTCCAGCACCTCGCGCTTGCGGACGGTGGTGCGCTTGGCCTTGCCGCACGCCTTGGCGTAGAGGCTCGTCACCACGGCCTCGTCCGCCTGGCTCTTCGATTCCTTGAGGGCGTGACAGAATTCCGGGTGCGCCTTCTGCCACCGGTAGATGGTCCGCTCCGAGATTCCGAACGCCTCCGCTATCTCCGCAGATGAGCAGCCCCTCCGCGCAAGCGAGACGGCCCAGGGCACGTGCACCTCGGCGTTGTAACGGGTCGGCTGGCCCCTATGTTTTCCGTCAGTCGTCATGACACCGATGATGCCCTACCGGTCACGGGCAAGGGAAAGGCCCCGCCGAAGCGGGGCCCAGGTCTCGCGGTTTCACCATCTGACTCCGCATCACCTCATGAAGTCCATCATCGCGCGGCAGAACGGGGACTCCCGCAGCAGCGCGCCGTAGCGCCCCGCGCACTGGGGCACCCCGGCGAGCACCGCCCCGGTGCCCCTGCGCCGCATGGCCTCGCGCGGCATCAGAAGGCACCCGCCGCGTCCGTCATAAGCTCGGCAAAGCTCCTCCGCGCTATCACATGGGACACCCCGGCCTGCTGGTTGAGCGCCTTGAAGCAGCCCGCCGTACCCGGCCGCCGCATCAGCTCGGACGGACCCCCCGAGCCGTTGGCGATGCTCACGCAGTTGAAGCGGTTGCCCTCGAAGCCGGGCAGGTCGCCGCACCCGCAGCACGCCGTCGAGTCGCCCAGGCTGCGCAGGCGGTTCTCCGCGCACCAGAACGCCAGCCCCAGCTCAAGCGCCGCCATGAGCCGGCCGTGGCCCTCCACGACCTCGCTCTTGCCCTCGGCGTTGGTCCATACCCCGATGGGGTCGCAGAAGCCCACCTGCCGCATGCTGGCCTTTATCTGCTCCACCTGCTCGGCGGTGTGCTCCTTGGCGTTGCCCGCGTACTCCTGCAGGCGGCCTACCGGCTCCACCGTGACCGCCAACGTCGGCACGAGCTCCTGAATCTCGGCCACGGTCATGCCCTTGCCCACGGCTCCTCCTTTCGTTATGCATCCATTCTCCCAGGTCCGTCACGGCCCCATAAACGCCAAGCGGCCCCGGGCCGAGGCCCGAGACCGCTCAGAAGGAGGTGCGCCATGGGGAAGCGCCCTATAATCATCCCGCACGCGTCACAGGGCGCCGAACGCCCCCAGCGCGAGCCTTGCCGCCCATGCGCAGGCGGCCGCCATCAGCAGCGCCGGGAACAGCACGACCATGACGCCGCACGCGCACCCCAGGCCCCTCATGGCCTTGTCCCTCAGCCGGGCCGCCACGCACGCCGCGTCGCGCCCTCCGGCCGGCCGGTGCCTCAGCACGCACTCGCCTTCGCCCTCGCGGCTCACCGTGCGGTAATGCGCGCACTCCTCGCACCGAAGACCCTGTTCGCCGCTCATTCGCTTTCTCCCTCCTCCCTTTTCACGTAATTGATTGCACAATTTATCGCATTGAGCAGGGAGTTCTTCCCCTTTTCCAGCAGCACTGACTCCTCGCTAGGCGGTCGCCAGGCGTCAGTGCGACAAGACCCGAAGAGGCGCAGCAAATTCAGCTCATCATCAAGAATGAAGCGCTTTTCATTCGTTTTGAACTCAACCGCGATTTCGAGCGGAAACGTCTTGCGCATAACCGATATCAGCCCTCGGGCCCTGATTGCGGCAATTTCTGTATCCTCGATTTCGGATTTCAAAACAGTAAGATCGTCCGATGACGAGCCCTTGAAGAGTCTGTGCACGATATCGTATTGGCTCACAGCCGGAACATTGATTAACTCGAAGTCTTCTCGCACGATACGCACGGAAGCGCTATCAGATACGATGGCTTCCTGCACGGAGTCGAGCTTGGCGCGCAGCAACGCGTTATCGTTTTTCAACTTCTCGTATTCGTTGACGAACAACTCTTCAATCGTCATTTGTCCACCACCTTCGCGCCGCATTGGGGGCAAAAGCGCGCGTTGTCGTCAGCAAGGCACCAATCGTCGCAGCCGCAGTTGGCACAGCACGCGCGTCCATGCCTGTTAACGTCAACATACGTTGTCGGGCGGTCGATGAGGTCTGCAAGCAGATGGAATATATCTCCCTTGCCGACGACCGCGCGGATTGCGCTGAGCGCCATGGCATTGTGCACTCGCGGTGAGAGCAAAGACGGCACCCCGTCAATGTGCTCGTCGAGACCGCGCAGCTTTGCCGCAACCTCACGGCGTTCTTGGTCGCTAATCATCTGCATCACCCTCGTCAAGCAGCATGCCGAGCCGGTCTGCAAGGTCCTGTGTCATAAGCGAACCGCAGGGACAGCTATCGTTCCACCATTCGCAATGCTCACAGGAGGCTCGCTTATCGTCGGCCATGGCTCCATCTCCGATGCCGTGCCTCTTCGCGTACGCGCATACGTCCAGCGCCATGTCCTGTTTGATGCTCTCCAAGCTGTCGTGGCCGACCTCCGGGAACAGCTCCCCGCACATCGGGCAGAACAGAATCGGGTTCGTGGCTCCCCCGCGATATCCGTCCGCGTAATAGATGCGGTAAACGCCGTCTACTTTGCCGACGCTTACGTCGGAGCAGCTGTCGCGCATCATGCTCTTTTCGCCGCAGCAGTAATCGCAGCTCACAGCCCCACCGCCTTCCGGATTCGCTCGCTCCAATCGCCATCGCCGTCAATGCCTGCGTCCTCGATCTCGGCGACGACCTTGCGGAGCGCGTCGATATCGATTGCGCGACGGTTCCAGGCGTTTGCTGCGAGGTCAGGATGTTTGAACCCTGAGCTGCTCGCACCGCATGTGTGACACTCCGCGAAAAACAGGTTGAGCGGCCTTATAAACTCAACATCATTGCTCCCGCAGAACGGGCAATTATCTAACCCCATGTCATCCTCCTATTCGGTTGTCTTTGATTGGCCGGGGGCGCATACGCTTGATTTACGGTCTCGATAACCTTGCGCCCCCGATGTTGCGTGGGTCTTACGCGGGCGGCTCGCCTAACGTCACCGCCCGCTGCCCTTGTGCCACCACAGCGTCAGTGTCCGCCTACGCTTTCACCGCGCCGTCTAGTGGTCTTTCGCAGGTCCGGCCCCTCCGCCCATCCTGCACGCCCGCGTCCAGGCTCCCTCGATACTCCCGGTTTCCCGCCTAGAGCGGGTAGTCTCCGATGCGGCAGATGGGGTTATGCAGCACCTCGTCAGGCGCCGGCTCGTGGTCGAACACCCAGCCGTTGACGACGTATCGCCCATCCGCTGCCGCCTTGCGAGCCCTTCGGTTGCCGTCGCGAATCATCGCCCGAAGCTCCGGCCTCATCTCGCCGGAGCGAATCACGTCCGCCCTCATCCGAAGCTCACCTCGCGCTTGCCGACCTTGCCCCAGCCCATCTTCCGGGCCATCCTGAGCGTGTTCGGGCTGATGCCCTCGCGCCGGGCCGCTTCGGCGATTGACTCGTAGGCCTTGCCGTCAACGGCCACCGCCACCGCCCTGGGCGGCACGCTGCCGGGCCTGAACGACAGCGGCTTGTCGCGGCGCTTGCCGCGCCTGCCCTTCGGCCTCTCGCTCAGCGGCTCGCCCGTCGCAGGGTCGAAGTACCTGACGCGCACCGGCCCCGATGTCGCGCAGCTGCCGTTGTCGCAGAACGCCCGGCCCCCGCCGTAGCGCAGGCTGCTGTGGTGCGTCATTCCTCGTCCTCCTCGTCTATCGCGATCTCGACGCCGCCGCCGAACACGCAGTGCCCGACCTCGCGGCAGTTCGTCCATACGGGCCTTCCGGCCCATCCGCACTCGGTCTTCGTGCCGTAGCGCCCCGTCTCGTGCGGGCAGCATCCCGGCTCGGGGTCCGCGAACAGCCCCAGCTGCCCCGGCAGCTCGGGCCTCATTGGCGCATCACCGGCATCCACCCCGGCAGCGCCAGCGCGGCCTCGTGCTTGCACGGCGCGTCCGTCCGCAGCCACTCCCACCATCCGCGGCCGTCGGGCCGCAGGTGCAGCACGTGGGCGTGCAGCAGCCCATGGCACCCTCCGGCGTTGCCGAAGCCGCACACGGCCACGGTCGGGCCGTCCGCGCCGCCCTGGCTCCTCGGCACGATGTGGTGCCGCTCGGAAGCCGGCCGGCCGCAGAACGCGCACCACGGCGCCTCGATGCTCGGCAGGGCCATCATGGCCTCCTGGTAGCGGTTCACGGCCTCGCCCCTCCCTCGACGGGGGGCAGCTCCACGGACACGTAGCGGCCGTGGATGCCCGCCTCGCTGTCGGCCAGCTTCGGCGGCATGTACACCACCCAGGCGTCGGCCTTCCAGGCCGCGTATCGCAGGTCGTCCGCCGTCATCGCGCCAGCCTCCTGTCCGCGCCGCCGATGCGCACCTGCCGGGCGTCCGCCAGGCGGCTGACGATGGACTTGGCCGTGGCCTCGTCCCCGCCCGCCGAGAGCTTGGCGAACAGGCTGGCGGAGTCGTCGTTGGTCGTGTAGACCGTCGGGCGCATCGCCTGGTAGCGGCCGTCGATGACGGCGTACATCATGGCCAGCGCGAACGGCGTGACGTTCTCCTTGCCCAGGTCGTCGACCACGAGCAGCGGCACGTTGCGCCACCGCGCCACGGCCTGCCGCTCGCTGCCCGGCCCCGAATACGTGGCCTTGACCTCGGCCAGGATGCCCGTCATCGTGGCGAACTCGCCACGCATGGAACCTGCCAGCGCCATGAGCGCGGCGCACGCCTGGGTGG
>NZ_CAKTYH010000124.1 GCF_934632265.1 uncultured Senegalimassilia sp.
ACGCCGTCGACCAGGAAGTCCGTGCGGCTTGACAGCCCGCGACGCAGGCCGTCGCCGTAGCCGACGGGAACGGTGCAGATCTTCACGCTGCCGGGGCTACGGTAGTTCAACCCGTAGCTGACGCCCTCGCTCATGGGCACCAGGCGCGTGTCGGTGATGCGCGCGTGCACGCTCATAGCCGGGCGCAGCTCGATGAGCGGCGTGGTTTCAGGGCAGGGCTGGTAGCCGTACAGGCCGATGCCCAGGCGCACCATGTCGAAGCGCACGTCGGGGTAGCGGATGGCGGCTGCGGAGTTCGCGCAGTGCACGATGCCGGGGTTGATGCCCGCCGCGCGCAGGCCCTCAACGGCCTCGATGTAGCGCTTCGCCTGGATATGGAAGTCGAGCGTTTCCGGGCAATCCGCCGTGGCGAAGTGCGTGAACACGCCCTCGAGTTCAAGCGCGCGATGGAAGCCGATCTGGTGCATGAAGTTCACCACTTCGTCCCAGCGCACGCCGATGCGGTTCATGCCCGTGTTGATGGCCAGATGGTACGGCGCGCGCAAGCCCATGGAATCCGCGGCCTCCGCATATTTGATGGCGAACTCGGGAGAGTACACCGCCGGCATGATCTTGTAGGCAAGCAGCAGCGGGATGGCGCTGGCAGGCGGCTCGGCAAGCATGAGGATGGGCGCGTTGACCAGGCCTTCGCGCAGCTTGATGCCCTCGTCGACCGTGGCGACGCCCAGGTAATCGGCGCCGGAGTTCAGCGCAGTCTTCGCAACGCGCACCGCGCCGTGGCCATATGCGTCGGCCTTCACGACGGCCATCATATGGCGGCCCGAACCGATCATCTTCTTGACGGCGGAGGCGTTGTGGCGGATGGCGTTCAGGTCGATCTCAAGCCAGGCCCAACGACGGTCCTTCTCGGGGATGGTGGCCAGCTTCTCGGGGTCGAACTCCACGCGGCCCTCGGGGTTTTCCCCGTCTGCGGAATAAGCGGCCGCTTCCTCATGGTCGCGGTTGTATTGGAATGCGCCGCGCACCTCGTTGGCAGCATCGGATGCCGCTTCGCGCTCGGTCAGGAAGCCGTTCACCCCACCGCGGCGAGGCGCTTGCGCAGGCGCAGGCTGGCCGGCATGGGCCGCGCGCTGGGCTTCGCGCTCGCGGATGGCGTCCGCCGCGCTGGTACCGCCCGCCGGCTTGCGGAACGCGAAACCGGTGAAACCGTTGGGAAGCTGAGTATTGTCTGCCATGTTCTGCACCCTCTTGAAACCATTGCTTTGCCCGAATGCGCAGGTCGGCGATGCCGATTCGCAGCGAAGCCGCGACGCGCGACGGGTCTCCCGTATAGCGGACACAAGTATAGCACTGGCGAAACCGGCAGCCGCTTCTGCGCAAAGCCTGCAGATACCGGCAGCAAGCGGGCAGAACAGCCGAAGCCGGACATTTGGGGACGGAGGGTTATCTGTCCGGAAATCGAAACGAACCATCCGCTCAAATCCTTAAACCCGAGTAGCGGAAGCCCGGTCATTCTTAAGTCCGGGCAACGGAAGCCCGGCCGTGCAAGGAGCCGCCCTGCGACGTGTTTTCGCAGCGCGCGCTATCGAGCCCCACTCCCCTGCGCTTAACGGGATTATGCAACGCTTTTCATTGGAGACGTCCATAAAAACTGCACCGATAAGTTACAATAAGCACAAGTGGTTTACGGGCTGGCAGCGGTTCGCAATCAATCCATTCGCAAGGCCCGCCCGGGACAAGAGAAATGGAGTACCGCCATGCTATGCCCCAACTGCGCAACCGAGAACGCCGCCGATGCGAAATTCTGCGGCAACTGCGGAACGCCCCTGAACGCCGCCGCGCCGCAACCTGAGGCGCCTGCCGCACCCGAGCCTCCCGCAGCGCCCGAGCCTCCCGCAGCCCCTACTGCGCCCGCCGCACCGGTCCCGCCTGCTGCGCCCGCTGCAACTGCAGCCCCGGTCCCGCCTGCAGTCCCGGTTCCGCCGGTCGCCCAGCAGCCGGCCGTCGCCCCGCAGCAATATGCTGCCGCTCAGCAACCTGCGGCACCGCAATCGCCTTACGCCACCGCACCGCAGCAACCGTACGCCGCGCCGCAGCCGCCTTACGGCGTTCCCATGCCCGAGAAAACGTACGTTGTGGAGGGAAGCAACCAGACGCTGCGCCTGATCGCGTTCATCATGAACGTCGTGTCCCTGGTTCTCATTGCAATCGTCGGCATCGGAACGCTCGGCTTCGGCCTAGTCCCCTTGGCTTGGGGCATTCCCATGACCGTTCGCTCCTGGGGCGTCTATAAAGGCAAAAAGCCCAACACCGTCGCTCTTGGCGTTTGCACCCTGCTGTTCCTGAACATGGTCTCCGGCATCCTGCTGCTGGTTGCTCAGAAGGACGAGTAAGCGCAAGGTTCTTCACCAGGCGAAACGACGTGACGCTCCGCAAAACGCGAAACGCAAGGCAACGCCGCAACGTAGCGCATCCGAGCGCAAAAAGGCACCGCAACGTAGCGCACGCCCAAACGCAAAGCGGGTCCTGCAGTTCAAATCGAACTGCAGGACCCGCTGCTTTTTGCACCGCGGCAATCGGGAGCCCCCGTTATGCACATGGCCTCCAACTAGCAGCTGACCGAATCGGCAGTGCGGGAAGTTGACAGATAAGTCTACGTCCCCAAGTGTCCGGCGGCCTGCGAAGCGATCTTGTCGCCGCCGGCTGCTAGTGGCCGCCGCCGGCCATCATCTTCACGGCGTGCGGAAGAGCGGCCACGATACCGTCCCAGTTCTCGCGGGCGGCCTTCTCGCTGCCCGGGAGGTTCACCACCAGGTGCGTGCCGCGCTGCATGCACAACGCGCGCGAGAGCATGGCGAACGGGGTGATGGTCAGGCTGTGGGCGCGCATGGCCTCGGCGATGCCGGGCACGTTGCGGTCGCACACGGCCTGCGTGGCCTCGGGCGTGACATCGCGCAGCGACAGGCCGCTGCCGCCGCAGGTCAGAACGACGTCGGCATCGATGGTGTCGCACGCCTCCACGATGGCGGCGCTGATCTGCGGCACCTCGTCCTTCACCACCACGTGGCTTTTGCATACCCAGCCGTTGTCGGCGATGAGCTGCTCGAGCGCGGCGCCGGCGGTGTCATGCTTCATGCCGCGCGTGTCCGAGCAGGTGATGATGGCGAACGTGATGGGCGCGGGCGCGTGATCGTGTTCGGTCATTGGTTCCTCCTTATATATGTGCCGGTTACAGGCACACGTCCTCGTTGACGTCGAGCAGGATGCACTCGACCAGGCTTCCCTCCGTGCGGCCTTCGCCGCCCTCGGGCAAAACGGCCAGGCAGTTGCTGCGCTGGATGACGCCGAACAAACCCGAGCTCTGGTTCTTCGCCGGCTCGACCGTATAGGCGCCATCGGCGTCCTTGGTGATGGTGGCGCGCAGGTAGATGCGGCGCGTATCGCCCTTCTTCGCGTCACGCGCAAGACGCGCCTTCGCAAGCGGGCGCTGCAGGTTGGAATACCCCTGCATCTTGCGCAGCGCCGGTCGGATGAGCATCTCGAAGCCGCAGTACGCCGCAGCCGGGTTGCCCGGCAGGCCGAACACGGGCGTGCCGTTGACCAGGCCGAACGTTTGAGCTTTGCCCGGGCGCATGTTCACGCGGGTCATGAGCAGCTGACCGGTCTGCTCGACGCAGGGCTTGATGAAGTCGAAGTCGCCGTCGGAGGCGCCGCCGCTGGTGACCACGAAGTCGTATTCGCGCACCGCTTCGAGCACCGCCACCTTCAAGGCCTCAAGCGAGTCCTCCACGATGGGCAGCATGGTGGGAAGCGCGCCCGCGGCGCGCGCGGCGGCAGCCAGCGCATAGCCGTTGGAGTTGCGGATCTTGCCCGCGGTGGGAACCTGGGTGGGCGGCACGAGCTCGCTGCCGATGGAGATGATGGCGACGCGCGGGCGGCGCGGAGTAGGAACCTCGGTCACGCCGCAACCTGCCAGAAAGCCCACACCCGCAGCGTTTATGACCTCGCCGGCGCGAACGACGGCCTCGCCGGCACGCGCCTCCTCGCCCGCTTCGCGCACGTTGCCGCGCAGCTTGGCGGGGGCCTCGAAGGCGACGCGGCTGCCGGGGCGGCCGTCGCCTTCCACGTTGCGCACGATCTCGTACTTCACCACGGCATCGGCGGCCGCGGGCAGCGGCGCGCCGGTCATGATGCGCACGCATGCGCCCTCGGGGATGTCGCCCTCGAAGGTGTCGCCGGCGGCGACCTCCGCGATGACGTCCAGCTCGACGGGCGATTCGGAGCTTGCAGACTGCAGCTGGGCGGCGCGCATGGCGAAGCCGTCCATGGCGGCATGGGCGAACGGCGAGATGTCGATATCGCTTTTCAGGTCGACGGCGGCGACGCGGCCCGCCGCGTCCAACACGGGAACCGTTTCCGCAGGCAGCTGCGAAACGTGAGATAGCACCAGGTCACGCGCTTGCTCGACCGAGATCATCTCCGGCATGGCATGTCCTTTCGATTGCGAGTGATATTGAACCACTGCATTATACCGCTTGCCGAATAAAACGGCACGGATATCGACAAGGCCATCGCAAAGGACAAGAAGCGCGCAAAACCGCGGGTCGCTACTCCTGGGCGCCCGAGAGCATACGGCAAGCCCATTGGGCCGCCACCATGCTGCCCTTGGCCAGCACGTCCTCGTCGACGGTGTAGTGACAGCTGTGCTGCGGATGATCGGCTCCCACCTGGGGATTCCTGGTGCCGACGAAGCAGAACACGCCCGGCACGATGCGGAGGTATTCGCTGAAGTCCTCGCCCGACAGCGTGCCGCGGTAGTCGGCCACGCCCTGTTCGCCCAGCGTGTCGATCACCGCCTGGCGGGCCACCTCGGCGCACGTGGGGTCGTTGGCAAGCCCGGCGTTGCCCGGCTCGAACGTGAACCTTGCCTTCGCGCCGAACGCGTGGGCGATGCGGCTGACGATGCGCTCCAAGCGATCGGGCACCTCAGAACGCAGGCCCTCGGACCACGTGCGCACCGTGCCGGTGAGCCACGCGTGGCCAGCCATGATGTTGCGCGCCTGGCCGCCATGGACCTCGCCCACGGTGACCACCACGGGTTCGAACGGGGAAACATCACGGCTGACCAGCACCTGCAGCGCCGTGACCATTTCGGCGCCGACGACCACGGCGTCCACGCCCTTGTGCGGCATGGACCCGTGCGCCGAGACGCCGTCGATGTCGATGCGGAACCAATCGGTGTTCGCCATGCGCTGTCCGGGCGCGCAGGACACGGTGCCGGCGGGCACCTCGCTCCAGATGTGCGCGCCGTAAATGGCGTCCACGCCGTCGAGCGCACCGGCTTCGATCATGGAAAGGGCGCCGATGGAGATCTCCTCGGCGGGCTGGAAGATGATGCGCACCTCGCCCGCCAGCGAATCGGCGGCATCGCGCAGGATGCGCACGGCGCCGAGCATCATGGCCATATGCGCGTCGTGGCCGCATGCGTGCATGACGCCGGGGTTCTCGGAGGCGAAGGGAAGGCCCGTCTCCTCGGTGA
>NZ_CAKTYH010000125.1 GCF_934632265.1 uncultured Senegalimassilia sp.
TCTTCGAGTCGTACTGGAAGTACGCCTGCACGTACTTGTCGGTGTGGTCGCCGATGATCTTGACGGAGTTCTTGTTCGCGCCGACGGTGCCGTCGCCGCCCAGACCCCAGAACTTGCACTCGATGGTGCCGGCGGCTGCGGTGTTGGGAGCGGACGCATCCTCGGGCAGGGACAACCCGGTGACGTCGTCGACGATGCCGATGGTGAACTCGCCGCGCGGCTCGTCCTTGGCCAGCTCGGTGAAGATGGCGAACACGGACGCGGGCGGCGTGTCCTTGCTGCCCAGGCCGTAACGGCCGCCGGAGACCTTGATGCCCTCGCGGCCCTCGACCATGAGCGCGTTGACGACGTCCAGGTACAGCGGGTCGCGGGCGCCGGGCTCCTTGGTGCGGTCGAGCACGGCCAGCTTCTTGCAGGTGGCCGGCAGCGCCTCGGCGAACTTGGCGGTGACGAACGGACGGTACAGGCGCACCTTGACCAGGCCCACCTTCTCGCCCTGGGCGGTCAGGTAGTCGATGACCTCCTCGGCCACGTCGCAGATGCTGCCCATGGCGACGATCACGCGCTCGGCGTCGGGGGCGCCGTAGTAGTTGAACAGCTTGTAGTCGGTGCCCAGCTTGGCGTTGACCTTATCCATATACTCTTCCACCACGGCGGGCAGCGCGTCGTAGACGCCGTTGCAGGCCTCGCGGTTCTGGAAGAAGATGTCGCCGTTCTCGTGGCTGCCGCGCATGCGCGGACGCTCGGGGTTGAGCGCATGGTCGCGGAAATCCTTCACGGCGTCGAAGTCGCACATATCGGCCAGGTCAGCGTAATCCCACACGGCCACCTTCTGCACCTCATGGGAGGTACGGAAGCCGTCGAAGAAGTTCAGGAACGGCACGCGGCCCTTGATGGCGGCCAGGTGCGCGACGGCGGACAGGTCCATGACTTCCTGGACGTTGCCCTCGGCGAGCATGGCGAAACCGGTCTGGCGGCAGGCCATGACGTCGGAGTGGTCGCCGAAGATGTTCAGCGCTTGCGTGGATACGGTACGGGCCGAAACGTGGAACACGCTCGGCAGCTGCTCGGCTGCGATCTTGTACATGTTGGGGATCATGAGCAGCAGGCCCTGGGAAGCCGTGTAAGTGGTGGTCAGGGCACCGGCGGCCAGCGAGCCGTGCACGGCACCGGCGGCGCCGCCCTCGGACTGCATCTCGCACACCTTCACCTTCGTGCCGAAGATGTTCTCCCTACCGGCTGCCGACCACTGGTCGACCAGGTCGGCCATGGGGCTGGAAGGGGTGATGGGATAGATACCGGCCACCTCCGTGAACGCATATGAGACATGCGCTGCGGCGGTGTTGCCGTCCATGGACTTGAATTCTCTCGTCATTTCTTCTCCTAAGGCTATCCCCGATCGGCGCGATCGGAAACATCGTCTGGCCGTACAGTGCGCCTATATTAGCAGCCTTGGCGCGCCGAAACCCCACGGATTAACTCTGAGCAGGCGTGGGGCGGATGCTCTCGGCAAGCGGTCTCGAACAGGCGGGGCCCTCCCGCTTGCCGGATGCCGCCCAACCGCCGCTCACCCCGCCACGGCAACCGCCCACCGCGGCGAAACGCCATCGGGGACCTTGCGGAAACGCCCGTCGCACGAGGGGTTCCCCCCGTAACGCTTGGGTAAAAGCTTTACTCCTTCTTTATTTTCGAAGCCCGTTCAGGGATAATGCATCGTGTTTGCTGTAGTGCGTGCGCGAAAGGCGCATGCGCAGGCTCGAGGCGAAAAAGACGCCCCGACAGATGAACGGAGGGAATCCCATGGAACAGCAGTATTCTCTGTCTCGCCGCACTTTCCTGGCAGGCAGCGCCGTTGCCGCCGCAACGGCCGGCCTGGCCCTGAGCGGCTGCGGCAGCAGCTCCTCTGAAGGAGCGAAGAAGGACTCCGGCACGGCAGTCGAAGGCGGCACGCTCACCGGTGCTTGCGCCTACAGCTCCACCAACGTCAACCCCATCGGCAACAGCTCCGCACTCATGCTGGCTGCAACCTGGCATGTCTTCGAGGGCCTGTACGACATGGATCTGCACACTTACAAGACATACAATGCGCTTGCCGCTGACAAGCCTGTAAAGGTCTCCGACACCGAGTACACCGTCGCTCTGCGCGAGGGCGCCAAGTTCTCCGATGGCACCGACGTGACCGCCGACGACGTCGTCAACGCTTTCGAACTGAACATGGCCGACGCCACCTACGGCGCCTTCCTGGAGTTCATCGAGGCTGTCGCGAAGAAGGACGACAAGACCGTCGCCTTCACGCTCAAGTACCCGTTCGACAGCCTGCTCGAGGGCCGTCTGTCCGTCGTGAAGATCTTCCCGGCCAGCCAGACCGTCGACGACTTGAAGACCGCCCCCATCGGCTCCGGCCCCTGGAAGTACGACAAGATCAACGGCGACGATCAGGGTGCGATCGAGTTCCTGCCCAACGAGTACTACAACGGCAGCCTCAAGGCCACTGCCGACTCCATGCACTGGGACGTGCTGCTTGACGACACCTCCCGCACCACCGCCCTGCAGGAAGGCTCCGTGCAGGTCATGGAGAACGTGCCCGACGCCAACGCCGATCAGCTGACCGCCGCCGGTGCCACCGTCGATTACATCCAGGGCTTCAACCAGGCCTTCCTCATGTTCAACACCCAGAAGGCCCCGTTCAACGACAAGCGTGTCCGTCAGGCATTCTTCTACGCCATCGACGTCGACAAGCTGATCTCTAACGCCCTGAACGGCCATGCCGCCAAGGTCACGTCCTTCCTGCCCAAGGACCACAAGAACTATCATGAGGCTTCCACGGTCTACACCTACGACAAGGACAAGGCCGCAAACCTCATCAAGGAAGCAGGCGCCGAGGGCACCGAGCTCGAGCTGATGGTCAACAACAACTGGGTCAAGAACCTGGCTGCGCAGATCAAGAACGACCTGGAGGCCGCCGGCCTGAAGATCACCATCAACGAGACGAAGATCGACTGGGCCAAGCTTGCCCCGTCCGATGCCGAGCTGCCGTACGACGTCATGCTGACCCCGGGCGACCCGACCTGCTTCGGCAACGACCCCGACCTGCTCATGTCCTGGTGGTACGGCGACAACGTGTGGACCAAGGGCCGTTCCTGCTGGCAGAAGGCCGGCGACGGCAAGTGGGCCGAGCTCGCCGACCTCATGCAGCAGGCGCGCGAGGCTGACTCGACCAAGCAGCAGGAGCTGTGGAACCAGTGCTTCGACATCATCGCCGAGGAGGCCCCGCTCTACCCGCTGTTCCATCGCGAGCTGGCCACGGGTTACCAGGCAGGCACCATCACCGGTTTCGAGCCTATCGCCACTACCGGTCTGGTGTTCCTGGGCGCATCTGCGAAGGCTTAGGTCTTTCGGTCAACGGCGCGTTCAACCAGATAGCCGCAATGCAAGGGCCGTTCCCCCAGGGGAACGGCCCTTTTTTCGTCATGAACGGCAGGAAATCGAAACCATTGATGTTCTCATCGGTCGAATATCCGTTTATGCCTGCACCGTGCGAATAATTCCTATAAAATGCAATGTTGGCTGTTTGCGCGTATGTCAGATAACTCTGGGGTCACGCTGCGTGCAGGCACCTGATATGTACATGACGAGAGTCAAAGAACGAAAGGAGGGTCTGGTGAGCAACCTTCTGCGTTTGATCGGACGGCGCCTGATAGCGCTGCCCATCATGTTGTTCGGTGTCACCATCCTCGTGTTCCTCATCATGGCGCTATCCCCCATCGACCAGGCTTACCAGGTCTTGGGCGAAAATGCCACGGCGGAACAAGCAGACCAATACCGCGAGGAACACGGACTCAACGACCCCGTACTAGTACAGTACGGCAACTACATGGTGGGGCTCTTCCAAGGTGATATGGGCACCTATGGAGCAAGCAACATGTCGGTGTCCGACCGTATCGGCTCAGCGTTGCCCGTCACGCTCCAGCTGACGTTCATGGGCCTGATCATAGCCGTATTCTTCTCAACCATCCTTGGCGTGATATCGGCGCTCTATCGCGACCGATGGCCCGACCAGGTTATTCGAGTGTTCTCGATCGCCTGCATCGCCACCCCATCATTCTGGCTTGCAGTGCTTATGATTTTGCTGTTCTCGTCTATGCTTCACTGGCTCCCGGCTTCCGGCCAGCTGCCCAGCTTCGCATCTGATCCCGCAGGATGGATTGCGCGTATGGCTATGCCCGCAGTCGCCTTGGCAATACCGGTTACCGGCCAGATGACGCGCGTCATTCGCACCTCCATGGTCGAAGAGCTTGACAAGGACTACGTGCGCACCGCAATCGGTGCAGGTATCCCGAAGAGCATCGTCGTGGCTCGCAACGTGCTGCGCAACGCGCTCATCACGCCGGTCACCGTGCTCGGACTGCGTATCGGCTACCTCATCGGCGGCGCCGTGGTCATCGAGGTCATCTTCAACCTCCCCGGCATGGGCGCAGCCATCATGTCCGGCATCCAGTCCAACTACGTTATGCTCGTCCAGGGCGTCGTTTTGGTGGTTGCCTTCACCTTTATCATCATCAACATCATCGTGGATATGCTTTATATCCTGATCGACCCTCGAATCAGGACGGTGTAGCATGGTTCAACTTCGTGGAAACCTTACCCAGAAGATGGAAGACAATGCCGGTAAAGTGCGCTTCAGGCACCTGAAGGCTATGACGGTGGGCTCCCGCATTTCGCTTATCGTGCTCTTGCTCGTATGCATGATCGCAGTGTTGGCGAACATCATCGCACCGCACAACCCCTACGAGATCTTCACCGCCCGTATGGCGCCCGATTCGCAGTTCCTGTTCGGCACCGACGATAAGGGTCGCGACGTTTTGTCCCGCATGATGTACGGCGCACGCTACTCGTTGGTAATCGGCCTTGGCGCCACCGCATTCGCATTGGTTGCCGGCTCCATCGTCGGCGCTATCGCCGCCGTATCGCGTAAATGGATCTCCGAGGTCATCATGCGCATCTGCGACATCGTGATGTCCTTCCCCGGCATCGCTCTTGCCGCCACGTTCGTGCTGTCCTTCGGCGCGTCCATTCCTTCGCTGATCTTCGCTATCGGCTTTTTGTACATCCCGCAGCTTGCACGCATCGTGCGCGCTAATATCGTGTCCGAATACGGTCAGGACTACGTCCGCGCCGTAATCGTCTCCGGCGCGCGCGCTCCGTGGATTCTGGTGAAGCACGTCGTTCGCAACTGCTTGGCGCCTGTAATGGTGTTCACCATCGTGCTTGTAGCAGACGCAATCGTGTTCGAGGCTTCGCTGTCCTTCATCAGCGCAGGCATCCCCGAGCCCACGCCCACGTGGGGCAACATCTTGGCAGATGCCCGCAGCGGCGTTCTGTCCGGGCGTTGGTGGCAGGCGCTGTTCCCCGGCCTGGCGATCATGATCACGGTGTTGTGCCTTAACATCCTTTCCGAAGGCATCACCGATGCTATGGCGGCAGCGCCTAAGGCACCCGTTGCCGCAAGCGACTCCGCCCTCAACGG
>NZ_CAKTYH010000126.1 GCF_934632265.1 uncultured Senegalimassilia sp.
GGGGTACATTAAGAAGAACGACTTCACGGCGTTCGGCTGGTACCGCATCGTGGTGGGCGCGCTGGTGCTCGGCGTCTTCGCGCTGCAAACCGCGGGCATCCTGGCGTAAGGCCCGCGCTCTGCGCTTTCCCGCCCGGCTCCGTGAGCTCATGCAATGCACGCGGAAAGGGAAGGGAAGCGGTGCTTAGCCAGTTCAGCAGCATCTTCACGCAGATGGTGGCCCTGTTCGCCGCCATAGGCGTCGGCTATATCTGCAAGAAAACGGGCGTTATGGACGCCGACTTCGACAAGAAGCTCTCGGGGCTTGTCCTGAGCGCCACGCTGCCGGCGCTGATCTTGGCGTCGGTGCTCAACGTGGACAGCTTGCCCGACCCTGTGCTCATGGGGCAGATCATCGGGCTTTCCGTGCTCAGCTATGCGCTGTTCATCCCTATTGCCTACTTTGTCACCTATACGCTGCGCATCCCCGACGGGTGCCGTGGCGTGTACCGCTTCATGCTCATTTTCGGCAACACGGGCTTCATCGGCTACCCCGTGCTGTCGGCCATCTTCGGCCCGCAGACGGTCGTATACGCGGTTGTGTACAACATCGTGTTCAACCTGCTGTCGTTCACCTTCGGCGCGTGGCTGATCGCGTCGGACAACGAATACGGCGTCAAGGTGCGCATGAGCTGGCGCGATTTCGTCACGCCCTGCAACATCGCCACGCTCGCCACCATGGTGCTGGCGTTTTGCGGCGTGCATGCCGTGCCCGTGGTCGGCCCGGCGCTTTCCGCCATCGGCAGCTTCACCACGCCCGCCACGCTGCTCATCGTGGGCTCGTCGCTTGCGAACCTTCCCGTCGCCAAGCTCATGGGCACCCCTCGCCTGTGGATCGCGTGCCTGGTGCGCATGGTGGCCATCCCGCTGCTCATCTTCGCCGTCATGCGGCCCCTTGCCGGCGGCGCGCTGCTGGGGGTGGTCGTGGTGCTGGCGGCCATGCCCGTGGCCACCAACGGCACCATGTTCTGCTACCAGTACGGCGGCGACGCCAAGACCATGGCCCAGGGCACCTTCATCACCACCGTCTTGGCGCTGGTCACCATCCCTTTGCTGGCTACGTTCTCGGCTGTTTTGTAACCGGGGTGGGGCGATTGCCCCATTTACCTACTTTATTCCTCAGATTTCCCTGAATCAGCCGGTTGTTTTGCTATCATGATGCGCACACGAGGGCCGCTTTCGTCCGGCACGGCGCGCGTCTGGAACTCGACGCGTCGCGCGGCCATGCTCGTTACCGCTCAAGAACAGGAAGGAACGCCGATGTCTGATCAGAACAGCTCGTTCGAGCAGATCCCGGAACCTCGTGCAAAGATCGACGAGCTTGACCGCCAGATCGTCGCGCTGCTCAACAAGCGCGCCGGTCATTCGCTGGTCATCCGCGGCCTGAAGCCCGGTGCGCACCTGGGTCTGTACGACCCCAAACGCGAAGAGGAGATCTTCGAGAAGGTGGACAGCTATAACGAGGGCCCGCTCTATAACGATAACCTCCGCGAGATCTACGGTACTATCCTGAAAGTCATGAAGGAGACCCCGTCAGCATGAGCGAGCAGAGAATCGAAGCGAAACTGCCGGATTACGGCACCCGTACCGACGAGATAACCATCTACGCCGGCCCTTGCTCGGTTGAAAGCGAAGAGCAGTTCTTCGAAGTGGCCGAGTGCATCAGCGACCTGGGCCTGACCTGGATCCGCGGCGGTGCGTACAAGCCGCGCACCAACCCGCACAGCTTCCAGGGCCTTGGCGAGGAGGCGCTCAAGATCATGAAGGCCGGCGGCGAGAAGTACGGCCTGAAAACGCTCACCGAGGTCATGGACTCCGAGCATTGCGAGCTGGTGCATTCCTACGTGGACGGCCTGCAGGTGGGCGCCCGCAACTTCCAGAACTTCAGCCTGCTGAAGAACATCGGCAAGGTCACGAAGGACTCCCACAAGATGGTGCTGTTCAAGCGCGGCTTCGCGGGCACCATCGCCGAGTGGCTGGCGGCTACGGACTACATCACCATGGAGGGCAACGACAACGTGGTGCTGTGCGAGCGCGGCCTGCGCACGTTCGAGACGGCCACGCGCTTCACGCTCGACATCTCGGCTGTGCCCGTCATTCACAAGCAGAGCCTGCTGCCCATCTGCGTGGACGTGTCCCATCCGGCAGGCGTCCGCGACCTGGTGCCCAGCCTGGCGCGCGCTGCGGTTGCCGTGGGCGCCGACTCCATCATGATCGAGGTGCACCCCAACCCGCCGGTGGCGCTTTCCGACGGCCCGCAGCAGCTGACCCCGGCGCAGTTCCGCGTCCTGGTCGAGGAGTTGCGCGAGATCGCCGCGGTGTTCGGGAAGAAGATCGTCTAGCGGCCGCAAAGCGTTTCGCGCATCATAACGAAGGCGGATCGGGAAACCGGTCCGCCTTCTTCGTGCGGAAAGATTGCTTTTGCGGACGGCGGTGCCTTTTGCGGACGGGAGGGCCCGACCGCGGCCAGTTCGTTCCGCTGCCCGTCCCGCTTCGCCAAGCCGCGCCGTCAGCGGGGTTTTGCGCGCGGAATCGAACATCCTCTGGCCATGCTGTGCATGCTTGGCTCGAATCGGGCGCGCGCCGCTCGGAAGCGGTACAATCATCAGTCGCGCCTTGTGCGCCTTGAACCTGCAACCGCACGTGAACATCATGTTAGGAAGCCCTATGCCCGTCGACATCACCACGCTCAACGGCCCCCAGCGTCAGGCCGTCGAATGCACCGAAGGCCCGCTTTTGGTCTTGGCTGGTGCTGGATCAGGCAAAACGCGCGTGCTCACGTACCGCATCGCGCACATCCTGGAGGATCTGAATGTGGCGCCGTGGGAGATCTTGGCCATCACGTTCACCAACAAGGCGGCCGCCGAGATGCGCGAGCGCCTGCAGGGCCTGGTCGGCCCGCGCAGCCGCGGCATGTGGGTGTCCACCTTCCACAGCATGTGCGTGCGCATGTTGCGCGCCGACGCCGAGCGCCTCGGGTTCTCGAAGAGCTTCACCATCTACGACACCGATGATCAGAAGCGCCTGTACAAGGAGATCATGGCCGAGCTGGACATCGACCCGAAGCGTTTCCCCATAAACGCCCTGATGACCCGCATTTCCACGGCGAAAAACGAGCTGAAGGTGCCTGGCAACTTCGCGAAGGAGGCCAACGACCCGGTGGGCAAGGTGGCCGCGCGCGTGTACGAGAAGCTGCAGGAGCGCCTGAAGCAGGCCAACGCCTTCGACTTCGATGACCTGCTGCTCTATGCGTATCTGCTGCTGAAGAACCACCCCGACGTGCTCGAGGCCTATCAGCTGCGCTTCCGCTACATCATGGTCGACGAGTACCAGGACACCAACCATGCGCAGTACGAGATTACCCGTCTTCTGGCCGAGCAGCACGGCAACATCATGGTGGTGGGCGACGACGACCAGTCCATTTACAGCTGGCGCGGCGCCGATATCCGCAACATCCTGGAGTTCGAGAAGGACTACCCCCAGTGCACCACGGTGAAGCTGGAGCAGAACTACCGTAGCGTGGGCAACGTGCTGGCGGCGGCCAACGCCGTTATCGCGAACAACCAGCATCGCAAGGTGAAGAAGCTGTTCACCGACCAGGAAGACGGCGAGAAGATCCACGTGTACATGGCCTCCGACGAGCGCGACGAGGGCCGCTGGATCGCCGGCGAGATCGAGAAGCAGCGCCAGAAGGGGCTGTCCTACAACCAGGTGGCGGTGTTCTACCGCACCAACGCCCAGTCGCGCATGCTCGAAGATATGCTGCTGCGCGCCGGCGTGCCGTACCGCATCGTCGGCGGCACGCGATTCTTCGATCGCGCTGAGATTCGCGACGTCATGGCCTATCTCACGTTGGTGGTCAACCCCGCCGACGATATCGCGGCCAAACGCGTCATCAACACGCCGCGCCGCGGTATCGGCAAGTCCACGGTGGAGCGCATCGAGCAGTTCGCGCGCGAGATGGACATGACGTTCATGGAGGGCGCCGAGATCGCCATCGCCGACCCCGAGCTGCGCGCCGCCACGCGCCGCAGCGTGGGGGAGTTCGTGCAGATCATCAAGGACGCGCAGTCCTACTCGGGCGACCTGCGCAAGTGCATCGAGGCCGTTATCGACAAGTCTGGCCTGATCAGCGCGCTGCAAGCCGAGAACACCGATGAGGCGCGCGGGCGCGTTGAGAACATCCAGGAGTTCCTGTCCGTAGTCGACGAGTTCGTGGACACCCATGACGAAGAGGATGCGGATTACGCCGCCCCTCGGCCTTCCGCCGTTCTGCCGAACGGCGGCGGACTCGACGCTGCGGCTTCCCCCGGCACCCAATCCGCGGCCGTTGACGAAGGCTTGCGTACCGAAGTACGCGGCGCCTTCGCCATCGACCACGGCTCGGGCACTGGGGAAACCCTCGCTGACTCTGCGCTACCTGCGGCGAGTTTGCAAGAATCTGCCGAGCCCGTGCGCGTGCTGCGCGGCGATTCGTTGGCCGACTTCCTGGAGTGGGTGCGCCTGCGCACCGACCTCGACACCATGGACGAGGACGGCCAGGCGGTCACGATGATGACGGTGCACGCCTCGAAGGGCCTGGAGTTCGACTGCGTGTTCGTGGCGGGCATGGAGGAGACGCTGTTCCCGCACATGAACAGCGTCGGCGACGCCGCCGGCATCGAGGAGGAGCGCCGCCTAGCCTATGTCGCCATCACGCGCGCCCGCAAGGTGCTGTTCCTCACTTGCGCCTATACGCGTCAGATCTTCGGTCAGACGCAGGCCAACCCTGTCTCGCGCTTCATCCACGAGATCCCCGGCGAGCTTCGCCAGACCATGGGCGTGGGCAGCCAGGGCTTCTCCGGCACCGGTTGGGAGAAGCGCGGCAGCCGCAAGGGCATCTCGGGCAGCGGCGTGGAGGCCGGCGGCGGCCGCGTGTTCGGCCGCTCGAGTGCCAGCGCCCCCGGCGGCAGGTCCGAGCGCGAGCGCCGCGAGGTGCGCACGAACCGAATCGGCGCAGGTCGTTCGGTATCGGGTGCCTACGTGCGCCCCGGGGCGGAGAAGAAGGCGGCAGCCAAGATGACCTTCGCCGCCGGCGACACCGTAGACCACAAGACGTTCGGCCGCGGCAAGGTGACGAAGGTGGACGGCGACACGCTCTACGTCCGCTTCTCCAAGTCCGGCCAAACGAAGAAGCTGCTGAAAGACTACGCACCCATCGTCAAGATCGGGTAGGCCGAAAGCGCCGGCGTATGGCAGCGCCGCGTTGCAGCCTGCATACGGAAGCGCCCCGCAAACCTCGACGGTTTGCGGGGCGCTTCGTCGTGTGAACGGGGGACGGAGGTGTGTTCACGCGTCGGCGTCGCGGGGTGGCCGCGCAAGCGGCCGGTGGCGTTGACGCAGGTCGGCTAGCGCCCGCACATGAACAGACGATATGCCCATCGAGATGGCAGCAAGAAGGAAGCCTCGCTGTTGTTGATTCATATGCGCCTTCGTCGG
>NZ_CAKTYH010000127.1 GCF_934632265.1 uncultured Senegalimassilia sp.
GTTTTGAGGATCTGCAGGCTTGGGCGCAGGACGTCGCCGGTGGAGTGGCAGGCGCCCGAGACCATGCCGTCGGCGCGGCCGGTTTTCACCATGAGCACGCCGAAGAACAGCACGTCGCGCACCTTCTCGGCGGCCTGCTCGAGGGTCATGCCCTTGTGCTTGCGCAGCTCGTAGAGGGTGTTCGCGAACTCGTCGTGCAGGTCGGAGTCCTGCGGGTCGATCAGCGTGGCGCCGTCGAGCTTGCGCCCGGATTCCTTGATGGTGGCCACGTTGCCCAGGATGATCAGGTTCGCGACGCCTTGCGCAAGGATGGTCTCGGCGGCTTCGAGCGTGCGCGGGTCGTCGCCCTCGGGTAACACGATGGTCTGCTTGTCGGCTTTGGCGCGCTCAAGCATGGTATCCAAAAACGAGCTCATGTTCGTACCCTTTCTTCGCGATGTGCCGGGCGCGGTCTTTCGATTTGCGCTTGGTTTCGGCTGCGCCCGATCGGTTCACTTGGATTTTATCCATATTGTCCCATCATAGGGCAGCTGCTTGGCCTGCTACCGGTAAAATGGCGGGCGGACCATATGAACGGCGGCGTTCCCAACCGCATCCGCGCCGTTGCTTCCAGGAAAGGACAGGCATGAAAAGCATCACGTTCGCCATCCCGTGCTATAACTCCGCTGCATATATGGATAAGTGCATCGAGTCCATCCTTGCGTGCGGCGGGGATGAGGGCTGCGACGACATCGAGATCATCATCGTCGACGATGGGTCGGTCAAAGACGACACTGCGGAAAAGGCCGATCGCTGGGAGCAGCTTCATCCGGGCATCATCAAGGCCGTCCATCAGGAAAACGGCGGCCACGGGCAAGCGGTGAACACCGGTTTGGCGAACGCCTCGGGCCTGTACTTCAAGGTGGTCGATTCCGACGACTGGCTCGACCGCCGCGCCATGGAAGACGTCATGGCGTATGTCCGCAGCCAGGTGGGGCGCAGCGCCCCGACCGATCTGGTCATCGCCAACTACGTGTACGAGAAGGTGCATGAGAGCACGCGCACCATCATGCATTATCGCAACGTGTTCCCCGAGGGGCGCGAGTTCGGCTGGTCCGAGGTGGGGCATTTCAACCCCAGCCAGTACCTGCTCATGCACTCGGTCATCTACCGCACCGAGCTGTTGCGCGGCATGGGCCTTCAGCTGCCCAAACACACCTTCTACGTGGACAACATCTTCGTGTACGTGCCCCTGCCGCACGTTAAGACCATCTACTACCTTGACGTGGACATGTACCGCTACTTCATCGGCCGCGACGACCAAAGCGTCAACGAGTCGGTCATGATGGGCCGCATCGATCAGCAGCTGCGCGTCACGCGCATCATGATCGATGCCGTGCAGCTTCCCGGCGATGTGCCTGAGAAGCGCCTGGAGCGCTACATGGAGAACTACCTGTCCATGATGATGTGCATCTGCAGCATCTTCTTGCGCATGATCAACACCGTAGACGCCGAGGACGAGCGCGAGGCCATCTGGCGTTATCTCAAGGAGAACAACTCCGACGTGTATCGCCGCGTGAGGCGCAGCGTGCTGAACATGGGTACGAACCTGCCCACGAATCTGGGACGCAAGATCGGCATCACGGGCTACCATGTGGCTCAGAGGATCTTCAAGTTCAACTAGGCATCAAGTGGAAAAGACCTGCTTCTGCAGGTCTTTTTTGCGGCAACAATTGGGCATCCCGCCGAGTTGTCGGCTTCTTTTTTCGCATGGATTGCGTCATAATGGATAATTCGAGCGATATTCCATAAAGGAGCATTCTTGAAGAAAAACACTGTGGTCACCGGATTGGCGCTCTTTGCCATGTTCTTCGGTGCTGGAAACCTAATCTTCCCGCCGTATCTGGGTATGGAGAGCGGAACCGATTGGGTGATCGGCTTTTTATGCTTCATCTTGATCGACGTGGCGCTTTCCTGCCTGGGCATCTTCGCGCTCAACGCTGCCGGCGGGGCGAACGTTGCGGTCGAGGGGTCGTTGGGCCGAGTTCCCGGCCTGGTGCTCAACACCGCCGTCATCCTGTGCACGGGCATGATCATCGCAGAGCCGCGAACGGCTGCCACCACCTATGAGATGTCCATCGTGCCGTTGTTCGGCGATTCGGTGAACATGTTGGTTTTCTCCGCGCTGTTCTTCGCGGCGGTGCTTGCGCTATCCATCCGTCAAACGCGTCTGGTGAGCATCATCGGCAAGGTGCTCACCCCGCTTTTGGTCGTTTGCGTGTTCGTTATCATCGCGGTAGGCGTCGTGCATCCGCTTGGCGAGATCGGGGCGCCGCTTTCCAGCCACGCTGCGCAGGACGGCATCTTGGCCGGCTATCAGGCCATGGACGTGCTTGCGTGCGTCGGCTTCGCCATCGTCATGGAAAACGCTGCGCGCACTGCCGGTTATACGCGTCGCGAGGATCAGCTGAAGGTCATTGCGGGCGCATCCGTGGTTGCCGGCGTTCTTTTGGCCGTGATCTACGGTGGTTTGACCTATCTGGGCGCTTCGAGCGCGCTTGCGTTCGGTGCCGGCATGGACCGTTCGACGCTTATCGTGGAGATCACCAAGCATCTGCTCGGCAACACCGGCGTGATCATCCTCGGCATCATCGTCGGGCTTGCGTGCCTGACCACCGCCATCGGCCTGACGGGCGCATCGGCTTCCTATTTCGAGCGCACCACGCATGGCAAGATCTCGTATCGCACCGGCGTCATCGTCACCGTTTTGGTGTCTTTCGCCATCTGCAACCTGGGGTTGAATGCGATCGTGGCGTTTGCGGCGCCTATTCTTTCGGTGGTCTGCCCGCCGTTCATGGTGTGCGTGGTCATGGTGCTGTTCAAGAAGCGGATGGGCACCACGTGGCCGATCAAGGGAGCCGCCCTCGGGGCGTTCGCCATCAGCTTGCTCGCCACCATCGACGACACGTACGGCGTGTTGCCCGCCATCAAGCAGCTTCCATTCACCGATCTGGGCTTTAGCTGGCTGCCGTTCGCCATCGCCGGCGGCATCATCGGAGCGGTTGCGTTCAGGGCGATCAAGGCGAACAAGGTGGTCGCATAATGGCGCGTTCGGGTCAAAACGTTTCGAGTTGCGTTCTTGCCGTCGATGTGGGGAATTCCGTCACCAGCCTGGGTTTGGCTCGGGAAGGGGAGCTGGCGTCCGCATGGAGCGTGACCACCCCTGAGCGGTTGACGGCCGACGAGGCGCTTATGTGCGTGACGTCGTTTCTGCAGGTTCGCGGGTGCGATGCGCGGGTTTGCGATGCCATCGTATCCTCCGTGGTCCCTGGTCTTACCGATGCCTGGGTAGAGGCGTTGCGCACGCTTTGCGGCGTACGGCCTTTGGTGGTGGGACCGGGCTTGAAGTCCGGTTTGAAGCTGCATTTGAACAGCCCTGCGGATTTCGGCGCCGATCGCGTCGCCGACTGCGTTGCCGCCAAGCAGCTGTATGGATTCCCGCTTATCGTGGTCGACTTCGGGACCGCAACCACCCTTGAGGTCATCGACGATGCCGGCGTGGTGCAAGGCGGGCTTATCGCGCCGGGTTTGCGTTTAGCGGCGCGTGCGGTGGCCGATGCCGCGGCGCAGCTTCCGGTTATCGGGTTGCATGCGCCCCGCAGCGTTATCGGGAAGTCCACGCGCGATGCCATGCAAGCGGGCATCGTCATCGGCGAAGTCGCCAGAATCGACGGTCTCATCCAGGCGGTATGGGATGAGCTTGGATACGAAACGCGTGTTGTGGCTACCGGCGACGACGCTCAAGCTATGGCCGGGCTTTCCCGGCACATCGAGGTTGCCGACGAGCAGCTAACGCTCAAAGGATTGGCTTTGCTTTACGATAAGAATAGGAAAGCTCGATAGGGCATCTTGCTCGCATTGGCGCTGCGCCTGCCTTACGACCCGCCGACATAGGCCAGCTATTTTCAGCCCGGCACACGCCGGGCTTTTTGCACTCCAGATTAGTCATGTATAACAATAATCGGTATCTTATGGCTTGCCATGGCTATCAAAGTTTCCCAATGGTACCATTTGACTGTTTGAATCAAGGCGGATGCGCCGCAGCCGGCGCCGTGCTGCCTTTGGGTATCGAAAGGAAACCGGTTCGTGTTCAATAAACGGTTGATATTGATGGTGCCGCAGGCTTTGAGGTATATCGCGCGCAATGTGGCGGCGCAATGGGTGGCGCTTGTGGCGAACATCGTGCTCATGCTCCTCATCGGGCTGTTTTTGCAGCGTCTTTTCGACGGTGCTGCCGTTGATGGGTGGGTCGCGATGCTCCTGGGCGCAGGCGTCGTTGTCATCGCGGTGCGCATGGCATGCTTGACGTATGCGCAGCGCATGGGGGTGGCGGCCGCGATGACGGCGAAGCGCTCGGTCCGCCGGCAGGTGTACGACAAGCTCGTGCGTATGGGCCCCGGGTACTCCGAGCATATCGCCACAAGCGAAGCGGTGCAGGTCAGCGTCGAGGGCTGCGAGCAGCTGGAAAGCTATTTCGGACAGTATCTCCCGCAGCTGCTTTATGCCGTGCTGGCCCCGCTGACGGTTTTCGCGTTCCTGGCCCCGCTTTGCCTGCCCGCCGCCATCGCCTTGTTGGTATGCGTGCCGCTTATCCCCATTTCCATTATGGCGGTGCAGAAGATCGCCAAGCGCGTTATGGGGCGCTATTGGGGCGCCTACACCGATCTTGGCGGCGCGTTTCTTGAGAACCTGCAGGGTTTGACCACCTTGAAGATCTATCAGGCTGACGAGGCTTGCCACCGTCAGATGAACGAACAGGCCGAGAGCTTCCGTCGTGCGACGATGCGCCTGCTCACCATGCAGCTCAACTCCATCACCGTGATGGACGTGTTCGCCTTCGGCGGCGCTGCGGTGGGCATCATCGCGGCGATGGTGCAGTTCGTTAACGGCCAGGTGCCGTTCTATGCGGCGTTTTGCGTGGTGTTCCTGTCGGCGGAGTTCTTCATCCCCATGCGCACGCTCGGGTCGTTTTTCCATACGGCCATGAACGGCATGGCGGTCGCCGAGAAGATGTTCGCCATCCTGGACGCGCCCGAGCCCGAGCGGGGCACGTGCAGCGTGGACCCTGCGCATGCGGATATCGTCGTGCGCGATGTCACGTACTCGTATGATGGCCAGCGCACGGTGCTCGATCATGTGGACTTTTGCGCACCTGCTGGAAGCTTCACCGGCATCGTGGGCGAGAGCGGTTCGGGCAAGTCGACGTTAGCGGGTGTTTTGTGCGGTCGTAATCGGGGCTTCGCCGGCGCTGTGGTGATCGGCGGTGTGCCGCTCGAGCAGATTTCCCGCGAAAGCTTGTCGCAAACGGTGACAGTCGTCCCGTTCTCCAGCTACCTGTTCTCCGGAACGGTTCGTTCGAACTTGCTGATGGCGCGCCCTCAGGCGACCGACGAAGAGCTTTGGGACGTTTTGCGGCGCTGCCGCATCGATGGCTTCGTTCGTGCATC
>NZ_CAKTYH010000128.1 GCF_934632265.1 uncultured Senegalimassilia sp.
GCCTCCCCGTATCCGACGCCCTCCGCGCCGGGAAGCCTGGCGGTGCAAAACCGCCGACGCGCCGGCTTCGAAGCGCGTCGGCGGGCGATGCCCGTTACTCGTCTTCGGTCAAAACGTCGTCCAAGAACGCCTTATCGGTGTTCAGGAACCCATCGGTGAGGTAGGCCAAGCCCTGATACAGGTCGGTTTTCGCGAAACGCTTCATGTCGGCCGTCATCATGGGAACCCACGACAGCAGATGGTCTTCCAGGAAGTTCTTCTGCGTGGTCAGCAGCGCGGCGGCCTCCTCCTCGTCGCCCTTGCGCAGCGCCTCGGCGGCGCGGTTGGCCAGCACCTGCTCGAATTCCAGCTCCAGGGCCACGTGGTCCTCGCCTTCCTTCCAGCTGTTCTTCTTGTCAAGGCCGGCGGAACGGTAGATGGCGAGCACCTCGTCGCGGGCGTCCTGCATGAGCAGGCGCTTCTCGGAGGTGTACACGCTTTCGAACGGGTAGGCGGCGCTGTAGGCGTCCACGCCGTGGCCGATGAACACGCGGGTGTAGTCCACGGCCAGGTCGGTCAGGCTGTTCTCCCAGGTGTTGGACAGGTACTTCGCAAGGCGCAGGTAGCCCTCGTCCACGTCGGCGTTGCCTGTGGAGGCGGGGAAGCGCATGCCGTGCAGCTCGTCAAGCAGTTCCTGGTCGATTTCCACGCGGAACAGGCGGCTGAGCAGGCCGTACGTTGCGGCGCGCTGCTCGATGAGCTTGATCAGCTCGTCTGTGGAAGCCTGCTCTGCGGCGGTGTTGGCGTTCTCGGTCATGGTTAGTCCTCCTTAGAATCGGCCGCGGACCCGTCCACGACATCTGCCAGCATTTCCAGGCCCTGCTTTCCCGTTTCGGTGGTGAACCAGGCCTTGCGCCACTCCAACGCGTCGCATTGCTCCAGCTTGTCCACGAAATGCGGGGCGTACAAGCGGGGCTTTTGCACGAGCGGGTCGTTGTCGACCTTGCCGTTGATAGCGGGCGTGGCGGCGCCGTTCTCGGCTGCGCACAGCGTGAGGATGCGCTTGTAGATGACCGCGTACGCCGCGTCCTCCTCAAGCAGGGCGCGCAGGCGCTCGATCGGTTTGTCGGAATCAAGTTTTGCCTGGCCAGGCTCGGTGATGAGCCAGAACACCTCGACGGGTTCGGCGGCTTCCAGGTACTCCACGCCGTCCACGACCACGGTCTTGGGCTCGTTTTCCGTGTCATCGGCGGGCTGGCCGTTGGCGGTGATGCGCTCGATGGCGCCGGCGCGCTCGAGCAGGTTGCACAGGTTGGCGGCGGTATAAACGCTGAAGTTGTCCTGCTGCAGCTCGTCGACGTGGGTGTTCACGGCCTCGGCGGTTTGCGGCTCTTGCACGAAGGACAGGATGCCCAGCAGCACCTTGCGGCGCGGGGCCATGGATTTGAACAGGTCGTCGATGCGCTCGGCCGGCGTGCGGTTATCGCTTTCGGCCTCGATTTGCTGTGCGGGCGCATCGGTTGCCGAGCTGATGGCGGTGTAATCGCCGCCCTCGTTCTCGTCGTCGTCCGCGCTGGCGTCCTCCAGCGGGTCGAACTCGTCAAGCTCGGAATCAAAGGATAGATCGAAAGTGGAATCAGACATGCTCCGCCCCTCCCAGACATTGCTAACAACAAAACTAGCGCCTGCCTTCTGGCACGACGCTACAGTGCCGGCCCGTAAGACCGACTCCGGGAACTTCACCCCTGAAGCTCCGACTTTTGCAAACAATGTCTGCCGCGCGCATTCGGCGCGCCGGCGGACTCCCCGCGTTGATGATAGGCGCGTCGCGCCGATGATGTCAAGGTTCGATTTCCCGTGTCGCATTATTCGACTTTGGGGATAATCGTGTCTTTGCGCGGTGGGTTTGCAGCGATTTGCCGCGACCCCGAACGGGCGCTCATCGCGCGCAGTCGCCTTGCCGCGCATTGCGGCGGGATGCGTTCGCAAACCCGCGTTTGACAATGCGCGGAGGGTTGCGCCATACTGCGCGGCGGGGTTTGGGGAAGAATGCAAGTGGACGACGGACCCGGCAGCGTGGGGACGTGCGCCGGCCCGCTTTGGTTTGGAGAAAGGAAGCTGAAGCCATGACCGCTTTTATTCGACCCTCTTTGATTCTTCGCATGGACCTGGACGAACGTTTATTCAACGACGAGTGCGTCTCCGACATCAAACGCTCGTACTCCTATGTGGCGCCGTCGCTTGTGCAGGCGCACAAGCCGGTAGACGGGCAGCGCCCGGAGAACGTGATGCGCTTCATGATCAAGCTGCATCGCGCGTACTGGGACAGCTCTGATGAGGCGGCGCAGCAGCTGTGGGAGGGCGTCATGCCCAAGTGGCTGCACAACATGTTCTCGAAGGTGTCCAACACCATCACGGCTGCCAACAACGTCCGTGCCGAAAACGGCCAGCCGGCGTTTTCGTATCACTGGCTTGAGCTGGAGTTCGGCGACGACGCGCTCGTTGCGGTGAAGACGGGCTCCGATTCGTCGTTTCCTGCCGATGCGGTGGACATGGTCGAGCGCGTGCGCGACCTCATGAACGCCGGTGCGCTGGGGCAGGATATCGCCTGCGTGCGCATTCCGTCGCGCGCCAGCTACGAGGCGCAGCTCGCAGCCGCCGAGCAGGCGCAAGCCGAGGCCGCCGCTACCGCCGAGCAAGACGAAACCGCAGGTCAAACGGCTGAGCAGCCGCAGGTAGCCGCGCCTGCCGACACCGCCGAGCTTGATGTCGCCGAGCCTGCCGACGCCGCCGAGCCCGCTGCCGCGCCTGCCGACGCCGTTGCCGACCAGCCCGCCGAGCCCGCCTTCGCCATGCCCGAGCTGCCCGCGTTCGACGTGGACTACGGCACCTGGGGCATCGAGTACGCCGACGGCTCCGTGCGCGAGTTCGACGCAGCTGCCGGTGCGTTTTCGTAGGCGAACGGCTATACTAACCAGTTGCAAGGGGGTAGACGAGAAAGGGGCAGCAATGCCAAGTGCCAAGAATTTCCTCGGTCTGCTCGAAAAACTTCAGAGCGCCGATATCACGGTTCATCAGAACCGTTGCGCCGTCGTGCGCAATCGCAACGCCACGTGCATGAAATGCGCGGAGGTGTGCACGTCGGGCTGCATCTCCTACAACGACAACGAGCTGATCATCTCGCCGGAGAAGTGCATCGGCTGCGGCACGTGCGCTACCGTGTGCCCCACGTGCGCGCTTGAGGCCCATCGCCCCAACGACGCCGAGCTGCTGCATCGCTGCATCCAGGCCATGCGCGCCGCCGACGACGAGGTCGTCATCGCGTGCGAGCAGATCGTGAACGCAGCTGAGGGGCTGCTTGACCTGGAGAAAGTCGTGTCCGTCACGTGCCTTGGGCGCGTGGAGGAAAGCCTGCTGGTCACGTTGGCCGTGGCCGGCGCCAAGCACGTCAGCCTGGTCGAGGGCAAGTGCGCCTCCTGCGAGCACGCCACCGGGTTCCATATGGCCGAGCAGGTGCGCGACACCGCCAACACGCTGCTGGAAACGTGGAACAGCGACATGCGCGTCGACCTGGTGAAGAAGTTCCCGCACCAGGTGCGCCTGGAGGGCAAGTCCAGCTTCGACGCCGGCAAGCGCAGGTTCTTCGCAGAAATGGGCTCCGAGGCGAAAGCCGCCGCCGGCACCACCGCCGACTACGCCGTGAAGGAAACGCTCGGCATCGAGGAGAAGTCCGAATCGCGCTTCCAGAAGGTGATGGACGACGGCACGTTGCCGCACTTCATTCCCGATCGTCGCGAGCTTCTGCTGAACGGCCTGTCCAGCCTGGGCGAGCCGCAGGACGTCATGATCGACACGCGTCTGTGGGGCCACGTCATCATCGACCCGGACAAATGCAGCAGCTGCCAGATGTGCGCGACGTTCTGCCCGACCGGCGCCATCAGCAAGTTCACCGACGAGGACGGCACGTTCGGCGTGGAGCATTTCCCCGGCGATTGCGTGAAATGCCGTTGCTGCACGGACATTTGCCCGCAGCAGGCGCTCACGCTTTCCGACGAGGTATTCGCCGTCGACCTGCTCTCGGGCGCGGTGGAGCGCTATGAGATGAAGCCGCCCGCGCATCCCGTGGGCGACCCGCACCAGATCTGGCACACCATGAAGGACCTGCTCGGATGCGATCAGGTCTACGAGCGCTAAATCTTATCCCATAGCTTCCGCACGCGGGGCCGTCCTACGGGGCGGCCCCGTTCTTTAAGCCCGTTTTCAGGCTGGGCCGTATACTGGTTACCGAAAGAATGCACGCCTGCGCCCTGCGGCGCAGGTTCGAGAACCGACGGAAGGCACACCATGCAGATCCTCATCGTGGAAGACGACGTGCGGCTGGCCCGCGCGCTGGCGCACATCCTGGAGGAGAACGGCTACGGCACCGACGTGGTGCACAACGGCGCCGACGGCCTGGCCTATGCTGAAAGCGGCATCTACGACGTGGTCATCTTGGACGTCATGCTTCCCAAAATGGACGGTTTCACGGTAGTGGCCGAATTGCGCCGCAAGAACGTGAGCACGCCGGTGCTGCTGCTCACTGCGCGCGACGCCGTGCCCGACAAAATCACCGGCTTGGACAGCGGCGCCGACGATTACATGACCAAGCCGTTCAGCCCCGCCGAGCTGCTTGCCCACCTTCGCGCCCTCACGCGCCGCCAAGGCGAGGTGATCTTCGAGAAGCTCGACGCGGGCGACCTTTCGCTGAACCTGGAAAGCTACGACCTGACGTGCGGGCAGAAGACCATCCACCTGTCGTTCAAGGAGTTTTCCCTGGCGAAGGTGCTCATGAGCAACGCGGGCCAGGTGGTGTCGAAGGAGCTGCTCATCGAGCGCGTGTGGGGCGTGGAATCAAGCGCCGAGGACAACAACGTCGAGGCCTATGTCAGCTTCCTGCGCAAGAAGATGCGCTTCTTGGGGTCGCAGGCCTGCATCGAGACCATCCGCAAGGCGGGCTACCGTTTCGCCGCCGACGGCGCCGCGGCCTAAGGCGGCCGCCCTATGCTGAAAAAGCTCCGCATCAAGTTCATAGCGCTGAACATGGCCACCGTCGCCGTCGTGCTGACGGTGGTCTTCACGACCATCTGCGTGGTGAACCATCGGCAAAGCGTCGCCACGGTCGACGCCGCGCTCAACCAGGCCATCGCGCAAGCAGCCGAGCACCAAGGCAAGCAGATGGGGAAAGGCGCGTCCGACGAGGGCCAGCCGGAATCGGCCGACGGCCAGTCCGCGCCCGACGACGGCGGGGCGGGCGACCCGGCTGTCGCCGACGGCCAAGGAGCGTCGGCCCAGGTAGCGGAGCAGGCCGGTGCCGCCGCCGCTTCGGCTGCGGGCCGGGAAGACGCCGGGACCGACGCCCTTGCCGGCTCGGCCGATCAGGAGCTTGCCGTCGCCGATGCCTCCGACGGCGCCGCCGCGCCGCCGACCATCGGCGGGCGTGAGCGCGATGGGGGACAGG
>NZ_CAKTYH010000129.1 GCF_934632265.1 uncultured Senegalimassilia sp.
GCGGGTACAGGGAAAAGGAAATGATGCGGGGCGTCTGTTGCGTGCGGGTGCCTTGACGCATCGGGAAAGGACGGCCTACATGAAATGGAACGTGGTCACGGATTCAAGCTGCGACCTTATCCCGTCAGACTATCGATCCGATGCGATCGAGCTATCCAGCGTGCCGTTCGAGATCAGCGTCGGCGTTCGCGGGTATACCGATAACGAGCAGCTCGATATCGAGGAGATGCTGCGCGATATGGAGCAGGAGAAGACCGCCAGCTACACCTCGTGCCCCGCTCCGGGCGCGTGGCTTGAGCAGTTCGAGAAGGGTGATCGAACTTTCGCCATCACCATCTCGTCGCAGCTTTCCGGCAGCATGAACAGCGCGCTGACCGCCCGCGATTTGGCGCTCGAGGCGGACCCGGATAAGAAGATCGCCGTGTTGGATTCCCGCTCTACCGGCCCTGAGCTGGTTCTTTGCGTGCGTGAGATCGAAAGGCTTGCCCGTGAGGGCGTCGACTTCGACGAAGCGGTGGACCGCGCGAACGCGTTTCTGGATAAGACCAAGGTGATCTTCGCGCTTTCGTCTTTCGACAACCTGATCAAAAACGGCCGTATGCACAAGATGGCAGGCTTCCTTGCCAAGGCGCTTGGCATGTGGGGCATCGGCAGCGCCAGCGACGAGGGCCGGATCGTCGTCGAGGGCAAGACGCGCGGCTCGAAGCGCACCGTCCGCGCGCTGGTCGAGTGCATGAGGGAGCGCGGGTTCTCCGGCGGCAACGTTGCCATTAGCCATTGCGACAACCATGCTGTTGCCCAGGCTCTCAAAGAGAGCATTTTGAGCGCATGGGCTGATTCCAAGATCGAGATTCTCCCGACCAGGGGCCTTTGCAGCTACTACGCCGAACGCGGAGGTCTGATTGTAGGCTTCTAGCCGGTAGATTGCCGCGCGTTCGTTGATTCTGCAGATACGGCTTCATGGACAACAGCATTTCCGAGACGAATTGAACCGCGCCCAAGAAGATTGCCTGGGCGCGGCTTGTTGCATTTCCCTGACGAAGTGGCATAGGGCAGGGACCCTGCTCTTTTAGGTTACAGGTCGTCGGGGCAGTCTAGTTCCGCTTCGATTTTCGCGCGGCGTTGTTTTGCCTCGAAGAATGCCAAGCACAGCGCGCCGAATACGGCAACGAAGATGGTCACGCCGAACACTACGCCCGTTGCCAGGTTCGCTCCCCAAAAGACGCTTTCAATCGGCACGATATGCGCCTCGGCGATACAGCGCATAGCAGCGATGGCGAGTGCGCTTGCGATGCCGGTGATTCCCGAGATGAGCAGGAAGTAGCCCGTGGGAATGTGCTCGGTTTGCCCGAAGCGGTTGGTATCGACATAGCCTTTCCGCGTCTGCAGCACAGCGCAGACGATCATTACAATGAAAAGCCATGCGTACATGACGGCGTCAACGGGATTTGCGAAGAGGCGAAACGATTCGTTGGCGTCGTTGTGCACCCACGCTACCTGCTGGGCCATGATTTGATACATAAGCAGCGTGAGCATGCCGAACGATAGCAACATGAACCCAAGCTTGTAGATTTTCGCGTTCTCGGCCTCAAGGCGCTCGTCCTTCGGGCCGGCGTATTCGCGCCATTTCTGGGCAAGTTTCATATTTTGCAGCTTCATGATTCTCTCCTAAAAGGATATGTTCGAGTTTGGGTTAACGTGCTGGGTTGCAGATGGCGAAACCGGGTTAGCGCTCTTCGTCCCAGAAAAGGTCGTTTAGGGTGACATGAAGGGTTTTGCAAATAGCGACGCATAAATTGAGCGTGGGGTTGTAACCGCCTGCCTCGATGAGGCCGATGGTTTGGCGCGTGACGCCAACGGCTTCGGCGAGATCGGATTGCGAAAGGCCGGCTGCCGCGCGCGCTGCCTTCATGCGTAGGTTTTTATGGCCAGGCATGGGCTTCCTTTCGATATATGGACAAATATCCGTTGCAACATGACAGAAATATATTGCATTATAGGTGCAGTGTCAACTATATGTTGCATTATGAAATGCAAATGCGGCATAATCGCTATCGGTGCAAGAAGCATTGCAAACGATCTCTCACGAAAAAGGCGCCTTGCAAAGAGCAAGGCGCCTTGGATGGGCGATATGTTGTTGCAGCTTATTCCCATTCCACCGTGCCGACGGGCTTGGGGGTGAGGTCGTAGCATACGCGGCAGATGCGGGGGACCTCCGCGTTGATGCGGGCGGTGATGCGCTTGAGCAGCGCCCAGTCAAGCTCGGGCACCTCGGCGGTCATGACGTCGACCGTGTTGATGCAGCGGATGATGCAGGGCCAGTCGTAGGCGCGCTTGCCCTCGCGCACGCCGGTTGCGCGGAAGTCGGGCACCACGGCGAAGTACTGCCAGATGGTCAGGCCCGCGTTGTCGATCTCCTCGCGCACGATGGCGTCGGCCTCGCGCAGCGCCTCCAGACGGTCGCGGGTGATGGCGCCCAAGCAGCGAACGCCCAGGCCGGGGCCGGGGAAGGGCTGGCGCTCGACCATGTTCTCGGGCAGGCCCAGCTCGCGGCCGACCACGCGCACCTCGTCCTTGTACAGCAGCTTGACGGGCTCGCACAGCTCGAACTGCAGGTCATCGGGCAGGCCGCCCACGTTGTGGTGCGCCTTCACGCCGTCCTGGGACTCCAGGATGTCGGGGTAGATGGTGCCCTGTGCCAGGAAGCTGACCTCGTTGCCGACCTTGCGGGCCTCCTCCTCGAACACGCGGATGAACTCGGCGCCGATGATCTTGCGCTTGGCCTCGGGCTCCTCGACGTCGACGAGTTTGCCCAGGAATCGGTCGGTTGCGTCCACGTACATCAGGTTCGCGTCAAGCTGGTTCTTGAACACGTCGATGACCTGCTCGCTTTCGCCCTTGCGCATAAGGCCGTGGTTGACGTGCACGCAAATGAGCTGCTTGCCGATGGCGCGGATGAGCAGCGCGGCCACGACGGAGCTGTCGACGCCGCCGGAAAGGGCCAGCAGAACCTTCTTGTCGCCGATTTGCTCGCGGACTGCGGCAACCTGTTCGTCGATGAACGCCTGGGCAAGTTCGGGGGTGGTGATGCGCACCATGTCGTCGGGACGCTTGTTCGGATCCATGCAGAGCTCCTTTAGTTCGCGGGCATGCGCTGCCGTGCGCAACGCATGAGTCATAACTCCATATTATATGCGGCAGG
This sequence comes from uncultured Senegalimassilia sp., assembly GCF_934632265.1. Lineage (GTDB taxonomy): Bacteria > Actinomycetota > Coriobacteriia > Coriobacteriales > Eggerthellaceae > Senegalimassilia. The sequence continues at coordinate 3,203 of NZ_CAKTYH010000129.1, forward strand.
GTCCAGGTTTTCCTTTGCCGAGACCGGCTTTTTTGCCGCCGAGCAGCGGATTCGCCTTATTCGGCGGCAGGCGGGTTGAGCTCGTGTGCCGCCGGGAGTTGTGTGGGCCAAGGTTCGGTTTTGGTGGTCAGGAATTCGAGAAATGTGCATTTACGGGTGCTGTAGGCTGAGTAATCGCGGCATGAATCGGCCATGAGCGCAGATATATGCGCGAATTAGTCGACCTCGAGGCGATGTCGGGGGTGAATCGGCTATCCGACAGCGCAACGCTCGCCTTTTTGTCCGTCACCGGGGTTGCGTGGCGTGTTTTTCGATCTGGCTGGCGTGGTGGTCGTGGTCGTTGGCGCAAGTTCGGTGTCGTTGAGAGGGGCAGGCTCTCTTGCTCGGTGGCACGGGTTATGGCTTGTGCGGCTGCGGCGACTGCTTCCGCAGCGCCCGCGCAGGAGTCGTTGTAGGGGCAGCCGCTTTGCCTGCGTGTGCTGCACCCGGTGGGGTCGCGGGGCTGCTCCTGGCAATCGCGCGGTTGCTCCTGGTAGGATACGGTTACGGTATCGAGCGAAGAGGGGGTTTCATGAAGTACAGGCGTTTGGGTAGGACCGGGCTTGCGGTCAGCGAGATCGGCTTCGGCGCGGAGTGGATGCCGGGTGATGACCAGGAGAAGGTTTCCCGCCTGGTGGATTTCGCAGCGGAGCAGGGCGTCAACATCGTTGACTGCTGGATGGCCGACCCGGCGGTGCGCAGGGTGTTGGGCAACGCCGTTTGCGCGCATCGCGACAAGTGGATCGTGCAGGGTCACTTCGGCGCCACCTGGCAAAACGGCCAGTACACCCGCACACGCGACATGGATGCGGTGATCCCGGCCTGGGAGGAGCTGCTCGCTTGCTTCGGCGGGCACATCGAGCTGGGGCTGATCCATTTCGTGGACGTGATCGCCGAGTTCGAGCAGATCATGAACGGCCCGTTCATCGAGTACGTGCGTGCCGAGAAGGCTGCCGGCCGCATCGACCACATCGGCTTGTCCACGCACAACCCCGAGGTTGCGCTGCAAGCCGCGGTCACGCCGGACATCGAGATGATCATGTTCTCCATCAACCCCGCCTACGACATGCTGCCCGCTTCCGAGGACATCAACGACCTGTTCAAAGACGAATACCAGCCAGGTCTTGAGAACATGGACCCGCAGCGCAAGCGCCTGTACGCGCTGTGCGAGGAAAACGGCGTGGGCATCACCGTCATGAAGCCGTTCGCGGGCGGGCGTTTGTTCGACGCCGGGAAATCGCCGTTCGGCGCGGCGATGACTCCCGTGCAGGCTTGCCATTACTGCCTGACCCGCCCCGCGGTCGCCTCCGTGCTGGCCGGCTTCAGGGACATCGAGGAATGTGCTGGCTGCCTGGCGTACGAAACCGCCGATGACGAGGCGAAAAACTACGCGTCCATCCTGGCCAGCGCGCCGCAGCACGCCTATTTCGGCAACTGCATCTACTGCGGGCATTGCCAGCCTTGCACGGTGGGCATCAACATTGCCGAGGTGAACAAGTACTCTGACCTCGCGCAGATGCAGGACGAGGTGCCTGCGTCCGTGCGCGACCATTACCTTGCCCTTGAGGTTCGCGCCGGGGACTGCACCGGATGCGGCGCCTGCGAGGCCAACTGCCCGTTCGGCGTGCCTATCGCGCAGCGCATGGAGGAAACCGCCGCGTTGTTCGGCGCTTAGCGGGGAAGCGGCGCTTAGCGGGGAAGGGGAATGTCGGGGGTCTAAGCATGGTCGTCCGCGCTAGGGATATTGGCGGGATAGGCCCGTTCCCTGATTGCTCCGACGTCAAGCACCTTTGCGGTTGCGGTGTGCAGATCTGCTCCGCAGCTTCCAGGCAAGGGTACTCTGCTGTCTGACCAGGCATTTCTTTCAATATGCGTCCATACGGCGAGCAATCTCTTGCCTCAAGCGATTATTTTCGTTCGCGATTATATGCTATTGCAAATATTATCATTGTTTGGGTATAATCGGCGAAATGACAGGCGCCCTTTCGCATGCGAAGGGGCGCCTGGTGGTATGGGGACAAAAAGAAGGGAA
>NZ_CAKTYH010000130.1 GCF_934632265.1 uncultured Senegalimassilia sp.
TCCTCACGTTCCGGGGGGACGTGTACGACCTGCTGCGGCAGCATACGCCGCCCAAACAGCGCAGGGAGAACGGCTTGCCGTGGGCGATCTCGGAGGACGTGCGCAAGGGGAAGTACGCCGCACAAGGGATGCCGAAGCTGATCGAGAACTACCTGCGTAAGCAGCTGCGCGTACCGGCGCACTACATCGAGAGCATGAAGCACATCTGCTATCTGCCGAAAAAGGGGGATTGCGTGGGGCGGATGATGGGGGAGGGGTGAAAAGAAAAGGGAGGGCCGCCGCGGCTGTGGCGGCCCTCTCTTGTTGTGTTGCAATCCCTCAAGTAGATTCCCAATGCCTTCTCATACTGCTTTATTTACAGGTCTCATCGGCTTCTTCATCTGGCAGTTCTTCCAGTACCTCCCGCAGCCCCTCCTGCATTTGCTCAGGCGTCGGGAGCGTCACATGCTGCCGCTCATGGGCTACCTTTACAAACATATCCTCCAGCATGGCCCGTGCAAACTTCTTCCGGTCACTGCTTTCAAACATGTCTTTCAGCTTCTTTCCGGTAAGCTGCTTCTGCAGTTCGGCGGTGATCGTCTTCGCCTCCTCTTGGGAGATAAGGTACTCGTCCGCCAGATCGGTGAATACTTCCTCGATGATTCTGACCATCTTTTCCGCATCATCCTCTATAAAGACACTGGTGACCTTGTTCGACGCCTTCGCGGCAACACTTCCTCCGGCAAATGCACCGCAAAGGCCGCCGATCACAGACCCTGCTGCACCGCCGATCACCGTGCCCGCACCTGGGAAGATCGATCCTGCGATCGCGCCGATCTTTGCACCTGCGGCGGAGCCTGCCAACCAACCGCCTGCTCCACCGGCCACAGACGCCGTCGTATCGACCAGATTCTTCACCAGCTGTGCGCCGGATATTCTTCCGCGGAAAATACTGGCAATATCTCCTATCGACAAGACGGCGATCGTTGCCAGTGAAGTAATAAAGTTCGACCTCAGCATTTTCGCAAGGCTATTCATCGCCGCGCCGCCATAAATGTTCTTTCCGCTCCGCAGCGCGTTTATAATCTTCGCGGATGCCTTCGGCCCTAAAATTTTCACAAAGTCTTTGGAGCCCTCGACCAGCAGGCTATTCAGCCCCGCCTTGCTGAGTTGGCCGGCCAACACGGCAGCAAGAAAGGCGTTTCCGCCCACTTTGAGGCCGTTTACGACCGCTGCTTTTGTTGCGACCTCAAAAGACCCTTCGCGCCAGAATACGACGGCAAACGTGATGGCTGCTGTCACACCAAATGCGCTGGTCGCAACGATCGCCCCCGATTGGGCATCATAGCGGATGGAGTCGATCGTCCCCGCCTTGGCAATATTCTTGGCCTGCGCATAGGTGAAATGTCCCTTGCGGATAATGTTTCTCGCTTCCGCAGGGTCGGTCACACCTCTTACCTCGTGGTTCTGGATGCGCCGCTCCATCGCGGCGACCGCGTCTTCGTAAAAGTCAGAGGGGACCTCAATCTGCATCGGCGTTCCATCGGCGTTGTAATACCGGAAACCGCTGCTGTCAAAACACTCGCTGATGCACGCAGGTCCTGACCGACAATACTTCGACTGTATGAGGACACCATCCACCTGTCTGTCGGGGCCGTTTTTGAGATTATCATCCCCCAGTATTTCCGCTTTCTTCCCGTGCAATATGTCATACGCATGGTTCGCACGCTCTGCTGCGAAGCCGTGTCCCCGTGGAGATAAAATCTTGTTATCCGCATAGATCGACGATGCGTTGCTTATGCCGCTGTATATCGTTCCAGCCATTTTTGCACCATACTCGCCTACATTTTCGCCCACGGTCGACAGCCGGATGTTTCCTACCCGTTCCCTCGACATTTCCGCGAACGCAAACGTACCCGTTGCAAATTGCAGGAAGTCAAAAATCGCCTGCCGATTCCACATTCGCGTATCGATCGTATAGGACACACGGTTTTCCCAAATAATCAGGTTTCCCGAGCCAGCGACAAGATCAAGACCCGTTATCTCATCATAGGAGAGGTGAAACTCCGGATCTGATTTGTTTTTCGGCGTTTTGACATACAGGCTTTTGTCTGTAAAAACGATTCCCTCTACGACACCATCCCAGTCGCCCAGAACGCAAATAACATCCGCCAACGGTTCCCTCAAAATGCCGCTTTTCCCAAGCGCTGCCATGAATTTTGAGGGCAGTGAATTGTTATAGCTGTATCCATAACTGGGATACGACCACTTATATCCGCCGCAGTAGAAATATGACACCTCCGTACCAAGTTTATAGATAAACTCTGCAAGAATTGTTTTTTCCATAATGTCCTCCATAGACTATTCGGCAGTTTCAGTCGCACAGTCATTGGTACTGTGCGTCGCTCTCAATAGCCCCGCGGGAGATATAAGGTTTTGGAACCGTCATCGTTGCTCTTTTCCTTGACCCGTGAGTCTTCATCTTGGGCCAGTTTTTTCCCGAGCATTTGGGACAGTGCAAATGCCATCGTATCCCCCCTCTGCTGGTAGCGCCCATACATTTGCTCAAACGCTTGATATATCTCATTTTTGCCAGAGACGTCGATTTTCCTTTGGTACGCGCGCCCTGCCGCCGTTCGCGCTGACGGGCTCAGCTGACGCGCCATAGCGCAAAACTTTTCTCCACCGTACGACAAGTCGTTTTGGTCAATTTGCCGTATCACCGGTGCCGCTTCTAATTCGGCTTTTTCCTGTGCTGCCTGCATCGCTTTTGAAATTGCACTGAATAATCCCATGATCTGTTCCTCCTAAAGCATTTTTCTCTTTTATTTGCAAAAGCACAAGTGCTTTCACATATGTTGCCTTGCTCACTCACACCTTCTCCACCCACTCCCCCTGGCTTCTCAGCCACATCTCTATTCCCTTGCCGAAGACCTCGGCGGAGATGAGCCAGCCGTCGGCGCCCTCGGAGAGTACCTGCGCCGTGGGGAGTCTGTCCAGCACCGCCTCCAGCGACGGGCCGGTGTAGCGGAAGCGGATATGCTCCAGCCGCCCGCCGTACATAAACTGGACGCGCTTGCGGAACTCGCCCTCCTCGAACCGCTTGGCATACGGCACGCGGAAATGCTCGTTCAGCACCTTCACCGACCGGATGCGGTCGATGCGGTAGATCGTCGGGAACAGGTCATCGGGGTTGTCGAAGTCCGTCTTGTCCTCCAAAAACGCCGTCAGATAGAAGTAATACTCGGAGAACATGATGCCCACCGGCTGCACCCGGCGCTGCACCAGCTTGGGTTCTTTCATGCGTTCGTACCCGATCTCAATGACCTGCTGGCTGCGGATGGCCTGCCCCAGCTCCCACAGGCTGCCCAGCACGCTCTGCCCGTGGTGGGGCGGGATGTAGTGCAGCTTCTCGTTGGCCACCAGCTCCCGCACGGCCTTCTGGCTCTCCTGCGGCACGGCGCAGTCGATGAGCTTGTCCAGTATGCCGCCCATGTCCCTGGCGGGCAGAGAGCGGCTCTCCAGCAGAATTTTGCATACCGCCAGTATCTCGCTGTTGGTCAGCCCCCGCGGGTTGCCGGACACCATGCGGTAGCCCCGCTGCTTGCCGTCGTAGATGACCTCCCGCTCCAAGTGGCGCTCGGCGAGAAAACAGCGCAAGTCCTCCACGTCACGCTGAATGCTCCGCTGCGTGACGTGAAATTCCTGCGCCAGATCTGCTTTTTTCAGGGTGCGTCCCTGTTCCAAGCGGGTGTATATCTCCAATAGACGCGCCGATTTCAGCTCGGATCGCTGTTCCATATTTCCTCCGTTTCTCATGCACCGCAAAACACATAATTATATCTGTAAAATATAATACTATGTCCGAAAGCTCATGTCAATTATTGTCCCTTTTCGTTACCATAGTAGCGGGAGATGATGTGCATGAAGACTATCTATGCGGACAAATACCGTCAGATCGGGCTGAAGATTGCCTACTACCGCAAGCTGCGGGGTCTGACGCAGGAGCAGTTGGCCGAGAAGCTGGAGCTGAGTCCGGCGTTCATCGGCCATGTGGAGGCGCCCAATGTCAACAAGGCAGTGTCGCTGGACACGTTGTTCGACGTGGCCACCGCATTGGACGTGCCGCCCTACAGGTTCCTGCAATTCGACGAGTGACGCGGTTAACCGCCCACAGTATACCACAAAGCCCGCGTTGTGTCAGCAAATTTTACCAAATTCCGCGTGCTGCGCCGCTGCGGATATGGCGTTTTTCATAAAATGGTATATAATGCCTACGCCTCGTCCTCATCGTCCTCGTCGGGGTATCGCGCCGCGATCTCGCACAGGCCGTCCAGCAGTTGCTTCGCGCCGGTCTTGTACAGCGAGTAACCAACCAGACGCACCCAGCGGCCATCCTTGAATCTGATCTCCAGTGTGCTTTCGTTGTCCTTGGGCTTCGGCAGGATGATCTCGGTCTTTGCCACGTCGTTGTAGCGGAAGTGTCCCGGCTTTTCCAGAAACTCCTTGTAGTACACGCCGTCCACGGTGAACAGATACCCCTCCCTGCCGGTCTTGAGGAGCGTGGTATCCAGAAAACCGACGATGTCGAAGCTGTATATTCCCGGCACAAAATACTTGCGGATGTTCTTCATCTGTAAGCTGCTGATGGCCTGTATCTGTGTCGTGCCGGAGTCCGCCAGCTGCCCATTGCAGAAGCGGTCGAACTGCGCCCGCATTTCCTCACATTTATCCATGAGTTTGCCCTCCTTGTCGTTTCTGCTGTCGAGTATACCGCAGAGGGTGGACAGCCCGTGTCACTCTGCTGATATTGATAAAAGTTCCGCCGGTGCGACTACACCGGTGGAACTTTTTGTTGGAAAGGACAATGCCTGTCCAGCCGCTGCGCTATACTGCGACGCGCCTTTAATACGCACGCAATACGCATTAGTTCCGTAATACGCTTTTAATACGGAGATAATGCGTATTGCGTTTCGA
>NZ_CAKTYH010000131.1 GCF_934632265.1 uncultured Senegalimassilia sp.
TGGCCGACCGCGCCAGCGTGCGCCACGTCCCCGGCGGCAAGAAGGCAGAAGGCGCGGGCGAGCCCAAGCCCGGCCGTTCCAGCAGGCGCGGCCGCGGCAAGGGCGAGCATGCCGAGCAGAAGGCCGCCGCAGCCCAGCCCGCGCGCAAGCCGCGCCGCCGCCGCTCCACCAAGGTGGCGGGAGGCGCCGCGCAGGACGGCCAGACGCAAGCCCCGGGCACCGATCACGCGCAGGCTGCAAACGTCGCTCCCGCCGGCAAGCAATCCGGTCAGGGCGGCAATCAGCCCAAGGAAGGCCAGGCCAAACGCCGCGGCATGCAGCCGAGCAAGCGTCGCGGCCAGGGCGGCAAGGACGCCAAGCAGCAGCCCAACCAGGGCGGCAAGCAGTCCGGGCAGGCGCAGCAGGCAGGCAAGCGCGGTCAGGGCTCCAAGGGCGGCGCCGACGCGCAGCGCGGCGGCAAGCCCGACAATCAAGGTCCTAAGCCTCGCGTGCGTCCCGGCCAGAAGTCCTCGGGCCTGGCTCAGGGTCCCCGTCCCGACCAGGGTGGCCAGCGCAAGCAGCGCGAGGGCGGTCAGGAAGGCCAGGCCCCGGGTCAGCATCGCCGCGCCCGTCGCCGCAGCCATAAAGCCGCAGGCGCCGGCGAGGGCCAGGGCGCCCCGCAGGGCAACTAGCAGCATTTCGCGCCCCCGCTTGGGCAAAAGCGGGGGCGCCTGCGTCAGGAGGTATCAACATGCACGGGGAAAACGGCCACGAGCTGCTCACCGACCTGTATCAGCTGACCATGGCCCAGGGCTATTGGGAAACGGGGCAGGGCGCCACGCAGGCGTGCTTCCATGCGTATTTCCGCGACTATCCCTTCCGCGGCGGTTACGCCATCGCCTGCGGCATGGACCAGCTTGCCGAGCTCATCGACGGGTTCTCGTTCAGCGCCGAGGACGTGGAATATTTGGGAAGCCTTGATGCGCCGGGCGGGGGCAAGCTGTTCAAGCCGGAGTTCCTGGATTACCTGCGCACGTTCTCGCTGCGCGTGGACGTCGACGCCGTGCCCGAGGGCGCCGTAGTGTTCCCGCACGAGCCGATTGTGCGCGTGATGGGCCCCATCATGGATTGCCAGCTCATCGAGACGGCGCTTCTGAACTGCGTGAACTTCGAAACGCTTATCGCTACCAAGGCAGCTCGCGTGTGCCTGGCGGCACATGGCCTGCCCGTTGCCGAGTTCGGCCTGCGCCGTGCCCAGGGCGCAGGCGGCGGCATGTGGGCCAGCCGCGCCGCCGTGGTAGGCGGCTGCGCGTCCACGTCCAACGTGCTTGCGGGCAAAACCTACGGTCTGCCGGTGTCGGGCACGCACGCGCACTCGTGGGTGATGTCGTTTCCCAGCGAGTTGGAGGCGTTCCGCGCCTACGCGCGCGAGTTCCCGCGCAACTGCGTGCTGCTCGTGGACACCTACGACGTGGAGCAGGGCATCCGCAACGCCATCACCGTGGGCCTTGAGATGCGCGCCCAGGGCGAGCGCCTGGCCGGCATCCGCATCGACTCGGGCGACCTAGCCTGGTTGGCGAAGATGGCGCGCCGCATGCTCGATGCCGCTGGCTTGGACGATTGCGGCATCGTGCTGTCCAACGACCTGGACGAATACACCATCCAGTCCATCTTGGACGAAGGCGCTCCCGTGAGCAGCTGGGGCGTGGGCACCAAGCTTGCCTGCGCGTTCGACCAGCCCACGCTCGGCGGGGTGTACAAGCTTTCCGCAACGCGTGCCCCGGGGCAGGCCGAATGGGTGGACCGCTTGAAGATCAGCGAGTCCGCGTCGAAGCTGACGGTGCCGGGCGTGCTCGATGTGCGCCGCTACTACAACGACGACGGCACCATCGCCGGCGATATGGTGTTCGATGTGAACACCGGCGTGGACGAGGGCCAGGTCATCGTGGACCCGCTCGATTCCATGCGCCGCAAGAAGCTTGCGGGCAAGCGGTTTTCCACGATGCTCGAGCCTCTGGCCCGCAACGGCAAGGTGGTGCTCGATGCAGAAGGACGCAGCGCCATGGAGGCGCAGCGGCGTTGCCGTGAAGGTCTGGCCTGCTTGGACGAAAGCCAAAAGCGCATGCTCAATCCCCATACCTATCCGGTGGGCCTGGAGTATGGTCTTTGTGAGCGCCGTCGCGCGCTTGTTGGCAAGCTTCGCGGTATCGCTTAGGGTTGGATGTAATGTATGCGCGCTTGACGGCGCGTTTCCGATAGGGGGGGTTCATGATCAGGATCATCACCGATTCCGTGTCTTCGATCACGCAGGAGATGGCCGCCCAGCTTGATATCCAGGTGGTCACGCTGTACGTGAACCGCAGCGGCAGGGAATACGAGGACGCAACCATGGATCTGGATGCGTTCTATGCCGATATCTACGACATGGTGGACGATATCCCCACGTCAAGCCAGCCCTCCCAGCAGCTGCTGGAAGAGGCGTTCGAAGATGCCGCCCGCGCTGGCGACCAGGTGTGCGGCATCTTCATCTCAACGGGCCTTTCGGGCGCCTACGATGGCGCCCTGCGCGCCATCCGAGCGGTTGCCGCGCGCAACATCGGCTTCAAGTGGGAGCTGATCGACTCGCAGTCGTGCGGCTTCGACGAGGCCTTCCCCGTGCTCGAGGCGGTGGCGGCGCGCGATGCGGGCGAGGACCTGCGCGGCGTGGCCCAGGCGGCCCTCGACGCCATCGAGCGCACTCGATTCCTCTTCACGCCGGAAAGCCTGACGTTTTTGCAGAAGGGCGGCCGCATCGGCGGCGCTGCGGCGCTTCTGGGCAACCTCATTCAGCTGGCTCCGGTGCTCGCCGTGCGCGACGGCTCTCCGGTCACCTATGCCAAGGTGCGCACGCGAAAGAAAGCCCTCGACAAGATAGTCGCCGCCATGAAGGCCGACATCGAGGAGCATGGCCTGCGCGATGTGGTGGTGCACTATATCGGCGACAAGGCGCCGGCGGTGAAGTGGGCGCACGAGGTCATCGAGCCCATGCTCGGACGCAAGGTCAGCGTGCTTCCCGTAAGCCCGGTGGTGGGGCTGCACGTGGGCCCGGCCATCGGCGTCGCCTATGAATGCGCGCATGCCATATCGGGCAAATTGACCGGGCCGAAGGCGGCCCTGACCTGCGCTTCCTAGGCGCGAAGCGAAAACCCGCCCACCGCCTGCGGGCGCGGGCGTTCCAACGAAAGGAGATGCATGGAAGCTCAGCCGAAATGCAATCTGATCATCGACTCCTGCTGCGACCTTCCCTTCGAGGTGGTCGACCGTCCCGGCGTGCAGCTGCTGGAGTTTCCCTATATCGACGAGAAGGGCGAGCATAGCGACGATCTGTATCGCACCGTCACGCCGCACGAGTTCTACGAGGGCATGCGCGCAGGTTCGCAGCCGTCCACGGCGCAGGTGCCCGTGACGGTGTTCCACGACGTGTTCTCGAAGGCCATCGAAAGCGGCGTTCCCACGGTGTACCTGAGCTTCACCAGCGGCCTTTCCGGCAGCTTCAACACGGCGGTGATGATGCGCGATCAGCTGATCGCCGAGCATCCCGACGCCGAGCTGTACGTGGTCGACACCTATCTGGCGTCGGTCGCCGAGGCGCTGTTGGTCTACGAGGCCCTCAATCAGCGCGACAACGGCATGACGGCGCGTGAGCTGGCGGCGTGGGCCGAGGAGGCGCGCTACTTCGTGGACGCGGAGTTCATGGTCGACGACCTGGAATCGCTGCGCCGCGGCGGCCGCATCCCTAGCACGGTGGCCTATGCGGGTGCGAAGCTTGATGTGAAGCCCCTGCTCAACATCAGCATCGAGGGCAAGCTTGCGCTGACGGGCGTGGCGCGCGGCCGCAAGAAGGGCATCAGGCAGCTGGCCGAGTACTGCTCGAAGCGCATGACCGACCAGATGCCGGGCCGTTGCGTGGTCATCGGCAACGCCGACTGCCCCAAGGACGCGGCGCGCCTGAAGGAGCTGCTGGCGAAAGAGGACGACAACCTGCTGTTTTTGGAAAGCAGCATCGGTCCGGTCATCGGCAGCCACGTCGGGCCGGGCATGCTGGCCGTGGTGTTTTGGGGCGGCGATAAGCGCGAGGAGCTTTCGGTGGCCGACCGCATCGCCCGCAAGATCAAGAAAGAGGGTTAAGCCATGACGAAGGCTTTCGTGTTCGCAGGAAACGAGACGGTGGGGAATATGGTGGCCGATCGCCTGTGCGGCGCGGGCTGGCAGCGCGTGGGCGATGCGGGTGCGGCCGACGCCGTCCTTACCTACTTCACCACGCAGACTGCGCTCGAGGACGCGTACTTCGGCGATAACGGCATCGTGCAGGGTGCGCGAAAGGGTACCCAGATCATCGACCTGTCGTGCACCACGCCCACGTTCGCGCGCGAGCTCAACGCCATGGCCTGCGTTGCCGACCTGGTCGCTGTCGAGGCGCCGCTCGTGGTCACCGACGTGGCGGTCCCCGATGCGTTCGCGGCCCGCGAGAACCTCGGCTGCTTCGTAGGCGGCGAGGAGGACTGCGTGGAGGCTGCGCGCGAGGTGCTCGACCTGCTGGTGGCCCACGTCACCGACGCCGGCGGCCCGGGTTCGGCCCAGCTTGCCCGCGCCGCGTACAGCCTGCAGGCGGCGGCGCAGCTGGTCGCCGCCGTTGAGGCCGACGCGTTGTACCACGCGGTGCGCACGTCCTCCGATATGGGCGAGATAGCGGGCATGCGCGCCGGCGCGATCACGCCGGCCGGCGATGCGCTGCTGGCCGCCGTCACCGACGGCCGCTTCGACGGCACCTACACCGTGGAGATGCTCATGGGCGAGCTGACCGCGGCCCTGACCACCGCCGACGACGCCGACCTCATCCAGCCGCAGGCCGAGGC
>NZ_CAKTYH010000132.1 GCF_934632265.1 uncultured Senegalimassilia sp.
ACCTGTTCGCCGGAACGGTTCGTTCGAACTTGCTGATGTCGCGCCCTCAGGCGACCGACGAAGAGCTTTGGGACGTTTTGCGGCGCTGCCGCATCGATGGCTTCGTTCGTGCATCCGGCGGGCTTGATGCCCCCGTGTCCGAGCAGGGCGGAAACTTCTCCGGCGGCCAGCGCCAGCGTTTGGCCCTTGCCCGGGCGCTTTTGCACGATACCCCCATCTACATCTTCGACGAGGCCACTTCCAATGTGGATGCCGATAGCGAGCAGGCCATCATCGACGTTATCCATGAGCTGGCGCAAAGCCGCACCGTCATCATGATCTCCCATCGCTTGGCATCCGTCGCCAATGCTGATCGCATCTTCGTGTTGGCGGATGGTCGCGTTGCCGAAAGCGGGCCGCATGAGCAGCTTTGCCGCGTCGATGGCGCGTACGCGAAGCTGTGGGGTCGGCAGATGGAGCTCGAGTCGTTCGCATCGCAGGCCGAGCAGCGCACGGTAGACGTCGCCGCGGGCGACGAAGCCGAACGTCACGCGCCCGATGCCCCGACCGTTAGCGGCGCCAGTGCGCCCCAGGCGCGCCGGCGGTCGAACCTTTCGATCATGTGCCGTATGGTCAAGCTGGTCGGACCGCTTGTCCCGGTGATGATCGCGGCAGTGGTGCTGGGCGTGGTGGGCTTCCTGTGCGCCATCTTCCTTACGGTTGGCGCGGCTTTGGTGCTCACGGGAATCGTCGGTTTCAGCCCGGCGCTTGCATTGGGCGCGGGCATCGCGATGGTCGTCGCCTGCGGCCTTTTGCGCGGTCCTTTGCATTACGGCGAGCAGATGTGCAACCACTACCTGGCGTTTCGTATTCTGGCGCTTGTCCGTGACCGCGTGTTCGGCAAGCTGCGCACGCTTGCCCCGGCGAAGCTCGAAGGTCGCAGCAAGGGCGACCTGGTGTCGCTTGTGACCTCGGACGTCGAGCTGCTCGAGGTGTTCTACGCGCATACCCTCTCGCCGGTGCTCATCGCCGTGCTGGTGTGCGTCGTCATGATCGCCTTCATCGGCAGCATCTGCTGGCAGCTTGCGATCGCCGCGCTTGTCGCATATGAGCTGGTCGGCATCGCGGCGCCCTGGGCGGCGTCGCGTGCGGCAGGCGATGGCGGCAGGGAGCTGCGCGATGCGCTCGGCGGCATGAACTCGTTTGTGCTCGATAGTTTGCGGGGCTTGCGAGAGACGCTGCAGTTCGGGCAAGCCGACGATCGCGCCGAGCAGCTTGATTCGCGCATGGAATCGCTGTCGAAGGTCGAAGACCGTCTGAAAAGCCGCGCTGCCCGCAGCATGGCTGCTACGAACGGGTTGGTGCTGGGGCTTGACGTGGCCATGATTGCGTTTGCTGCAACGCTGTGCGCGCAGGGCATTATCGATGCCGGGCAGGCGTTCTTGTGCGTGGCCGCCCTCATGTCGTCGTTCGGGCCGGTGATAGCCGTTGCGAACCTGGGATCGGGCTTGCAGCAGACGCTTGCAAGCGGCGCGCGCGTGCTCGACCTGCTTGATGAGCAGCCGCAAACCGAGGACATCGTCGATGGCTGCGACCTGCGAGCTTTCTCGGGCGCCTGCGCCGAGCATGTCGACTTCTCCTACGGCGACAGCCCGGTTCTGCAGGATGTGTCGCTAGATGTGGCTCCTGGCTCGATCGTGCATTTGGCAGGTAAGAGCGGATCGGGGAAATCGACGCTTTGCAAGCTGTTCATGCGCTTTTGGGATCCGGACAACGGCTGCATACGCATATCCGGGCAGGATATCCGACGTGCGAACACGGAAAGCTTGCGCGGTATCGAGGGCTACATGACGCAGGAGACGCACCTGTTCTCCGGCACGGTGGGGGATAACATCACGCTCGCCAAGCCCGATGCCACCCCCGATGAGCTTGCGGCTGCTTGCCGTAAGGCCGCGTTGACCGGCTTGATCGAGCGCCTGCCGCAAGGCCTGGACACGCCCGTGGGCAAATTGGGCGACACGCTCTCGGGTGGCGAGCGTCAGCGCATCGGCCTTGCGCGCATGTTCTTGCACGATGCTCCGTTCGTGCTGCTCGACGAGCCTACGAGCAATCTGGACAGCCTCAACGAGGCGGCGGTTTTGCGGGCGCTGCTCGACGCTCGAAAGGGGAAGACGGTGGTACTGGTGAGCCATCGTGCTTCCACTGCGGCTATCTGCGACGCCTCCTACACTGTGGAGCGCGGAAGGCTGTCGTAGCCCATCGCTTGCGAGGCGCATAAAGAAAGAAGGGCCGCAGCTGCGAGCTGCGGCCCAAAGCAAGGACTGCTCACATAAAGGCTACGCCGTTGTGTGCTGACCTCGGAACTCGTTCCGGGGCCAGCACCTTCGGTTCGGCGAGGGGCTTTCGTTATTCCCAGCCCGCTTCCAGCAACGTTTCGCCGTCAAGCGATTTCAGGGTGAACGCGTCGTTCTCATAGACGGCATAGCTTGCGCTGTCGTCCTTGGGGATGGAGGTGCTTCCCGGGTTCACGAACATCACGCCGTCGACAAGCTCGAGGCGTTTGACGTGCGTGTGGCCCGTCAGCAACGCGCTTCCCTTGGGTAGCGCGGGCGGTTGGTCGGGCGAGTTGCCGGCAAGGTGGCCATGGCTCAGATGCAGCAGATGGCCATCGGCCCACACCTGGCAAAAGTCGCTTAAGCAGGGGAAGTCGAGCACCATCTGGTCGACTTCCGCGTCGCAATTGCCGCGGACGGCGATGATGCGGTCGGCAATGCCGTTGAGGGCGGCGAGCACCTCTTTGGGCGCGTAGCCTTCGGGCAGGTCGTTGCGCGGGCCGTGATAGAGCAGGTCGCCGAGCAGCAGCACGCGGTCGGGCGTTTCCTGGTCGATGCGCTGCATCAATGTTTGGACGGCGGGTGCCGCGCCATGTAGGTCGGATGCGATGACGAACTTCACTGATCATTCCTTTCGATAGGTGGCAGGTCGGCGCAGTAGCCTCGTGCCAGGATGTGCTTTTCGCTGTTGGGGAACAGGTAGCGGTACAGCTCCATGAAGTACCGGTCGGTCATGGACGCCATATAGTCGACCACCACCTGATCGGGGTCGGTATGCGCAAGGTAATCCTCCACGGTGATGCTGCGCGACCTCGCCGCTAGCTGCTTGGCGTGGTGCGATACGACCGGTGACCGTTCGTCACCGGTTTGCAGGTCGGTCAAAAGCCTGTCGTACATGTCCTCGAACATCTCGCCGACGGCGTTGCCGCTTCCGGCGCGCCATCCCTCGCAATCGTAGATGAGCTCGTAGTTCTGCTGTTTTGCGCGCTTGACGTCGTCGAAAACCTGGCGGCTCATGCGGATATCGTCCTGCCCGAAGCTGTGGTTGACCACGTCGACGGTGATGTTGTTGATAATCCGGGCGTTATCGCGCCCGATGACGTCGGTTTCGAACCCGTCAAGGGAGGGAAGCACGCCCATGGCCATGGCATCGTCGCGGTCTTTGCCCAGGTAGGCGATCATATCGGCCAGGCGCACCACGCAGCCTTCGAGCGTGGAGGGACGCAGGCGCCTGATGGCTGACTCGTCGATCGCGCATTCGTTCACCAGCTCGTCGAGCTGCTGAAACGTTTCGGTTTCGCCTTGGCGAAGCACCTGCTGGGCGAACTCGCCGTTATGGCACAGCGCCCCGTCGAGCACCTGCAGGCTGATGTTGCGCGGGTAGAGCCGGTCCATCACCCTCACGGAATGCACGTTATGGTGAAAGCTGCGCCCCGTTCGGCTTTGCAGGCACTTCGACAGGAACTTCTCCCCGGCATGCCCGAACGGCGTGTGCCCCAGGTCGTGGCCGAGCGCGATGGCCTCGATGAGCTGGCAGTTCAGTCCCAGCAGCCGGCCGATGTTGCGCGCGATGCGCCCCACCAGCTGCACATGCAGCCCTCGACGGCAGATATCGTCGTTCTCTACCAAGCTGAACACCTGCGTTTTGCCCGCATAGCGGTTGTAAGCGGGGATGTTCATGATCTTATCGATATCGCGCGAGAACGCCGGGCGCGCCAGCGTGGCCGCATCATGGGGGTTGTCCTCGCGCCGGAGCACGCGTTCGTCAGGGAAGCTGTGCGGATGCATGCGCCCGGAGCGCAGATTCTCGGCTATGGCCTGTTCCACATCGGGGTTAAGTTGCAGGTATGCGGGTTCGCTCACGGCGCTTCCTTTCCGCATGTCGAGATGTTACGGGCTTATTGTAACGCACGCCCTGCCCGTACGGGAACATAGGTTCTATGCGGTATACTTCTGCGGAAAAGGAAAACGGCTTCGCGTTCGCGAGGCCGTCATCAGGCACACGGGCGCAAGGCGGGGGTTCGGTCACATCCATGGCGATCAGCGAGGAGGCTATCCAAAAGGTGCGCGAGGCCAGCGATTTGGGGGCCATCATGGGCGAGACGGGCCCGGTGAAGCAGCGCGGCCGCGACTTCTGGCTGTGCTGCCCGTTCCACAACGAGAAGACCCCGTCGTGCAAGATAGACCCGGCGCTGCAGCTGTGGCATTGCTTCGGTTGCGGGGAAGGCGGCGACGTGTTCGCCTTCATCATGAAGTCCCAGGACCTGTCGTTTCCCGAGGCAGTGCGCTATCTGGCTGAGCGGGCCCATATCGACATCGCCGACGACCAGGCAAAACGCGGTCCCGGCATGGGGCAGGGCGCCAAGGCGCGGCTGCGCGCGGTGTGTGCGGAGGCGGCGGAGTTCTTCCATATGCAGCTCATGCGCAGCAAAAGCCCTCAGGCCGGCGCCGCGCGCGCCTACCTTTCGCAGCGCGGCCTTGGCGGCGATATCCCGAAAGCCTGGATGCTCGGCTTCGCGCCCGGCCAAGGCGCGCTGGTGCGTCACCTGGCC
>NZ_CAKTYH010000133.1 GCF_934632265.1 uncultured Senegalimassilia sp.
TGCTGGACCGGCCGGGCTTGGGCTCGCCCGCGCCTTCTGCCTTCTTGCCGCCGGGGACGTGGCGCACGCTGGCGCGGTCGGCCAGCTTGTCCTTGCCCGACAGCTGCGGGGTCGCCAACGCGGCAGCGGCCCCGAAGGGATCCCCGGGTTGCTCGCTCATAGCGCGCTCCCACGCCTCGCATCCCACGCACTTCGGACGTGCGCCCTCCTCGGGCGCATCGAAGTCGGCAAGCGGGACGCGCACCGGCTTCTCGCCCTCGATGCGCAGCGACACCACTTCGCGCGGGACGTCCAGATCGACCACCTTCGCCACGCCATCAGGCGTTTCCACCTGGGCATTCTTCTTCGGCGCGCGGCTCTTGAAATCCTTGTACGCATCGTATTCATAGCGCAGGCAGCACATGAGCCTGCCGCACACGCCCGAGATCTTCTGCGGGTTCAGCGACAGGTCCTGCTCCTTGGCCATGCGAATGGACACGGGGCAGAACTCGCCGCCCAAGCGCTTGCAGCACAGCTCCTGGCCGCAATGGCCCAGGCCGCCCACCATACGCGCCTCGTCGCGCACGCCGATCTGACGCATGTCCACGCGCACGTGCAGGCGCGAGGAGAGCGTGCGCACCAGCTCGCGGAAGTCGACGCGATTCTCGGATTCGAAGTAGAACACCGCCTTGTCGCCGTCGAAGAGGTACTCCACCGAAACCGGTCGCATTTCCTCGGACGCCTTCGCGGCAAGCTCCTTGAACACGGGAAGCGCCTCGGCGGCGCGGGCCTCGAGCTCTGCCTGCTTTGCACGATCCTCGTCGTCGGCCACGCGCAAAACGGGCTTCAAGGGGGTTTTCAGCTTCTTGACCTGGTCGGGCGTTGCCTCGAATGCAGGCTCGCCCATATGGCCGAACTCGGTTCCCCGGGCGGTTTGGACCACGACGTCGCATCCGGCGTGCAGTTCCAGCTCGCCCGCATCGAACCACAGGGTTTTCGGGTTGTAGGGCAGGTTGACAGGCGCTATGCGGACCATGGCGCTCCTTCTTTCTATCTGGTATACGCCCGCGGCGCCGCGTTGGGCAGCGCACGGCCGTAGAGTATGTCGCGAACCTCGAGCAGCATCGCGTCGATGCACGTCTCGGGAGATACATTATACGAGATGGCGACGTCGCAGCGGCGCACGGCGGCGATGGCCGCGGCGGCACGTGCGGCGTCGGTACGCGCGGCGGCATCCTCGACCGATGCCCTGACGTCCTCATTGACCACCTGATCGGGTGCGCCTGCGGCCTGGGCCATGACGTCGCGCAGCCACGAACGGGTGATGCCGGTGAGCTGGCGCAGCGACTCGGCGGTTTTAGCCGTGAGCTGGCGCTTGTTGCGCGCCTCGATCTGGCGGATGGCCGACTTCGCCAGGAAGTCGGCATTCTCGGCAAGTTCCGCCTCCTGTTCGGCGCGCACGGTGTCGAGCGGGAGCTTCACGCGTATCACCAGGTCGGCGGCAAACCCGATGACGTCCCAGTCGTCGGCGCGGCGCAGGCAGGCCAGCACCTCGAGCACCCGGGCGCGGAACTCAAGGCGCTCGTTGGACTTCAGAAACTCCACCGCGCGGGTGATCGACCCGTCGCAGGCCTGCAGCGCCACGCGCGCCTGCTGGGGGCTTGCGCCCGAGTTCTGCACCACGATGCCCGCCGCCTCCGAGACCGAGATGGTGCGGAACGGCACCACCTGGCACCGCGAGACGATGGTGGGCAGCACGCTCTCGCGGGTGCGCGCGAGTAGGATGAGCACCACATCGGCGGGCGGCTCCTCAAGCGTTTTCAGGAACGCGTTGGCCGCCTGCACGCCCAGCAGGTCCACGCGATCGAGGATGTAGACCTTGCGATCGGCTTGGATGGGCGCCAAGGCGGTGTCGGCCACGATGCCGCGCACCTGCTCGACCAAGTAGCCGGCAGCGCCTTCGGGCTCGAACATGCGCACGTCCGGATGCTTTTTGCGCATGATGCGGCTACAGGTGTCGCACGCGCCGCAGTTGCCGCCGCGAGGGCCCTTGGGGCCTTTCGGGCACAGAATGCCCTGGGCGAAGGCGAGCGCCGCGAGCGTCTTGTTCGAGCCCGCCGGCCCGCAGAACAGGTACGCGTGGCTGACGCGGCCCGACGCCACGGTGGCGCGCAAGAACTCGCGCACCTGCGGCTGGCCCAAGATGTTCTCGAATGCGTCTGCCATAAGCGTTACTGCTGCTCCTTGCCCGACCGGTCCGCGCGAGACGTCGACGCGGAATCGTCGCGATAGTCCACACGGCCCTCATGGGTTCGATGCACATCAAGGCGCTCGAAATACGCCTCGTTTGCGCGCACGAAGTCGCCCATCCACGGGAACAGGTCCGCCAGCTGGCCGAACACCTGCACCGCCGTATGCGATTTGCGCCCGCTCGAGCGTACCAGGCGCACACGGCGCGGGTCCTCGCGCGCGATCTCCAAAAAAGCCGCGTTCACACGGGCGTGGAAATCCTGGCCCGCGCGCTCCATGCGATCGGCCCCGGCGCGGCGCGTGGCGCGCTCCAGGCCCTCTGCTGCGCTGTCGGCCACCAGCAAGATGGTGCGATCGGGCACGATACCTTGGCACGCGAACGCGTTGGCCGCTTCCACGAACGCGCGGTCGAGCCCGCGCCCATAGCCTTGGTATGCCACGGTGGAATCGGTGAAGCGGTCGCACAGGACCACGGCCCCACGCTCGAGCGCCGGGGCTATGACCTGGCTGACCAGCTGCGCGCGGGCTGCCTCGAAGACAAGCAGCTCCGAAGCATCGCATATATCGGAGTTCGCCGGGTTCAGCACCACGCCGCGCAGCTGTTCGCCCACCTCGGTGCCGCCGGGCTCGCGAAGGCACAAGACCTCGCGGCCCATGGCGGTAAGGGCGTTGGCCAAAAAGCGGATATGGGTGGTCTTGCCGGCGCCGTCGCCGCCCTCGAATGTGACGAACACGCCGCGCTCGGGCGCCTGGTCGGCGGAAAGCCCCTGATCGGCGGCCTGCGCGGGAGCGGCCGGGTGCGCCGGGGCGCCCGAAGCCGGACGACTCTCGCGCATCATCGGCACCTCGCTGACGATGCCCGTGTTGCGGATATCGGCCACGTTGCTATCCCTGCACCGCGCCGGCCACGGCGGCTGCCACGGCTTCCACGGCGCGCGGGTCGAACGGCTCGGGCATGATGAAGTCCTCGCACAGCTCCTCGTCGGAGACGAGCGCGGCGAGCGCCTCGGCGGCGGCCAGCTTCATCTGCTTCGTGATGCGCGTCGCGCGCGATTCCAGGGCGCCCTTGAAGATGCCCGGGAACGCCACCACGTTGTTGATCTGGTTCGGGAAGTCCGAGCGGCCGGTGCCCACCACGCGGGCGCCGGCGGCGCGGGCAACGTCCGGGAAGATCTCGGGCGTGGGGTTGGCCATGGCGAACAGGATGGCGTCGGAGTTCATGGACTCGACCATCTCAGCGGACACGATGCCCGGGGCGGAGACGCCCACGAAGATGTCGGCGCCGCGCATGGCGTCGGCCAGCGTGCCCTCCTCGTCATCGAGGTTGGTGGTGGCGAGCATGGCGCGCTGGGCCTCGTTGATGCCCTCGGAGCGCGAGTTGATGATGCCGCACTTGTCGCACAGGATAAGGTTCCTGAAGCCGTAGTTGAGCAGCAGCTTGGCGATGGCGATGCCCGCAGAGCCGGCGCCGTTGACCACCACGCGGCAGGCTTCCTTCTGCTTGCCCGTCAGGCGAAGCGCGTTGATGACGCCGGAAAGCACCACGATGGCGGTGCCGTGCTGGTCGTCGTGGAACACGGGGATGTCGAGCTCGTCGATTAGACGGCGCTCGATCTCGAAGCAGCGCGGCGCAGAAATGTCCTCGAGGTTGATGCCGCCGAAGCTGGGGGCGAGGCGCTTGACGGTCTCGACGATCTCGTCGACGTCCTGCGTGTCAAGGCACAGCGGGACGGCGTTCACGCCGCCGAAGGTCTTGAACAGGGCGCACTTGCCCTCCATGACGGGCATGGCCGCGGCAGGGCCGATGTTGCCCAGGCCGAGCACGGCCGAACCGTCGGAGACGACGGCCACGGTGTTGGCCTTCATGGTGTACTTGTACGCATCGGAAGGGTTCTCGGCGATCTTGCGGCACGGCTCGGCGACGCCGGGGGTGTAGGCCAGCGCCAGGTCCTCGCGCGTTTCGATCCTCATCTTCGGGACGGTTTCCAGCTTGCCCTGCCACTGCTCATGCAAACGCAACGATTCCTGCGCGATATCCATGCTGCTCCATGCACCTTTCCCTATGCACGGCGCCGGCGGCGCCGTTTAACGTGAGTGTTCCCGCTCCCTTGGGGAGCGAATGTCCTGCTAGGGATTATACCCCTTGACCCTTGCCGCCCGCCCACCGCGCGCGCTCTCCCCGAAAAACGCCCATGAGGTGTGTTTCGCCCGATGAGCTGGGGGCGTACAAAGATGAGGTAAGCGAATACGGAAAGGGCCGCCAAGCCTTCGAGCCGCGCCGCCGGTGCGGCGCCGATGCCCGGCAGGCCCCATGCGACGCATAACGAGCCCCGCCCGAAACGGGGGCAGGGTATGAAAGGAAACGACATGGAAAGATCCCGCAAACGCGTCTTCGCCGCGCTCGACGAGGACAAGACGATGCACCTGGTGGCGCAGCGGGCGGTCCGCATCGCCCACGATGAGGGCGCCGCCCTGCGGTTCGGGCACATCGTGGACGCATTGCCGACCGACGCGAGCATCGCGAACCATGCGGCGCTGTCCGATTCGGTGCGCCAGCGCCTGTGCACGGACCTGGCCGATGTCCTGGCGCTGGCGAACGCCTCCGAGC
>NZ_CAKTYH010000134.1 GCF_934632265.1 uncultured Senegalimassilia sp.
GCATACGCGAAGGCCAGCAACGCTTAAGGGCACCAAGATTCAACACGTAAGCGACCGATTCGCGCGATCTTTCGCGCACCGCACAGGGCGCGGGAACCCAAGGTCCCGAACGTATAAGCAACCGATCCGCACGCCCTCCCACGCACTGCGCAAAACATGAAACCCCAGGTCCCGAACGTATAAGCGATAGATTTCGCTTCCGACTCCGATCCTCAAATCTCCCAAACGTAAGCAACCGCCTCCGACTCTGACTTCCGCTCTCCTCCGAACGTAACTACTCCCCTTACCCAGCAAAGGAGCAACGTGAACATCCTTGATGAAATAGCTGATCGAACGCGCCAGCGAATAGCCGAGCAAAAGCGCGACCGCCCGCTGCCCAGCATGCGCGCTGCGGCCGAGGCGGCGCTCGCCCGCGACAGCACCGCGCAAAAGTTCCCTTTCGAGGAGGCGCTCAGGCAACCCGAGCTGCAGTTCATCGCGGAAGTGAAGCGCGCGAGCCCCTCAAAAGGCCTTATCGCGCCCGACTTCCCTTACTTGCAGATCGCGCGCGATTACGAGGCGGCAGGCGCTGCAGCCATCTCATGCCTGACCGAGCCCTGCTGGTTCCAGGGGCGAAACGAGTATCTGAGCGAGATTGCGCGCGAAGTCGGCATCCCCGTGCTGCGCAAGGACTTCGTCGTGGACGAGTACATGGTCTATGAGGCGAAGGCGCTCGGCGCGCAAGCGGTGCTGCTCATCTGTGCGATCCTCGACAATGCGCAGCTTGCCGCTTATCGGGAACTTTGCGATGAGCTGGGGCTTTCCGCGCTGGTGGAAGCCCACACCGCGCGCGAGGTCGAACGCGCCGTTGCCTGCGGCGCGCGCGTTATCGGCGTCAACAACCGCGACCTGAAAACCTTCACGGTGGACATGGGCGCCGCGCAAGCGCTTCGCGACCTGGTGCCCGCCGACACGCTGTTCGTTTCCGAAAGCGGCATCAAAACCGCCGCCGATGTGCAAGCTGCCCGTGCCATGCGCGCTGATGCTGTGCTGGTTGGCGAAACGCTTATGCGCACGGCGGACAAGCGGGCAAAACTCGCCGAATTGCGCGGCGAGGCGGTTTCAAGAACCAGCCCCGGGGCAAAACGCCCTGTCAGCTCGCAAAACCGTCCTTGAGGCAAAGGTCCCGCTAGCACGCAAAACCGACTCTGGAACAGAGCTCCCTGTTGGCAAGCAAAGCCAACCTTGAGGCAAAGGTTCCGTCGGCCCGCAAAACCGACCCTGGGGCAAAACGCCCCATTAGCAAGCAAAACCAACCTAGCAACATCCGACAGCCCCTTCACGATTGGAGACCCGACCATGCAAGCACCGCTGGCGAAACTCTGCGGACTGCGCACGGCAGCAGATGTAGCCGCAGCAAACGCCGCACAACCCAACTTCGCCGGGTTCGTGATCGACGTTGCCGGCAAGCACCGCAGCATCCCGCTTGCGCGGGCCGTTGAGCTGGCTTCTTCGCTTGACCCGGCGATACGCCCGGTCGGCGTCTTCGTGGACGCACCGGTTGAAACCGTCAACCGGTTCCTTACCGAAACCCCCAACTCCGCAGTTCAGCTGCATGGCAGCGAAGATGCCGCCTATATCGCGGAACTTCGCTCAGTCGCCGGGCTGCAGGCGGGGAACGTGAGCGACCCCACGCAGGCGCGCATCATCCAAGCGTTTCGCATCAGAACGATCAGCGACACGTTGCAAGCGGCAGCAAGCGCCGCCGACCTGGTACTGCTCGACAGCGAGCAAGGCAGCGGGCGCACGTTCGACTGGCGTCTGCTCACCGGATTCCCCAGGGCATTCCTGCTGGCAGGCGGCCTTGGCCCGGACAACCTGGCGCAAGCGATGGCAAAAGCCCGCAACGCAGCCGGCGACTGCTTCAAGGGCGTCGACATGAGCTCGAGCCTGGAAACCAACGGCGCAAAAGACCCCAAGAAGATGCTCGCCGCGGTCAGGGTCGCCCAATACGAAGCAGCTGCAACTACGTAACTACCCCAACGACAAACACCAACGTGAACAGGGAACGGAGGCATGTTCATGCATCGGCGCTCCCGCGCGTGAACGCACCTCAGCCCTCCCCGTTCGTTCACCTCCCGCCCATTCGCAAACCAAACGACCCCAATCCACCATCAGCCCTGGTAAACACCCCTCTATCCCCGTCCACGCGTCAGCAACCCGGCGCATGAACACCCCTCCGTCCCCTGTTCAACCCTCACCCCTCACGAAAGGACAATCATGAGCAACTCACCTACATCGCAAGGACGCTTCGGCGTTCACGGCGGGCAGTACATCCCCGAAACCCTGATGAACGCCGTGAACGAACTCAACGAGGCTTATGAGCGCTACAAGGACGACCCGGAATTCAACGCGGAGCTGACCAGGCTTTTCAACGAATACGCCGGCCGCCCCAGCCTGCTGTACCTAGCCGAGCGCATGACCGCCGACCTTGGCGGCGCGAAGATCTACCTCAAGCGCGAGGACCTCAACCACACCGGGGCCCACAAGATCAACAACGTGCTCGGGCAGGCGCTGCTGGCGAAGAAGATGGGCAAAACGCGCCTGATCGCCGAAACCGGTGCCGGTCAGCACGGAGTGGCAACCGCCACGGCGGCGGCGCTGCTCAACATGGAATGCGTCGTTTACATGGGACGCGAGGACACCGAACGCCAGGCGCTCAACGTGTACAAGATGCGCCTGTTGGGCGCCGAGGTGCGACCGGTCGATTCCGGCACCGGCACGCTCAAAGATGCCGTCAACGAAACCTTCCGCGAATGGACCTGCCGCATCGACGACACGCATTACTGTCTGGGGTCGGTCATGGGCCCGCACCCCTTCCCCACCATGGTGCGCGATTTCCAATCGGTCATCAGCCGCGAGATCAAAGAGCAGCTGCAGGAGAAGGAAGGCCGCCTGCCCGACGCCGTGCTCGCTTGCGTCGGCGGCGGAAGCAACGCCATCGGCGCGTTCTACCACTTCATCGAGGACCCGTCGGTGCAGCTCATCGGATGCGAAGCCGCAGGTCGCGGGGCCGATGCGCCCGAAACCGCCGCAACGATCGCCACGGGGCGCCTGGGCATCTTCCATGGCATGAAAAGCTACTTCTGCCAGGACGAATACGGGCAGATCGCGCCGGTGTACTCCATTTCCGCCGGCCTTGACTATCCGGGCATCGGCCCCGAGCATGCAGCGCTGCACGACAGCGGGCGTGCGCGATACGTGCCCGTCACCGACGACGAGGCCGTCGACGCGTTCGAATACCTCAGCCGCATGGAGGGCATCATCCCGGCGATCGAAAGCGCGCACGCCGTCGCCTATGCGCGCAAACTCGCGCCGACCATGCGCCCCGATCAGATCATCGTCGTGAACATCTCGGGCCGCGGCGACAAGGACTGCGCCGCCATCGCCCGCTACCGTGGGGAGGACATCCATGAATAACGTAACGAACGAACTGAATGCCGCTGCAACCGTCGATGCCGCTAAGCATTACGCGAACGAAAACGGCTCGAGCAGCGCCAACGCGCCTGCCGCCGCAACCGGCAACGCCGCCAAGCACCCCGCATGCGAACAAGCCCTGGGTTGCGCAAACGCAACGGCAGCAGACACGCCAGCTGCCGGCATTGCGCGCGCCTTTGCGGGCGGAAAGGCCTTCATCCCCTTCCTGACCTGCGGAGACCCCGACCTTCCCACCTCCGAGGAACTCATCGTGGCCATGGCGGAGGCGGGCGCGGGCCTTATCGAGCTGGGCATCCCGTTCTCCGACCCCACCGCCGAGGGCCCTGTCATCCAGGAGGCGAACCTTCGCGCGCTGGCCAACGGCGTGACCACCGACGACGTGTTCGCGCTCATCGAACGAGTGCGCACGCGCACCGACGTGCCGCTTGCCATCATGACCTACGCAAACGTCGTATACGGATACGGAATCGAGCGTTTTTGCGAGCGGATGGCGCAAAACAGCGTCGGCGCGCTCATCCTGCCCGACGTGCCCTTCGAGGAGAAAGCGGAGTTCGCCGAGCCATGCCGCGCCGTCGGCGTCACGCTTGTAAGCATGGTGGCGCCGACATCGACGAACCGCGTGCAGATAATCGCTCGCGAAGCCGAAGGGTTCGTCTACTGCGTCAGCAGCCTGGGCGTGACCGGCATGCGCTCAAGCCTAGGAAATAGCGCCGCTGACCTGGTGAAACAGGTGCACGAGGCGAACCCCGCCGTTCCTTGCGCCATCGGTTTCGGCATCTCCACGCCCGAGCAGGCCCGCGATATGGCCGCCTTCGCCGACGGAGCCATCGTCGGCAGCGCCATCGTGCGCATCATCGCCGAGCACGGCCAAGACAGCATAGAACCCGTACGCGCCTTCGTGCAGGATATGGTGAACGCGGTAAAGGATGCCTGAACAGGGTGAACAGGGGACGGAGGTGTGTTCATGCACGGCAACCCCTAGTCCCCGCCGCCGATAACCCCCCAAAAATGAACAGGGGACGGAGGTGCGTTCACCCGATCGTGGGAAAGGCGGTCAACCTTGCCCACGACGTGAATGCCGAAGCGCTGGGACTGATGGATAGCATGGCCTTCTTCAAGTGCGATGACTGCGTCAAGGCGCACCGTAGTCGTTAACGGCTACGGCGCGCCCATATCGCAGCTGCCAGCGCGGCGACGGCAACGATGGCCAGCGGGAGAACGGGCACGCTATCGCCGGTTCCCGCAGACAAAGCGCCTGCTCCCTGCGGTTCGCCTGAGCCCTTTGACTCGTCAGGGCCCTTGGAAGCATCGGGCTTCTCAGGCTTCTCGGGCTTCTCGGGCTTTTCCGCATCATCAGGG
>NZ_CAKTYH010000135.1 GCF_934632265.1 uncultured Senegalimassilia sp.
GCGCTTAGCGGCGTACTTGATGATGCGCAGGTTCGCCTGATGCGGGACGATGAACTGCACGTCGTCGATGGTCAGGTTCGCGCGGCGCAGCACCTCGTCGATGGCGGCGGGCATGACGCTGGTAGCGAACTTGAACACCTTCTGGCCGTTCATGTAGAGCACCTGGCGCGGCGCTCCCGCGGCAACGCGTTCCGCGGCGCCGATTTCGGCGTCGATGGGGGCGGTGCCGGGGTCGGCCTGCTGCAGGGCGGCCGGGTCGATGCCCTCGGGCGTGAACGGCTGCGGCGCGTCGTAGGCGGAAGGGCAGGTGAGGGCGTTGGAATCGTCGTCATCGTTTTTGATGTACCACGAAAGGATGCCGGGCTTGCGCTCGTCCCATTCCACCACGGCGGCGCCGGCGC
Source organism: uncultured Senegalimassilia sp. (assembly GCF_934632265.1). Classification (GTDB taxonomy): domain Bacteria; phylum Actinomycetota; class Coriobacteriia; order Coriobacteriales; family Eggerthellaceae; genus Senegalimassilia. Next base: position 402 of record NZ_CAKTYH010000135.1, read on the forward strand.
CGTCGCCGAACAGCACGCACGTGTTGCGGTCGTTCCAGTCGACGATGCGGGTCAGGCGCTCGCCGCCCACCACCAGTGCGCGGCGGATGGGGTTGCGGCCTGCGGCGCCCGCAACACCCGGGGCGCTGGCGGCCATCATGGTCTCGGCGATGGTCAGGCCGTAGATGAAGCCCGAGCATGCGGCGTTCATGTCGAACGCCGCGGCGTTGATCAGGCCCAGGCGTCGGCGCAGCACGGCGGCGCAGGTGGGGACCACCTCGTCGGGCGTGATGGTGGAGTAGATGACAAGGTCGATGTCCTCGGGGGCGATGCTGCGCTCGGAATAACCGCCGTCGTCCCAGCCGAGCGCCTGGCGCGCGGCGCCTTCGGCCAGGTCGACGTTGCTTTCGCCGACGCACACGCGGCGCGAGAGGATGCCCGTGCGCGTGGAGATCCACTCATCGCTGGTGTCGACCAGCTTGGTCAGCTCTTCGTTCGGCACGTCCAGTGCCGGCAGCTGCTTGCCGCAGCCGATGATGGTGCAACCCATGATGCTCCTTCGATTTTCGAGGCGATGCGCCTCGGAGATGATGCGTGTCGATTGCATTCGAGTATAGCATCGCGCGTTGCGGCCCCTGCGAATCCCCACGTCATGACCCCTGCTCGCACCGGAATCAGTGCGCGGGTGAAGTAAACGATTGGTGCCCGCGCAGGCTTTCCCCTTAGGCGTTCTTCGTCTTCCCGTGGGGCTTCTTCACCGAGATGTCGGCGGGGATGGAGGGGATGGCGATCATGAAGCACGCCCCGCCCTCGGGGAGGTTGACGGCCTCGACGGTGCCGTCGTGCGCCTCGGCGATGGATTTCACGATGGCAAGGCCCAGGCCCGTGCCGCCCGTGCCGCGCGTGCGGCTGGCGTCGGTGCGGTAGAAGCGGTCGAACAGCAGCTTGGGGTCCACGTCGCCGAAGCCGCAGCCGTCGTCTTTCACGGCGATGATGGAGTTGCCGTTCATGCCGAACAGCTCCACGTTGATGTGCCCGCCGGGCTTGATGAATCGGCTGGCGTTCTCGACCAGGTTGGTGACGGCTTGGCGCAGGCTGTCGGGGTTGCCCAGCACGTCGGGGGCCTCGCCCGAGACGCTCGTGTTCGCCTGGCGGTCGTGCAGGATGGGCGACAGCGCGTCGACCACGCTGTTCGCCAGGTCGTGCAGGTTCACGCGCTGCATGGTTTCGGGGATGGGGGAGCTTTCGATGCGCTGCAGGGTAAGAAGGTCGTGCGTCAGGCGGCTGAGGCGCTCGCTTTCGTTCACGATGATGCCGCAGAACTTCTCGTGCAGCGCCGGCGGCAGGTCGGGGTCGGCCAGCATCTCGGCGTTGCCGCGGATGGCCGTCAGCGGCGTGCGCAGCTCGTGCGCGACGTCGCTGATGAACTCGTTTTGGCGGCGCTCCTTGATGGCAAGGTCGTGCTGCTGCTGGGTGGTGGTTTGCACGAGGCGCTTGAAGTCGCTGGTCAGCAGGTCGGCCTCGTACATGCGGCCGTCGGGCTCGAACGTGACGGGCGCGCCGTTGCGGAACGCCGCCATCTTCTTCGCCAGGTCGCTGAGCGGCTCGGACAGGAAATGCCCGATGAGCAGGCTGATGCAGAAGATGATCACGCTGATGGGGATGAGGACCAGCAGCACCGCGATGGAGGCGTCGTACACGAGCATGCACACGACGGCCGTGACCACCGCAGCGAGCAGGCTGAGCAGCGTGGCCAAGAGCGCGAAATATGTCTGCAGCCGTTTTATAGCTTGAACCTATATCCGTAACCGCGAACCGTTTCCACAAGGCCGGGGTCGTAACCGGCCTGCTCGATCTTATCACGCAGGCGCTTGATGTGGGTGTCCACGGTCTTGGTTTCCGTGAGGTATTCCCAGCCCCAGGCGTCGCGCAGCAGCTCCTCGCGCGAGACCACCTTGCCGGCGTTCTTCATAAGGCACGCCATCAGCTCGAACTCGCGGGGCGTCAGGTCGATGTCGCCGGCCGGGCCGGTGGCGGTGTGCGCGTCCTCATCGAGCGTGATGCCGCTGGCAGTGATGGCGTGGGTGTTCGCCGTGAGCTCGTTGCCCTGGCTGCGGCGCAGCAGCGCGCGGACGCGGGCGATGAGCTCGCGCACGCCGAAGGGCTTGGCCAGGTAATCGTCGCCGCCGATCTCGAGCCCGACCACCTTGTCCAGCTCGGTGTCGCGCGCCGAGAGGAATAGCACGGGCGCGGACGTCTTGGTGCGCAGGCGGCGGCACAGCTCGTAGCCGTCCATGCCTGGCAGCATGATGTCCAGGACGAACAGGTCGTAGTCGTTTTCCTGGGCCATTGCCAGCGCGTCCTCGCCATTGTCCACGACGTCGGGCTGGAAGCCCTCCTTCTTCAGGGCGTATCCGACGAACTCCGTGATGGAGGGCTCGTCGTCCACGACCAGGATGCGCGAAGGCGTTTCGTTCATGATGGGCCTCTTCTTTCCATTGCGAAGGCTGCTTGCGCGGCTCGCGGGGCGCGCCTCTCCCGGGCGCCCGGCGCCGCAAGAAGGCAGCCGTTCCACGTTCTTGCGACAACTATACCCGCATCGGCCCGGTAGGTGGCCTTCCCGTCAAAAACACGTTACCTCCCCGGGGCAAAACCGCCCGGTCCAGACGCTTGGCGGGCGGATTCGGGCGCTTCCCGTGTGCTCGCGGGCCGTCTTGCGGCCTGCTGCTATACTGATGCGCGGAAAAATCGGCCCCATCGCGGAACGCGGCGACGGGGGACATGAGAACGAGGGGAGCGGCGCTATGCTGCTGGCAATAGACGTGGGAAATACCCAGACCGTTTTGGGCGTGTACGAGAACAAGAAGCTGCGCTTCCGCTGGCGCGTGGCCACGAACAAGCTGCACACGTGCGACGAGCTGCGCGTGAAGCTCATCCCGCTGCTCAGCTCCGAGGGCGTCTCGTTCGAGGACATCAGCGGCGTGGCGCTGGCGTCGGTGGTCCCGGCGCTCACCGAGGCATGGTGCCAGGCCACCAAGCAGATGATCGGCGTGCGCGCGGTGGTGTGCACCGCCGAGAACGCGGCGGGGCTGTTCGACGCCGGCGACTATCCCAACCCGCGCGAGATCGGCGCCGACCGCATCGCCGACTGCGTGGCGGCGCGCATGCTGTACGGCTCGCCCGTGGTGGTGGTCGATTTCGGCACCGCCACTAATATGGAAGTGATCGACGGCAACGGCACGTTCGCCGGCGGCGTCATCGCGCCCGGCGTGGACACCAGCGCCCGCGCGCTGTTCAGCCACGCCACCAAGCTGGGCGCCATCGAGCTGGTCAACCCGCACACCTCCATCGGCCGCAACACCGCCCAGGCCATGCAGGTGGGCATCGTCTACGGCGAGGCCGATCGTGTGGACGGCCTGGTCAGCCGCATCTTCGAGCAGCTCGGCCACAAGGCCGCCGTCGTGGCTACCGGCGGCCTGGCGCGTCGCGTGGCGCCGCTGTCGCGCACCATCACGCACGTGAACCAGGACCTGACGCTCGAGGGCCTTCGCCTGGTGTACGACAACTTCATGGACAACGACGTCACCGGCCTGTACGGCCGTCCCGACGAGGTGCTGGAGTAGGGCGCGCCTGCGCCTGCGCGGCGCCTCGCCGGCTTCGCCTTCCGGCGCCTCGGGAAGCCGCCCGCAAGGCGGTTTCGTCGCCAGCTTCTCCATAATTGCAACAAATTTGGCCGCATTTTCGCCGTTGCCTTGAAATCTAGGTTTCTTAACAGGCGCCTGTCCCGTGGCCGATAGGGCGCGCCGCTACAATTACACCTACGTTCATGCGCCTCGCCAAAGGGCGGGGCGCGTCCGCATCCAGACGAGAGAGAGGCCCCGACGTGTTGACCGACATCGAAATCGCCCAGGCAGCGACTCCGCAACCCATCAGCGCCATCGCGCAGAAGGCGGGTGTGCCCGAGAAGTACCTGGAGCAGTACGGAACCACGAAGGCTAAGGTGGACTACAACCTGCTGCGCGATGAGCAGCACACGCCGGGCAAGCTGGTGCTCGTGACGGCCATCAACCCCACGCCGGCCGGCGAGGGCAAGACCACCACCACGGTGGGCCTGGCCGATGCGCTGCAGAAGCGCGGCAAGAACCCCGTCGTTGCGCTGCGCGAGCCCAGCCTGGGCCCCGTGTTCGGCATCAAGGGCGGCGCCGCCGGCGGCGGATACGCCCAGGTCATCCCCATGGAGGATATCAACCTGCACTTCACCGGCGACTTCCACGCCATCGGTGCGGCCAACAACCTGCTCGCTGCGCTGCTCGACGCCCACATCCACAACGGCAACGAGCTGGGCATCGACGTCCGCAAGATCACGTGGAAGCGCGTGGTGGACATGAACGACCGCCAGCTGCGCAACAT
>NZ_CAKTYH010000136.1 GCF_934632265.1 uncultured Senegalimassilia sp.
TTCAACGTGCGTAGGCCTTCCACAATGCACAGCATCACAAGCGCGCCACCGCCCACGCCGCCAAGGAATATATAAAGGATGGCAAGCATGCTCATCGTGCGCCCTCCCCTCCATGCAGCATCATCGAACACTTCACAAGATCGATTATCGCAAATAATAGCGACAATAATATCATGTCCTCTTCGATCGAAAGCATCCGTCCATAGACAAGAACGGAGGCTTATGGGACAAAACGAACGAGAGCCAAAACCTGCAAAACCGCCCAGAAGTCGACCAGAGGCAGCAAAAAGCCCCTGCTGGGGCATCCCAGCAGGGGCTTGCAAGCAGGGTGGGCTCGCAGCGCACTCGCGGGCGCGCCTGTTCCCTACTCGACTGCCGTGGGCTCGAGGGCCTCGGCTTCCTTATAGCTGATCCAGCCATCGGGGATGGTGGCGTCGCTGTGGCACTTGCTGCAGTACACGGTGGATGCGCGGTGCGCCTTGTGGCACTCGTTGCAGGCGACCTCGCCGTGCTCCTGCACGTGCGGGTTGCGCTTCATGTAGCTGGTCTTTTCCACCAGGTCGTCGCGTGTCATGGTAGAGCCGTCGTCGTTGACGTGGCAACCCGAGTTCAGGCAGAACGCCTCGCTGGCGATGCCGCGCGCCTCGGTCAGGTCGGACAGCGACTTCTCTTCGGGCACGAAGCGCTCGTCTGCGGTCTGCACGACGCTGTAGCTGCCGGTCAGCCAGCCCAAGCCCTCCGTGACCTGCTCGGACATCTGCGGCACGTGGCAGCCCACGCACGTGATGCCCTCCTGGGCGTGCACCGGCGCCAGCATGCTGGACGCGTCGGCGACCTGGTTGCCCCATTTGTCCGTGGCGGCCTCGCCCGGCGTGGACTCGTACGTGGTCAGGTAGCCGTCCATGGGCGTGTGGCAGATCGCGTTGCAGAAGCTGGGCGAATCATGCCACACCATGAAGCCCGCCCCGGCCGTCACCAGCACCACGGCCACAGTTGCAACGACCGCCGTTACCTTGCGGCAGCTGCGCTTTCGCGAGGGCGTCGCGCTCGCAGCGCCCATTGCGCCAGCCGCGCCAGCCGCACCCGCTGCGCCCGCGACATCAGCCTCGCCTACTGCTCCCGCGGCACCAACCTCACCCGCAGCGCTTACGCCCGCACGGCCGGCAGCGTCGACGCTAGCCGCGCCCGCTTCGCCGCCAGCAACCTTCTCATCTGCGGAAACGGTTTCCTTAACCTTGTTCTCATCGGTCATGGCAGCCTCCTATTTGCCCGCCGCGGCGTTCTCGCCGGCGATCTTGCCGAACACCATGCACATGCCGGCGGACAGGCCCTTGAGCGAGATGGGGTACTGCACGTTGAAGCGGCCGCCCTGCGGAGCGCCGGCCACGTACAGGCCGGAGACCACCTCGCGCTCGGTGTTGTACACGTGGCAGTCGCTATCGGACTCCAGGCCGCCCAGGTTCGCCAGCGTGAGCGCCACGCCGCACTCGGCGGCGTAGAACGGTCCGTTCTCCAGGGCGAACATGCGCTGGCTGCTCTTGCCGAAGTCCTCGTCGGAGCCGGCCTTCGCCAGCTGGTTGTATCGCTCGATGGACTCCTTCGCCACCTGGGCGTTCATGCCGTCGATCTTCGCCAGCAGCTCGTCGAGGGTGTCGGCCTTCAGACAGCGGCCCTCGGCCACGGCGGCCTCGATGTCGGCCGGGCAGCGCACGTTGATCTTCAGGCCCGACGGCGTCCAGTCCGGCAGCGCCTCGTCCTTGTAGATGCAGGCGATGCCGTGGGCGGCCGGGAAGTACTTAAGCTGCTCGGGCCAGGAGCTGTCGAAGAACTGGTAGGCCTTGCGCTGCGGCTGCAGCTCCACCTGGTTCTCAAGCTGCTGACCAGGCACGTCCTCGTTCATGAAGCGCTTGCCGTGGAGGTTGAGCCACAAAAAGCCGTTGTTGCCGATGACGCCGCGGCCGTCGGAGCCGGCGCCGCCGCCCATGTGGTGGATCATCGGCGCGTGCCACTGCTCCACCGCCGCGCCGGCCCACACGCCCATCTTGTGGCCGTCGCCGACGTTGGTGTAATTGCCCTGCGCGTCCAGGTCCAGCGACAGGATTTGGTTGCCGTTCTCGACGCACGCGGGGGCGAAGTACTTCATCATATCCTCGTTGGCCAGGTAGTCGCCCGTGGCCAGGATGACGCTTTTCGCGTTGATCTTCAGGTACTTGCCCGCGCCGGTATCCTGCGCGTAGATGCCCGCGATGCTGCCGTCATCGGCCGTGATGAGTTTCACGCCCTTCGTGTTGTAGCGAACCTCGGCGCCGGCCTCCTGGGCGCGCTTGAGGTTGTCGGCCATGGCCGTGGCCAGGCTGGAGAAGCCTACAGACGTGGGATAGCAGGGCATGTCCTCTTTCGTGTAGTCGTACGTCTCCAGCATGGGATAGAAGTACGGGTACATATAGTGGGCGCGGTTTGCCTCGGGGACCTCCTCGTAGGTCTCGGACGCGATATACATGTCCGGGCAGCCTTGGACGAACCAGTCGAGCGCCTTGCCCGACTCGTCGCAATAACGGCTGATGATGCCGAAGTTCGAGTGGTGGCTCCCCTCCTCCATGTGCATGTTGACAACCATGTGCTTGTCCAGGAAACCGTCGCCGCGCTCCCACTTGGCCATGGTCTCGCCGCCCAGGATGGCCATGTCGCTTGCCACGCTGTTGAGCTGGGCGGATGCCTCGATGGCGACGACCTTCGCGCCGGCTTCGGCTGCCGCGCGCGTTGCGGGAACGCCTGCGCAGCCAAGACCCACGACGACGACGTCGGCGTCAAGCGTCTCGGCCACGTCGCTGTCGGAGACCGACGGCGCCTCGCCGAGCCACGGCATGGTGCCCGTGCCGTCGAAACCCATCGTCTGGCCGTTGCCCGAACCGGCCGCGCCCGCGGCGCCGCCCGCGGCGCCGACCACCTTCGGAGCGCAGCCCGTGAGGCCCGCGCCGGCAAGCGCCGCGCTGATGGCGGCGGCGCCGGTCAGGAAGCTGCGGCGGCTGATTCCGGATTTGTCCATGTTGTTCCTTCCTCTCGCTTGCGCCCGCCTGCTGTTTCGCTGCGGCGACAACGCGATTCGGCGCGTCGGTTCGCAGCCCCCTTCGGAGCAGGCGGGCAACGTGCGCCCCGGCGAAAGCGCGAAGCTTCGCGGGCGCTTCGAGCAAACGCCCTATGCGCGCTCGACCCTACGAGGGGGATTATAGGAAGCGAGAATTGTGGGAGGAATGGACCCAAGCGGCGTTTCGTAAAGGGCAGGCTTTACGTTTTATACGTTTCGTCAACTTGCGTGCCGCGCGATTTCATGCTCGGGAGGCTTTCTCCCCTGCTGCCAACCGCGCCCCCGCGACTTCTGGACGGTTTTGCAGGCCGCAAAATTATGAGTGCGTCCATGGGATTTTCCTGACCAGGGGCTTTGTTGCGACTTATTTAGCGAATGCGAAAATGACGCGCGAAAACCGCCCAGAAGTGAGATTTCAAGGCGAAAACAGGCGCCAAAACCTGCGGAACCGCCCAGATGTCGACCAGTGGCGGCAACTACGCCCTGGACACTCCCGCACAACGCGCGTGAATGGGCTGCCGGCGGGAGTAAACAGGCCGGGGGTGCGGGCCGGGGCGGAGCCCAACCAGGCGGGGGCTGCGAGCTAGGGGCTGCACAACCATCCAAAAGCAGACCGGCAACGACCACGTGCACGCCCTTTGTCACCCTGCTCACCCGGCGCACCAAAACAGGGCGCGCCGGGTGAGCACGACCTTTCGAGGACATTTCGCTTAGCACAATGCCGCGAGGTGGACAAAAAACCGAGCGTTGCGCTGATGAGACGCGGATCGGGGCCGAATCCGGCTTGTGATACGGCGAAACCTATCTCGGAACCAGCATCTGTTGCCCAATTTTGCTCGGATGCTCAGTCGAACCGTCCTTCGATTGCACATCTCTCGCCTTTTTGGCCGCAAGCACTGCAGATAGCCCGAAAGAGCCACACCTTGCACCCGGCAACACAAGCACGCATGCGCGAACAGGGCGAGCACCCGCAAAACAGGACGCGCACGAACAACACACGCCCGCAACGGCAAAACCCGCCCTAACAGCCAACTACTCGAAGAACTTTGCAACCCCGACGAACATGCACTGAATGACGAGGCCTAAACTTGTACGCCGCGTGGTTTCGTGCTGAGGCTACGTTTTAGCGATGGCGAACGGGACGGCCAGCTACTCGAAAAACCTTTCAGCCCCGACGGGGATGCACTGGCGAATAAGGCCTACCAGCTCCGCGTCCTCGAAGTCCATGCCCTGGTCGAACCAATGGCGCGTGCAGCCTGCGCAGCCTTTCGAGAAGAAATCCAGGCAAAAGCCCGTCTCCCCCTGATCGAGCACGCCGAACACGCGAACGCGGCGGCCGAACGCGTCGCGCAGCGCGCGATGCATCACGCGATACAGGCTGTTCACGTCTTGGGAGGTAAAGGCGTTGCGCAAAAACGTCTTGCGCTGATGGCAAAGCTGAAGGAACTCGATATAGCACTCGTCGAAGGGCGCGAGCGTCCCCATCCGCTCGAAGGGGGCAGCGAACATGTCGCGGAAACAGTACTCCATCAGGTGATACTTGTCGGAGAAGTGGTGATAGAACGTCTGCTTGCTCACGCCGGCAGCGGCGGCGAT
>NZ_CAKTYH010000137.1 GCF_934632265.1 uncultured Senegalimassilia sp.
CCGACGAAGGCGCATATGAATCAACAACAGCGAGGCTTCCTATCTTGCTGCCATCTCGATGGGCATATCGTCTGTTCGCGTTTCACCCCGATTGTTGCGTTTTAGGGAGCGGTGCGGGCGGGCTGTCGGGGGAGCCGTCGACGTTCGGACGCTCGATGGGGCGCGGCGCGTAAAAGTTGATTGAAGAAGCTGGGTCCAAGGCATAGCGCTCGCATGGCCGAATGTAGTATTGTTAGACGTACGTCAAAAAATTGACGCAGCTCTTACAGAGTATGGGGAATTGCATGGCGCTTACGTTTGCTGACTTTCTTGCGCAGGCTATGGCTCAGCCTATCCTGTTCGTCATTTTGGTGCTCATCATCGGCGTTACCGCGGTGTCCGGCGCAACCGACGCGCCGAACGCCATCGCGACGGTGGTCTCCACGCGTTGCCTTAAGCCGAACACGGCCATCGGCCTGGCGGCGGTGTTCAACTTCGTCGGCCTGGTGGGCATGACGTTCATCTCCACGGCGGTGGCGAAGACCATGTTCGGCATGGTCGACTTCTCGGGAAACACCGATGCCGCCTTATTGGCCCTGGTGGCGGCCATGATAGGTGCCATAGGCTGGGGCATCTTCTGCTGGTTCTTCGGTATCCCCTGTTCGAAATCGCACTCCCTTATCGCTGGCATCACCGGCGGCGCGGTGGCCATGAACGGCTGGGCGGGCGTCGTGCCCTCCGAGTGGGTCAAGGTCATCTACGGCATGGTGTTCTCCCTGCTGGCGGGTTTTGCGCTGGGCTGGGTGTTTACGAAGATCATCGAGCGTGTGTTCGAGATGGCCAACCGTCAGGCGGCCAACATCGCCTTCACCGCCATCCAAGATCTGTGCGCGGTGGCGCTGTCGTTTTTGCACGGCGCGCAGGACGGCCAGAAGTTCATGTCCATCGCCATGCTGGGCATCGCGCTTTCCTTCGGCAGCTCCACGCCCGATGCGGGCGGCTTCCCTATGTGGGTCATGATCACGTGCTCGCTGGCCATCTCTGCCGGCACGGTGGTGGGCGGCAAGCGCATCATCAAGTCCGTGGGCATGGATATGGTGAAGCTGGAGAAGTACCAGGGCGTGGCGGCCAACTTCTCCACGGTGTTCACGCTGCTGTTCGCAAGCCTCACCGGCATGCCCGTGTCCACGGGCCACTGCAACACGTCGGCTATCATGGGCGTGGGCGCCAGCCGCTCCATCAAGCGCGTGAACTGGAGCATCGCCAAGAACATGCTGCTGGCATGGGTGATCACGTTCCCCGCATGCGGCCTTATCGGCTTCGTGCTGGCGAAGCTGTTCATGATGCTGGCGTAAACGGCGCCCGCTGTTTGTCGGCGCTTTCGGGGTTTCGGGCCCGGTCGCTTTTCGAACCGCCTTTCGTCTTTTGGGCAACCAAGGACGGGAGGCGGTTTTTTGCTGCTCGGGCCGGGGTGCGTGCGGGGCTTTGGGCGCGCTTTTGCGGCGTCGCTCAGCGGCGTCATCCGCAGCGGTGTCCGCAGGGGGCATCTGGTTTTGCGGCGATTTCGGCGTCCGGCGGCGCCCGCTGAATCTTGCGCTTATGCTGCTGCGGGCCCGCGTTCCCAACGGGAGGGCAACGGGTTGGCGGCGTGCTGTGAACGGGTCGGTTATGGAGCGGAAACGCATGCCGGACGGGCGCGGCGCGGGGTTTCGCCGCTCCTATACTGCGGCGTCGGGCAATAGGGCCCGAACGGACGCGATAGGAGCGCATCATGAACGAGAAGCATATCAAGGGCGTGCAGCGCGCATCGGCAGCGGTGGCGATTGCGGCGACGCTGGCCATAACGGGCGGCGCGCTTGCCGGTTGCAGCGGCAACTCGAACGACGACAACGGCCAGGTGGTGGAGGAATCCGCCGTGGTCGAACAGGGCGACGCCGGCGCGGCGAGCGCGGACCCTGTGATGGTCACCAAGGTAATCCAGGAGGTGACCGGCGCTTACGTAGGCCAGACCGACGACGGGGCAACGGTGTACTACGCGCTCACCGACGATGGGACGCAGCGTATCCTGGCGGTGCGGGCGGCCGATGGCACCTACGAGTCATGGGTGGGCAATGCCACCTCCAACGGCGAAGAGGTCACCATCACCGACGCGCCTTCCGGCAACACCATCTCCTTCCACGTTACCCCGCAGGAGGGAGATTCGGCACTGATCGATCTGGGCGACAGGGGCCAGGCCGTGGTGGCGCAATGTCCGCTTGAGGTGGTCACGGATGTGGTGGAGGTTGCCGAAGGCTAGGGAGGGCCTTACCCTTGCCCGGCGGGTCAACGGTTACAATATGGCTGACATATCCGCAATGCTGCGTGCCCCCGGTTCGCAGCTTGATGCCAAGGGGTTTTCATGGGCAAGCTTGCCAAGCCGGCGAACCGGCTGCTGTTCGCGCTTTGCGTGCTGATCACGGGCGCTATCGCCGGCGCGTTCGTGTGGGCGTTCTTCTTCTGCATGGACATCGGCCTGGGCCTTTTGTGGGAGATGCTGCCGCAAATGCTCGGGGCCGCGGCGGGGCAGGAGGTGCCGGTGCTGGCGTCGGGGCCGTTCGGCTTCGCCGCATGGCCGCTGATCGTGTGCCTGATCGGCGGCCTTGCCATCGGGCTGTACGACAAGCACGTCGGCTTCGCCCCCGAGGATCTGAACGTGGTCATGGGCAAGGTGAAAGGCGAAGGGCGCTACCCTTACGACCACCTTGGCAAGCGCTCGCTCTCTGCGCTGCTGCCGCTGCTGTTCGGCGGCAGCGTAGGCCCCGAGGCGGGCCTGACGGGCGTGATCGCCGGTCTGTGCGCGTGGGTGGGCGACCGCATGCGTCGCTTCGGCGCCGACTTCCGCGCCATGACCGTGGCGGGCACGCAGGCTGCGCTGACGGCCCTGTTCACTGCCCCGCTGTATGGTTTTGCGGCTCCGCTTGCGGGCACGGCCGACGGGCGCGTGCCTGAAGGCGAGGTGGATATCAAGCTGCCGCGCGCCGGCAAGGCGGCGGTGTACCTGTGCGCCGTGGTGGGCGCCCTCGGTGCGTTTTTCGGGCTTGCGGAGTTGATCGGGGGCGGGGGCGGCCTGCCGCGGTTCTCGGCCGCTAATGTGGGGCCGCGCGAGCTTGCGTGGCTGGTGCCGTTGGCGCTTGCGGGCACGGCCTGCGGCTGGGCCTACCATGCCTCGGGCGCCGCTGCCGACGCGTTGGCGCGCCGCATGGGCGACAGGCCCGTCGCCAAGGCGATGCTGGCCGGCCTGGCTTTGGCGGTTTGCGGCATGGCGCTTCCCTATACCATGTTCGCCGGCGAAACGCAGTCCACCCTGCTCATGGCGCGCTGGACCGCCATCCCGGCAGGCGCGTTGGTGGCGACGGGCTTCGTGAAGGCGGCGCTCACCCCCGCGTGCATCAAGCTTGGCTGGCGCGGCGGCCATTTCTTCCCGGTAATCTTCTCGGGCATCGCGCTTGGCTACGGCTTTGCCCAGATCAGCGGCGCCGACGCGGTGTTCTGCGTCGCCGCGTGCACCTCGGCGCTTATGGGCGCGGTCATGCGCCAGCCGCTTATGGCGGCGCTTCTGCTGGTCATGTGCTTCCCGCTCAAGGGCGTGATCGTGATGCTGGCAGCGGCCGCCATCGGCGCGGCCATCCCGCTGCCGCGGGCGCTGAGCCCGCAGAAGGCCGAAGATGCGTCCGACGATGGCCAGGACGCTTCCGGCTCGCGGCTTTCAGACGGGGAAGGGGTGCGCCATGCGTAGGCTGCGCATGCTCGTGGAGATCGAGCGGCAAGCGGGTTTCGGCCCCATCACCTGCCTGTTCGTCGTGGTGTTCCTGCTGTGCTCGCTGGCGGTGTGGCTTGCCGACCCGGTGGCGAACACGTTCGGCGACGGCATGTGGTTCAGCTTCCAGGCCGTTTCCACTATCGGCTTCGGCGATGTGACGGCGGCGGGGCCGGTGGCGCGCATCGCCACCGTGCTACTCAGCGTGGTGAGCATCTTCTACATCGCCCTTATCACCGGCGTGGTGGTCAGTTATTGCAACGCCATGCTGCGCCAGCGCCAGGAGGGCACGCTGGCGCATTTCGCCGAGAACCTGGAGCGGCTCGACGAGATGATGCCCGAAGAGCTGGCATCGTTTTGCGAACGCGTGAAGGAGTACCGCCGCGGGAAATAGCGCTCAGCGGCGCTTCCAGTCGCGTACCAGCAGCACGGTCAGGACGATCGCGCAGGCCATGAGTGCCGCGGTGACGCAAACGCCGCATGATAGCCGGCGAACGAAGCCTGTGCGGCGGCAACGCCCTGCGAGGCCTTCGAGGCGGTCGCGGAGACGGACACCAGCAGGGCCGTGCCGAACGAGCCGGCGATCTGATTGATGGTGTTACCGGTGCATTGCGCGTGTTGGACGGCGTCGTTGGGAAGCGCGTTGATCGCCCAGGTGTTCACGGGCGCCGATGCGAACTGGATGCCCGCGGCCAAAACGGTATACACCGCCGCCACCAATGCGATGGGCGAATCGCCGTACAGGAACGGGAATCCCGCCGCTCCCACGGCGAAGACGGCGGTGCCCATGAGCGTGGGGCGGCGCACCCCCTGCTTGTCGAACATACGGCCCGCAACCAGCGCGGCGAAGGCGCCGATGACCGCTCCGGGCAAAAGCGCCATGCC
>NZ_CAKTYH010000138.1 GCF_934632265.1 uncultured Senegalimassilia sp.
CCCGCGGCATGCTCGACCGCATGTCGGAGGCTCTTGAGCGCGCCGATGTCCATACGGTGTTCCCCATGCAGTTAAGCTGGGAGGAGGACTGGGCCGCCAAGGGCGTGCGCCCGGGCATGGTGGATGTATGCACCGCCTCCCGCAGCATCGCCACCGCCAACATGCGCGACAGCCTGCTGCGCCTTACCGACATCGCGCGCCGTCGCGTGTGCATCACGCTGACCACCGGCTCAAGCCCGCGCACCGATGAGCGCATCATGGCCGAGCTCGGGCTCAAGGATGCGCTCTGCCCGGATTACCTGTACGCCATCAACATCTTGGCCGCAGAAGGAATCCTCCCCCAGGTCGATTTCATCCGCTCCGAGCGCAACGACACCTTCGACACCCCCGAACAGGCCGCGGAAAGCCTGCGCCGCATGATCGACGGGGCTGCCGGCGCCGTGGTCGGCGAGCAGCAGCGCCAAGCCGCCTACGTGCGCCTGCACGCCTGGCTCAACGACAACCTCGTGCCCAACGAGCACGCCGGATCGCCCGATGGCCACGGCGGCACCCAAAAGGCGCTGCGCCTACGCACCCCCCGCATAATCACCTGGGCCTTCATCGCCTGGAACAAGTAGCCTGCCCACGCGCGCCAGCCTCTAAGCAAAGCGGTGCGACCCCCGCAGCAACGGCCGAACCGCGCTTTCGGGGGCGGCCAGCCCCAACCGGCTCATGCGCGACAACGGACCTCGTGCAAAACAAACGACCGCGGAACTATCCGCGGCCGTTTCCTATTTCATGACACTTCGGGGACGTAGTACTATCTGTCCGTTCGCGGCGCCAAGCCTGCACGCTCACCGGCTCATACGCAAAAGCCGCTTACGACATCCGCATCTTCGGGCGGACACTTCGGGGACGTAGCGTTTCGTGTCCACTTCGACGACATGCCCGCACACCCACGCGGGCTCGCGCGCAAGCCCGCTTACGCCACCTGCGTCTTCGGGGCGTACTGCTTCGACATCTCGCCGAAGAACACCTCGTACCAGCACAGGAAGCAGTACACGTTCCAAATGCGCATCATCTTGAGCTTGGAACGGCCCTCCTGCGTGCTGAAGTCGGCGCTGCGATGGTCATCGAGCATCTTCATCAGATAGTCCACGTTGAAGAACTCGTGCGCGGCGGGGCTGGTGAACGCCTCTTTGATGCGCTCGTAGTACAGGTCGGTCTGCAGCCACACGGTCAGCGGCGTGATGAACGGCTGCTTAGGCATGTCGGCCACCTTCTGCGGGAAGCCCAGATGGGCGGCCGCACGGCGCAGCGCGTACTTCGAATGCTCATCGGTAACACGACAGTCGGTGGGCAGCTGCAGCGCCACATCGAGCACCTTCTTGTCCAGGAAGGGGACGCGCAGCTCAAGGGAGTGCGCCATGGACATGCGGTCGGCCTTCAGGCAGATGTCGTAGGGCATGTAGGAGACCATGTCCACGTACTGGGTCTGCGTGATCACGTCGCCGCCGCCCGTTTGCACCGCGGCCTCGTCGAAGTGCGGCTTGCACCATTCCCACGGCTTGCACGGGCCGTTATAGCCCTTCAGCACGTTGGGGACCTCATCCCACATGTAGTTCATGCACGCGCGCTGGTAGCTTTTCTCCGGGCCGCCCGAGCCGCGCATGGCGAAGTGACGCCCATGGAACGGCGGCAGCTTCTGAGCAACCGCGCCGCCGGCCGCGCGCAGCGCGCGGGGCACCTTGAAGTACTTGGAGAACTCGTACTGGTCGTGGTAGATCCAGTAGCCGCCGAACAGCTCGTCGGCGCCCTCGCCGGACTGCACCACCTTCACCTCTTTAGAGGCAAGCTGGCTGACGAAGTACAGCGGGATGGCAGACGGCGCGCCGAGCGGCTCGTCCATGTGGTACTGCTCGGTGGGGACGATATCCAAGAATTCCTTGGCCGTGACCTGCACGTCCTTGTTGGAGAGCCCCGCCCACTCGGCGAACTCGCGCGCGTCTTTCAGCTCGTCCAGCTTGATCTTGAAGCCGGCGTTCTCCGCCTTGTCGCGCTGCTCCTCGCTGCCGGTGATGTCGTAACCCACGGAGAACGTCTTCACGCCCTCGTCGTGATGCTGGCCCATGCAGTACGCGGCCAGTGAGCTGTCGATGCCGCCGGACAGGAAGCTGCCGATCTCGACGTCGGCGATCTCATGGGCGCGCACGCTCTCGTCAAACGTGTCCTTGATGATGTCGGCCCATTCCTCAAGACCCTTGGAGCGGTCGATCTTGTAGGTGATCTTGTAGAAGCACTCGATGGTTGCCTTGCCGTCCTTGAGCACCATGAAATGACCGGGCGTCATCTTATGGACGTCCTTGAACATGGTCTGCGAGTCGTTCATGTACTCGAAGCACAGGTACTGCGGCAGGGCCTCGCGGTTGAGCTCCTTCTTGAAACGCGGATGCGCCAGGAAGGACTTGATCTCGCTGCCCCAGATCAGACGATTTCCCTCGTGCTGGTAGTACAGCGGCTTGATGCCGAAGATGTCGCGCGCCAGCACCAGCTGCTTGCGCTTGTCATCCCAGATGGCGATGGCGAACATGCCGCGCAGGCGTTCGAACACGCCCGTGCCCCATTCCTCATAGCCGTGGACGACGGTCTCGGTGTCGCCGTTGGTCTTGAACTCGTAGCCCTTGCCCTGAAGCTCGGCACGCAGCTCCTGGAAGTTGTAGATCTCGCCGTTGAACGTGACGGTCACGCTGCCATCGGCGTTCTGCATGGGCTGGCGGCTTCCCTCAAGGTCGATGATGGACAGGCGGCGAAAGCCCATTGCCACATCATCGTTGACAAAAAAGCCCTCATCATCAGGGCCGCGATGGATAATACGATCCGCCATGTCCTTGACGATGGCGCGATTGGCCCGCTCATCGAAATCAACGGCGGTGAATCCCACGAATCCGCACATGCGCTGGAATGCTCCTTCTCTTACAGGTTCGCCGACCGGCGTTTTGCATTCGCTCATCATACGCCACCGACCCGCCCTATGGGCACTTTCCACGAAACGCGCGTCACGCCTACGCGCTGTGCGCAGCGTGTGCGATAATGCAAGGCTGCATACGTTGTCGGATCTCAAAGGAGATTTCATGACCGCAAACGTCGATCCCGCACCTATCACCCGCACCGAGGATGTGGCGCGCCTGCTGCAACCGGTGGTGGTCGGCGGCGATATCCTTGCATACAGCTACGTGCGCGAGCTGCATCGCGCCTTCGGCATCGAAAGCACCATCGTGCTTGCCACGCAAAACATCAAGATGCTCTCCGAAAGCCGTTTCACCGACTATCGCCTGGAGCCGCATATCCACGAACAAGAAGGCCTGTACAACGCCCTCGAGCGCATCGCCCAGGAAGTCCACGGGGCGCACCCGGAGAAGACGCTGCTCATCCTGGGCTGCGACGACTGCCACGCCCGCATGCTCTCCCAGGGCAAGCAGCGCCTGCAGGAGCTCGGCTACGTGGTCCCCTATATCGACTTCCCCCTGCTCGACGACATCACGCAGAAGCGCCGTTTCTACGAGATCTGCGAGGAGCTGGACATCCCGTTCCCGAAAACCTGGTACTTCGACTGCGGCAACGGCCCCGATGAGCTGCCCGTTAACGAGTTCCCCTACCCGCTTATCGCCAAGCCTTCCAACTCGGCCCAATTCCAAGACGCCGAGCCCACCATCGAAGGCTGGCGAAAGATCTACGAGATCGAAAGTCCGGAGGAGCTTGCCCAGGTTTGGCGCAGCATCCGTACGTCGGACTACAACAACCTGCTAGTGCTGCAGGACTTCATCCCCGGCGGCGACGACGCCATCCGCACCCTCACCACGTTCTCGGACGCTTCCGGCGACATGCGCGTAGTAGCAGGCGGCGTGGTGTGCCTGCAGGACCACGACCCCACCGCGCTTGGCAACCCGCTGTGCATCATGGGCGAGCGCGAAGAGGCCATCATCTCGTGCGCCAAGCGTTTCCTATCGCATGTCGGGTATCGAGGCTTCGCAAACTTCGACATCAAGTACGACAGCCGCGACGGCAGCTTCCGATTCTTCGAGGTGAACACCCGCTGCGGACGCAACACCTATTACATGAGCCTTGGCGGGCAGAACTTCGTCGAGCTTATCGTGCGCGAGTTCGTCATGGGCCAGCCGGTGGACTACCACGAGGCCTACAACCCGTTCCTGTACTGCTGCGTCCCCGCCTACGTGCTCAAACGCAGCATGGATAACCAGGAGCGCCTCGCCCAGGCGCTGAAGGCGCTGAAGACCACCGACGAGCCCTACCCGCTGCACTACGCGCCCGACTCCTTCAAGCACAACATGTGGGCGAAGATCATGCACCTGAACCAGATTCGCAAGTTCAAGCGCTTCTACTGGGACACGAACGGAAAGCAGCTGAAGTAGAAGGCCCTTGCCAATTGTCCTCCCGTAAAGCTAAGGGGTGCAGCGCATATACACGCTGCACCCCTTTACTATGCATACCTTGGGCACTTGCTACAGAGGCTTATAGGACAAAAAGTGTGTCCAGAACAATTATTCACTCCGTTGCGTACGGGTACCTTGTCGCGTGATGCAAT
>NZ_CAKTYH010000139.1 GCF_934632265.1 uncultured Senegalimassilia sp.
GCCCGGGGCCATGTCGCGGGCGGGTTCCTGCTGATCGGAGCCGGCGGCCGCGGCGGGTGCCTGGGCGGCCTGTGCGGCCTCGGCAGCCTCAGCGGCTTCGGGGGCCTGCTGCTTGTCGGATGCGTCCTGCGCGGGGGCCGCTTGGGCGGCGACGGGCGCGGTGGCGATCTTCTTGTGCGAACGGCCCGGGCGGCGCCTTGCCGGCGTGCCGGCTACGGCCTCAGGGGCCTGGGCGCTTTCAGCGGCTTGCGCCTTGGGCGCGGCGGCCTCGGGCTCGGCAGGGGCCTCCTTCGCCTTTTTCGCCTTCGCAGCGGGTGCGGCCTTTGCTGCGGGCTCCGCCTTCGCGGCGGAAGCGGCTTCGGATTCCTGGGCGGGCGCGGCCTTCTTGCGAGGACGGCCCGGGCGGCGCTTGGCCGGCGTTTTCGGAGCGCTCTCGGCCGGATCAGCCGAAGAAGCGGCGTCGGAAGCCGCGTCGGAAGAAGCCTCGGCAGAAGCCTTGCCCGACGAGGCGGCGCTTTTGCGCGGACGGCCCGGGCGGCGCTTGGGAGCAGCCGGCGCCGCATCGGCCGCGGGGGCGCCCTGCTGCGGCGCCTCCGCTACATTCTGCTCGTCGCTCATGCGTTAGCTACCTTCTCCCAGTCCTTCATGAAGGAGTCCAGGCCGCGGTCGGTGAGCGGATGCTGCACCATCTTCTTCAGCACGCCGAACGGGACGGTGGCGATGTCGGCGCCCATGAGCGCGCACTGCGTGACGTGGTTGGCGCTGCGCACGGAGGCGGCGATGATCTCGATCTGCTCGCCATTGGCGGTGTTGGCCGTGAAGTCGTAGTTATTGATGGCGGTGACGATGTTGCCGACCTGCTCGAGGCCGTCCTCGGAGATGTCATCGAAGCGGCCGATAAACGGGCTGATGTAGCGGGCGCCGGCGCGTGCGGCCAGCAGGGCCTGCGGCACGCTGAAGCACAGCGTCATGTTCACCGGAATGCCCTCGGCGGCCAGCGTGTGGGTGGCGGCCAGGCCCTCGACCATGGTGGGGATCTTCACCACGATGTTCGGGGCGATCTCAGCCAGCTTGCGGCCGTCGGCGACGATCTCGTCGCGCGTCATGGCGACGGACTCGGCGGAAACCGGGCAGTCCGGGCCGACGATGTCGCAGATGCGCTTCATGTGGTTGTGGAAGTCGTCCAGCTTGCCGCCGATCTTGGCGTACAGGGACGGGTTGGTGGTGACGCCCGCCAGCGCACCCCAGCTAGCAGCCTCTTCGATTTCGGCTAGATCTGCCGTGTCCAGAAAGAACTTCACCCTTATTCCTCCTTATATATATGGGTTGTCACCCGCTTTGCGCATAGATGGAGCGTGGAAATGAAGCGGGAACTTGATGATGGGAAGGGTTTCCTTCGAGAAAATAAAGCTAGGGGCAGGATAGCGCAGGCGCCGGGCGCGTGCAAGCAAGTCACTGCGGATAACCACCCGAAGCGCATGACCGGGCATGATAGGGCAGAAGAAATAGAATAGCCGGGCTGGCACCCGGCTATTGATTCGATAACACTGCGCCGCCCGCCACTCCAGAAGTTTGACAGCCTATGGAGCGGGCTTCGCCGGTGTTCTTGCTAGCATAACGGCATTTATTCGTTTTTTCCAGATTGTCTATTCAGCTGCCATGACCAACGCCCGCATCCCTTCATTGCGTTTATTTCGGCGGCGCGCCTTCTCCACCGCCTCAGTTGGGCGCGATCCGATGCCTTTCGGCAGCATATCGGATGACGGCGAAACGGCTACTCGAACTTGGCTAGCGTGCGGAAGAAGCAGCTGGTGGCGCCGGTGTGGCATGCGGGGCCCGCCGGATGAACGAGCGCTAGAAGCGTGTCGGCATCGCAATCGTAGCGAAGTTCGACGATCTTCTGCGTGTTGCCGCTGGTGGCGCCCTTGTGCCACAGCTCCTGGCGGCTGCGGCTCCAAAACACCGTCTCGCCGCGCTCGAGCGTCAGCGTCAGGCTCTCGGCGTTCATCCACGCCATCATGAGCACCTCATGCGTCTCCACGTCCTGCACGATGCACGGGATCAGCCCGTCGGCGTTGTATTTCAGCTCGGGAAGCTCGGTTTGCATGGATCATCCTTTCGACGATGGTTTCCGGCGTGAACAGGGGACGGAGGTGTGTTCACGTTTGCCGTTCGGGAACATGGCAACGTTATCGTGAACGCACCTCCGTCCCCTGTTCACGCCCCCCTGTTCGCACCGACTGCCTATCTACAGGCGCACCGGGACGCCCTGGCTGCGCATGTACTCCTTGACCTGGGATACCGTGAACTCGCCGAAGTGGAAGACGCTGGCGGCCAGCACCGCGTCGGCCTCGCCGTCGATGATGCCCTCGGCGAAGTGCTCGAGCTTGCCCACGCCGCCGCTGGCGATGACGGGGATGTCCACCGCGCGCGCCACTGCGCGGGTGAGCGCGCAGTCGAAGCCGTCCTTGCTGCCGTCGCGGTCCATGCTGGTCAGCAAGATCTCGCCCGCGCCGCGGCGAGCCGCCTCGACCGCCCATTCCACGGCGTCGATGCCGGTTGCGGTGCGGCCGCCGTGCACGTAGACCTCCCACTTGTTGGGGTTGCCGGCCACCTGCTTCGCATCTATGGCGCACAAGATGGCCTGCGTGCCGAACGCCGCGGCGGCATCGGAGATGAGCTGCGGGTTGTCCACCGCCGCGCTGTTGATCGACACCTTGTCGGCGCCGGCGGCTATCATGCGGCGGATGTCGGCGACGCTGCGGAAGCCGCCGCCCACGCAGTACGGCAGGTGCAGCTGCGCGCTGGCGCGGCTTGCAAGGTCGACGGTGGTCTCGCGCTTGTCGCTGGTGGCGGTGATGTCAAGGAAGATCACCTCGTCGGCGCGCTGCTCGTCGTAGCGCTGCGCCAGCTCGATGGGGTCGCCCGCATCGCGCAGGTTCACGAAGTTGACCCCCTTCACCACACGGCCGTCCTTCACGTCCATGCAGGGGATCACGCGTTTTGCCAACATATATCTGCTCCTCAACGGCTCGGGGAAAGGGAAATCGACGGGATGGCGCCGGCGGGTGCGGCGCAGGGCCGGGGAACTCCGCGCAGGTGCGGCAGCGCCCGGCTTCGCCGCTAAACGAACGGCGCACGGCGCCCTTGCGGCATCAGGATCGCGCGGCGGTCAGGCTGGCGCAAAGGGCGACGCCTTCGGCGACGTCGAGCGTGCCCTCGTAGACGGCCCTGCCGGTGATGACACCCTCAATGCTTTCCACCACCGGCGCCAGGCGCTCGATGTCGGCAAGGCTGGCCACGCCGCCGCTGGCGATGACGGGGTTGCCGAACGCGTTCGCCATGTCGACGTAAGCTTGCACGTCGATGCCGGTCTGCATGCCGTCGCGCGCGATGTCGGTGTAGACGATGTGCT
Organism: uncultured Senegalimassilia sp.; assembly: GCF_934632265.1. GTDB lineage: Bacteria > Actinomycetota > Coriobacteriia > Coriobacteriales > Eggerthellaceae > Senegalimassilia. The sequence continues at coordinate 3,416 of NZ_CAKTYH010000139.1, forward strand.
TGAACCCGGCGGCGCCCATCGCGCGCGCCAGGTCGGCGGCGGCCACGCCCGAGCCCTCGATCCAACCCGAAACGGCCACTTCCCCGCCCTTCGCGTCGATGCCTGCGGTCAGGCGGTCGCCGCCCACTGCGGCGATCGCCGCGTGCGCAAGGTCCGGGTCGTTGACGAGCGCGGTGCCCAGCACCATGCGCGCCGCGCCGGCGTCGGCCAGGCGCTTGAGCGTCTCCAAGCTGCGGATGCCGCCGCCGATCTCGACGGAAAGCGACGTCTCGCGCACGATGCGCTCCACGATGGCGATGTTCTCCGGAACGCCGCTGCGCGCGCCGTCCAGGTCGACCACGTGCACCCATCGGGCGCCCGCCTGCTCGAAGACGCGAGCCTGCGCCACGGGGTCGTCGTTGTAGACGGTCACCTGGTTGTAATCGCCCTTCGCCAGGCGAACGGCCTTGCCGCCCAGGATATCGATTGCGGGAAGCAGGTACATGGCGGCCCCCTAACCTTGCAAGGCGGGCGATGCCGCCTTGGCGATCTCGACGAAGTTGCGCAGCACGGCCGCGCCGGCATCCGAGCTTTTCTCGGGGTGGAACTGCACGCCGAACGCGTTGCCCTTCTGCACGGCGCACGGGAACGTCACGCTATGCGTGGTGTGCGCGATGGCGAACGACCCGTCAGGCGCGATGTAGCTGTGGGTGAAGTAGAAGTACGTGCCCGAAGGGATGCCCGCGAACAGCGGGTTCTCCGGTGCACCGGCGGGGAAATCAACGGTGTTCCAGCCCACGTGCGGGACCTTGTACGCGCGGCCCTCGGCGTCCTGGCGCGGCATACGCCCCACGCATCCGGGCAGCACGCCCAAACCGTGCGGGTTGCCGTCGGCGCCGGCGCCTTCCACGCCTTCCTCGAACAGCAGGTGCTCGCCCAAGCAGATGCCCAAAAACGGCGCCCCCTCCGCGATGCGGCGGCGGATGGCCTCGGCC
>NZ_CAKTYH010000140.1 GCF_934632265.1 uncultured Senegalimassilia sp.
GCATGATGCAGGTGCATGCGCATGCCGCCCGGGCCGCGGGAGAACTCTTCCTGGACGCGCAGGATCTCAAGCTCGTCGAGGTCCCATCCGCCGTACTCGCTGGGCAGGTAGAAGCGGTACAGGTCGTTTTTCTTGGCCAGCTCGTAGAACTCCTCGGGGAAGGTGTTGGTGACCTCGACCTCCTTCTGAATCTCCTCGAACGGACCTTCGGCAAGCTCGCGGATCTGCTTCAGATACGTTTCGAACTGCTCGTCGGTGATCTTTGCATTGGGATTCATGTGAACCTCCTTAGACTGTGCCCGCCTATTCGCCATCTCCGTTGTCGCGATAGGCTCTATCGGCTTTCGACAACATCGATTATGCGACCCTGTCGAGCCGAAATCCAATTCAGCGTCCCAAACGATTTCGCCTAAATCATTTGCAAAACGAATAATGGCGCATTCTGCGGCGAAATCGGTCTCAATCACTTCGATAATCCCAGGTGAATGGGTATTTTCGACCAAAACAACAGCGCACCCGCAGCCTTGTCGGAGGCTACGGGTGCGCAAGATGGCAGGTGTTGTCGTAACGTTATTTGATCTGGTCCAGGTTCAGCATGGAGATGCGGTCCATGGACCTTTTCACGATGCCGATGCCTTCGATCAGCGCATAGAGCTCGAAGCCGCTCTTGCAGCGGAATGCGCATTCCTCGCAGGGGATCTTGTTGCAATAAGCGAAAGCATCTTCGGCGGCCAGTGCGAACACCAGGGGAGGGAATTTCTTGGGCATGATGTATTTCAGCTGCATGCCCGTGAACGTTTTGAGGGCAACCCAGCGGATGCGATATCGGGATGCGTCCCGGATCTTCCACGTGACGATGACGGCGTTGTTGTTGAATCCGCCGTCGATATGGTAGTCGAAAACAACGCCCTCGGGCAGCTCATCAGCATCTACGAAGGTCATATGCTCGTTTTCCGTGCCTGCATCATCGTTGAGGCACGTGTACGGCGGTTGGCCAACCAGCGTGCGTCCGGTGCCTGTGTAGGAGGCCTCTGCGTCGCCGTTGAGCGCGACCAGCACGTTTCCAGCCGAATCCTTCACGAAGGGAAGATCGTCGGCCGCAACGCGGGGCTTCCAGGTTGCGCGCGTGCGCGTGATGCTGTATTGCTGTTCGATCATTGCTATTCCTCGATACCCATACGATGCTTGATTTCCTTTGCCAGCACGAATCGCTGCACTTTGCCGGTGGCGGTGCGGGGGATCTTGTCGATGACCTCAAGGCGTTCAGGCCACAGGCGTTTAGCGATACCCTTGCCATCCATATATTCTAGCAAGTCATGCAGGCACAGCTCTTCTCCATCCGGATCGGCCGGCACGGCGAACAGGCAGATCCTCTCGCCAAGGCGCTCGTCGGGCATGCCGATCGTCGCATGATCGACGATCTGGTCCCAACCCATGACATCGTCATCGACCTCGCGAGCGGATATGTTCTCGCCGCCGCGGATGATGATCTCCTTTTTGCGGCCGTTGATCTTCACGCGGCCCTGCTCGTCGATGGTGCACAAATCGCCGCTGTAGAACCAGCCGTCATCGTCTAAGGCCTCGTCGGTGCGTTCCGGGTCGTTCAGGTAGCCGACGAACATATGCGGCCCGCGGCTCGCTTCCTCTCCCTGCACGCCCGGGGCCACCTCTTGACGGTGCTCGTCGACGGCCTTCACTTCGATCCCGGGATAGGGGACGCCCGAGAAGCGGCCGTTCCACTCCACGCACCTGTTGCGGGGAACGCGCAGGTGCGGGCAGCTTTCAGTGGAGCCGTACAGTTCGCAGAGCAAAAACCCATGACGGTTCGCCATCTCGATGAGGCTGCCCGGCACAGGCGCCCCTCCGCACAGGAAGTACTTGAGGGTGGGGATGGCCTTGCCTGATTCCTCAAGATATTTCAGCAAGTCGTGCACGAACGGCGTAGCGCCGCAGGACCAGGTGACGTTCTCCCGATTGATCAGCTCGACCGCCTCGTCGGCCTTGAAGCGCAACTGCAGCACGCAGCGTCCGCCCGTGAGCATCGGCGAGATCAGGCCATGGAAAAAACCCGTTGCATGGTTGAGCGGGGAAGGCATCCATACGGTGTCGTCGGGGCCTAGTTCAAGGTCGTCCGAGAACACCCGCTCTGAATACAACAGGTTGTTATGCGTGAACAGCGCGGCTTTCGGTTTTCCGGTCGTGCCCGATGTCGACAAGATGCAGGCGACATCGTCGGAATGGGCCGGGCAAGCCCCGGCGAAAGGTGCGACGGACTCCAAGACCTTCGAAAGCGTTGCAGCGTTTTCGTCGTGCGCCGGCTGGACCTTGTCCAAGAGCAGCAATGCGCGCAACGAAGGGATTCGATCTTTGAACTTTTGGAATTCCAGTTCGTAGTCCGTCTTATATGAGAATGTGGGGCAGATATATGCCGTGGTGCCGACCTGGTTGAAGATGTATTCCAAATCGGTGGCGTTCATGGCGGTTGCAACGGGATGCATGACGGCGCCGATTTTGGCGCATGCCACGTAGATCATGCAAAATTCGGCCCATTTGGGAACCTGAAAGGAGACGACATCGCCGTTTTGCACGCCCTTTTCCATAAGCCAGGCGGCGATTCGGCTTGCCCCTTCGTCAACTTCTCGATACGTCAACGTGCAACCAAGGTCGTCCTGTACGTATACGCGGTCGGCGAATCGAGTGCTACGGTCCTGCCAGACGTCTGCGATGGTGTCGGTTCCCCAGGCGCCGCTTTCGTAAAAGCGCCGCTTTTCAGCTTCGTTGATTTTGACGTCGGTGATCATAGGACCCCTCCATATGATATGGGGAAGGGGCGAACGCCGTCGCCCCTTCCCAAGCAACTCTGTCGCTATGCAAGAAAGCCTTTGGGTAAGGATATATTACTTGCCCTGAAGCACTGCCAGGTCGACGGGACCGGAAACGGCGCCCTCGGCCTCGGCGGCCTTGATCTCATCCTCGCTGTAGCCGAGCTCCTTCATGACGTCCTCGGTTGCAGAACCCAGCTTGCCGCCCGGGATCAGGTCCTCGGTCTCGCCAAGCTCGAACTGGACGGGGGCGGTGGGGCACCAACGCGGGCCGGCCGGGTACTGAACAGGCTTGATGTACTCGTTGATCAGCGCGTTCTGGTCCTCGTAGATGTCGGTCGGCGTCTGAGCCGGCTCGCAGGGCATGTCGTTCTCGGAGAACATCTTCAGCAGCTCCTCGCGCGTGAACTGCGCGAAGCCGTCGTCGAGGATCTTGACGACCTCGGGAGCCAGGCCCTTGTCGTTGACGGTCTGGCAGCAGCTGTAGTCCGGATGCTCGGCAAGCTCGTCGCGGCCGATGAGGTGCATGACGCGCGGCCAATCGCGGTCGTACTCGGGCAGGCACAGGACGACCCACTTCTGGTCCTTGGAACGGAACACGTTGTTCAGCGGGTTGTTGACCTCAAGACGGCTCTTCGGATAGGGGTTGCCGTACTGGGCGGAGATCATGCCCGTAGCCAGCGTGTAGATGCCGGCGTGCTGCAGCGCGCAGGTGACGTAATCGCCTTCGCCGGTCTTCTCGCGACCCTGCAGCGCGGCCAGGATGCCTGCCACCAGGAACACGGAGCACTGGTAGTCGCCGTAGCCGTTGGTCGGGATCATGGGGGAGTCGCCCTTGTTGACGGTGGTGCCGAAAACGCCGCCGCGGCCCATGTAGCAGGTCACGTCGAAGCCGGCAGCGTCCTTCTCAGGACCCTTCTTGCCGTAGCCCAGGCCATGGCCCATGATCAGGCGCGGGAACTTCGCATGCAGGCTCTCCCAGTCCAGGCCCATCTTTGCCAGGGACTTGGTGCGGGTGTTGGTGATGAAGACGTCGGCGTCCTCGAGCAGCTTCATCATGACCTCGTTGCCCTTCTCGGACTTGAGGTTCAGCGCGACGAAGCGCTTATGGAAGTTGGCGACGTCGAATGCGAGGTTCTCCTCGTCGCTGGAGGGCATGCCGAACACGACTGCCTGGTTCGTGCGGCACGGATCGCCCTTGAACGCCTCGACCTTGATGACGTCGGCGCCCCACTCGCCGAGGATACGGCCGGTGGTCGGGGTTGCCAAGAACGTGGTGAGGTCGACGACCTTCAGGCCCTTCAAAGGTTGCATACTAAAATCCTCCTTGCTTAGATGCGTTCCCGGTTATCCGGGGGATTCGAGCGCTTCAGCGTTCTGGCTCGCTTGCCGCTCGATAGCGTTTCGCTGCTAAGGAAAAGAGGGCCATCCACGCAATGGCAGACGACCCTCCTTTCGAAGTGAATTTGTTCCTGCGATCGACGCCGATCAAAGGGTGATTAAAGCTGGTACTCGACCTTGCCGCCGAACTTCTGGCAGTTGCGGGCAATGGTGATGCGCTGG
>NZ_CAKTYH010000141.1 GCF_934632265.1 uncultured Senegalimassilia sp.
CGGGCGGCGCATATACGTTGGTCCGCTTGGCGCGATAAATTGGCAAATACGGCGCAAACTATATTGACGCTAACACCAGGTCTCCGCGGTGCGCGGGCTGATCGCCTCAGAGCTGGAGCTGCGCGACAGGAGGAAGAGGGAGCGCCTGGTCAGGAAGGCGAGGTTCCCGCAGGTGAAGTCCTTCGAGGGCTACGACTTCTCCCAGGTTGCCCTGCCGGAGGGCTACGGGGTCGACGACCTGAGGTCGCTGGGGTTCGTCGAGCAGGCGGAGGACTTCGTCTTCCACGGCCAGACCGGTCGCGGCAAGACCCACCTCGCCATCGCCATGGGGATGGCTTGCGCGCAGGCGGGAAAGGAGGTGAGGTTCTTCACCGCCGCCGAGCTGGTGCTCATGCTGGCGAAGGCGAGCAGGGAGAACTGCCTGGAGCCCCTTTTGAAGGACATCGCGAGGGCGAGGCTCGTCATCGTCGACGAGCTCGGCTACGTCCCGCTCGACCGGGAGGGGGCGAGGCTGCTGTTCCAAGTGCTGGGCGACTGCTACGAGAAGCGAAGCCTGGTGATAACCACCAACATCGAGTTCTCCAAATGGGGCGTCGTGTTCGGCGACGACAAGCTCGCCTTCGCGCTCATCGACCGCATCATGCACCACGGCAGGCTCGTCGAGTTCAACGGGACGAGCAAGAGGATGGAGCATGCGCTCATGCTCGGGAAGGCCGCAGACTAGGCGGCACGGATGCGGCGGCCGGCAGCTTTGCGGATTGCGTCGAAACCAGGACGCAGAATTTATCGACAAGAACTTGACGAAACACACTCCCTGAGGATGCGCTCGAGCGTCCTGATGTCGGTGCCGAGTACCTGGTCGGGCGTCGCGCAATGTTGCAGCAGCTCGCGGTGGGTCGGGCAGTACGCGTTGCTGAACAGGCCGGCGAGCTCTGGGAACGTCCTGTCGAGGATGGCCGTCGCCCTGTTCTTCAAGGCCGTGGAGCGCTCTACGAGCGACATCCTGTAGCGGGCGAGGTTGCGCAGCTCCTCGGTCGCCTCGTCGCCGAGCGCGGAGGGTTCGTAGCGTTTGTAGCGGACGAGGTCGGCTATCATCGCCGCATCGAGCGCGTCGGTCTTGACCTTGCGGACCGTCCAGACGTCGCGGAAGGCATCGGTCTGGATGGGGTTGATCACCGCGGCCTCGTAGCCATGCGAGGTCAAAAAGTCGAACAGGGCCACCCAGTAGTGCCCCGTGGCCTCCATTCCGACCAAGCTGTTCTCCGGGGTCGCATCGGCCTTGCAAAGCCTCTTCAGCATCTTCGCGAAGCCGCTCGCCGTGTTGTCGAACTTGAACGACTCGACGACGGTGCTTCCGCTCTCGTTGACCGCGCTGGCGACATGGCTTCTCTTGGCGATATCGATCCCGATGCAAATCATGGCGTCCTCCGATCTCCACGCTTCACGGCGAGGCAGAGGTTCTCCTCTGGTTTCCGCAGGCGCAACCTCATCGGACATACGGCGCCGCACGCCATCCTGCCTAATTCGCGTCCACCTGCGGGCCGGAGGCGCCAGCCTTTTTTAAAGAGCCTGGCTCCTGGGGGGTGCGGCAAGCGCCCTCCGCCCCATGCGCATCTCTTATCTCACATTCGCGTCCGCAAGAAAAGAGCGCGGCCACTGCGCGAGAAGTGGCAAGAACAATATATGAGGGGGGTAAGCATTTCGGATTAATGATGCTTTGGCGCGCACCTTGCAGCTGTTAAAAGATAAGATATGAACAATACGAATAATCTGAGTCGTTTATGCTGTTGCTTCAGGGGTCGCTGTCGTGTCTGAAACAACATTTGCGGTGCTGGTTATTGCTGAGGAGGATTTATGAAAGGTATTATTCTTGCCGGCGGATCTGGCACTCGTTTATATCCGCTCACGTTGGTTACGAGCAAGCAGTTACTGCCCGTTTATGATAAGCCGATGATTTATTATCCCCTGTCGGTCCTAATGATGGCGGGCATTCGCGATATCTTGGTCATTTCAACCCCGCAGGACCTGCCTAACTTCGAGCGGCTTTTGGGTGATGGATCCCGATTTGGCGTGAGGCTCTCTTATGCTGAGCAGCCTAGCCCTGACGGCCTTGCGCAGGCCTTTATCATTGGCGAGGAATTTATCGCAGGAGAATCTTGTGCTCTGGTGTTAGGCGACAATATCTTCTACGGGAATGGATTGGGTGCCCACCTTCGTGGCGCTGTGAGTGCTGCTGAGTCCGGGAAGGGTGCTACGGTGTTTGGCTATCATGTCGATGATCCGGAGCGCTTTGGCGTAGTTGAGTTCGATGAAAACTATAATGCCGTTTCTATCGAAGAGAAGCCGGAGCATCCGAAGAGTTCCTATGCTGTTACAGGCCTGTACTTCTATGACTCTCGTGTTTGTGAGCTGGCTAAGAAGGTTATGCCCTCTGCTCGCGGTGAGCTTGAGATTACCGATCTCAACCGCATGTACTTGGAGGACGGCACCTTGTCCGTTGTTACCCTTGGTCGCGGCTTTGCTTGGCTGGATACGGGCACGATGGAATCGCTGTACGAAGCGGGTGAGTTTGTGCGCGCTGTTGAGCGAAGCCAAGATATTCCTGTGTGCGTTCCCGAGGAGATTGCGTGGGAGAACAATTGGATTGATACTGATCAGCTGCGTGAATGTGCGAATAAATACGGCAAATCGGTTTACGGTCAGCATTTGAAGCGAGTTGCTGAAGGTGAGTTTGTCAGCAAGCGTCGTTGATTAGCCATCCAAACGCCCTCGCTTCAAGCGGGGGCGTTTGCTGAATATGCAATGCAAATTCGCCGAGTCGTAGCGTTGACTGCTATGCTGATTTCCATTACTGAGTCGTTAATTGCTCCGGCTAGGAGTTTTCGAAATAGGAGGATCGCGTGGCTGAGAGTTTCGAGCCCAAAAACATCATCGTCACGGGCGGCTGCGGATTCATCGGCAGCAACTTCGTGCACCATGTGGTGCAGGAGCACCCCGACGTGCACGTGACGGTGCTGGACAAGCTGACCTACGCGGGCAACCGCGAGAACATCGCGGGCCTGCCCGCCGACCGCGTGGAGCTCGTGGTCGGCGACATCTGCGACGCCGAGCTGCTCGACAGGATCGTCCCCGGCCACGACGCCATCGTCCACTACGCCGCCGAGTCCCACAACGACAACTCCATCGCGGACCCCGAGCCGTTCCTGCGCACCAACGTCGAGGGCACCTTCCGGCTGCTCGAGGCCGTGCGCGAGCACGGCATCCGCTACCACCACGTCTCCACCGACGAGGTCTACGGCGACCTGGCCCTCGACGACCCGGCGCGCTTCACCGAGTCCACGCCGTACAAGCCCTCGAGCCCCTACAGCTCCACCAAGGCGGCCTCCGACATGCTCGTGCGCGCCTGGACCCGCACCTACGGCCTGCGCACCACGATCTCGAACTGCTCGAACAACTACGGCCCCTACCAGCACGTGGAGAAGTTCATCCCGCGCCAGATCACCAACATCATCGACGGCGTCCGCCCCAAGCTCTACGGCAGGGGCGAGAACGTGCGCGACTGGATCCACACCGAGGACCACTCCTCGGCGGTGTGGACCGTCCTCACGAAGGGCCGCATGGGCGAGACCTACCTGATCGGCGCCGACGGCGAGAAGAACAACATCACGGTCCTGCGCATGATCCTGGAGATGATGGGCAAGGACCCCGACGATTTCGATTGGGTCCGCGACCGCCCCGGCCACGACCGCCGCTACGCCATCGACTCCACGAAGCTTCAGACCGAGCTCGGCTGGCGCCCGGCGCACAACGACTTCGCAGAGGGCCTGCGAGCCACCATCGAATGGTACCGCGGAAACGAGTCCTGGTGGCGCTCGGCCAAGGCGGCCACCGAGGCGCGCTACAAGGCGCAGGGCCAGTAAGGGGGCAGGCATGGCTGAGATCGAATTCGAGAAGGAGCTCAAGGCGGAGCGCACCAACATCCCCGGGATGCTGGTGTTCGACCTTTCGGTGCACGGCGACTCCCGCGGCTGGTTCAAGGAGAACTGGCAGCGCGCCAAGCAGGTGGGCCTGGGGCTGCCCGACCTGGGCCCCGTGCAGAACAACATATCCTTCAACGCGGAGCGGGGCGTGACCCGCGGCATCCACGCCGAGCCCTGGGACAAGTACATCTCGGTGGCCACGGGCAGCGTATTTGGTGCGTGGGTGGACCTGCGGCCGGGCGAGAGCTTCGGCGAGGTCTACACGTGCGTCATCGACCCCTCCAAGGCCGTCTACATGCCTCGCGGCGTCGGCAACTCCTTCCAGG
>NZ_CAKTYH010000142.1 GCF_934632265.1 uncultured Senegalimassilia sp.
CCTACACCGACGCCCACGCCGAGCTTGCGGGCAAGAGCCCCATCATCAAGTTCCTCGGCGACGAGGTGCACGGCGCCATCAAGCAGGCCGCCGGCGTCGAGCCGGGCGACTTGCTGTTGTTCGCCGCTGACACCTACGACACCGCGTCCGCCGTGCTCTCCGCCCTGCGCCTGCACATGGCCGAGGCCCTGAACATCCCGCGTGAGGGCCACGCCCTGCTGTGGGTCGTCGACTTCCCCATGTTCAAGTACGACGAGGAGGAGAAGAAGTACGCCGCCGAGCATCATCCGTTCACGATGATCCCCGAGGCCGATTGGGACAAGATCGAAACCGATCCGCTGGCGTGCTCGAGCTACTCCTACGACATCGTCATGGACGGCTTCGAGATGGGCGGCGGCTCCATCCGTATCCACAACGCCGAGCTGCAGAAGCGCGTGCTTCGCCGCCTGGGCGTGGAAGATGAGCAGATGGAGGAGAAGTTCGGCCACCTCATCCACGCGCTCGAGCTGGGCGCCCCGCCGCACGGCGGCATCGCGCTGGGCCTCGATCGCCTGGTCATGCTGCTGGCCGGTAAGCAGTCCATCCGCGACGTCATCGCCTTCCCGAAGACATCCAGCGCTTCCGATCCCATGACCGGCGCCCCGAACGCCGTCACCGGCCGCCAGCTCAAGGAAGTCTCCCTGCGACTGCTGTAATAGGTTGCGCCGACCGTTAGACCGGCGCGATTGCCTGACGCTGTGGGCCGCTCTCGCACCCGGCTTTGCCCCGAATGCTCGACTCGGCGCGTACCTGAAGTACGCTTGGTCGAGCGAAGGGGCGGCTTCGGGAACGAGAGCGGCCCTCGCTGACTTTTTCGCCACCTGCGATTCTTTTGACCTTCGTTCCCGAAAGGACCCTCATGAAAGCTCAACGTCCGTATCCTCGCGCCACCATCACGCCGAAGGGCGAGCATGCGCTGGCCAAGGGGCATCCGTGGGTGTACGAGGCCGAGGTGCTGTCCATGGAAGGCGCGCCGGGGCAGGGCGATGAGGTTGCCAACGGCAGCCTCATCGACGTGGTGAACCGCAAGGGGGCGTATCTGGGAACGGGCCTGCTGTCGAAGAGCAGCAAGATCCGCATCCGCCTTATCACGCACAACGCCAACGACGCGTTCGACCGCGCGTTCTGGAAGCGCAAGGTGGCATGGGCGTGGGAATACCGCAAAACGGTCATTGGCGAAGACGCCAGCTGCTGCCGCGTGCTGTTCTCGGAGGCCGACGGCTTCCCGGGCCTGGTGGTGGATCGCTTCAACGACGTGCTGGTCGCCGAAACGCTGTCCGTGGGCATGGAGCAGCTCAAGCCGGTGATCTTCCCGGTGCTGCTCGAGGTGCTCGCCGAGGACGGCGTGCTCATTCGCGGTCTGTACGAGCGCAACGATGTGGCAACCCGCAAGCTGGAGGGCCTTGAGCTCACGGCGGGCTGGTTTGCAGGCGTAGGTGGCGAAGGCGGCCAAGCGGGTCTCGACCCGCTGGCGCCGGGTACGCCGGGTACGGAAGCCTTCGGTCCCACTGCCACGCAGATCATCGAAAACGGCGTGCGCTACGAGGTCGATTTCGAGAACGGTCAGAAGACGGGCTTTTTCCTGGATCAGAAGTACAACCGCCGTGCAGTGGCCAAGCTTGCTGCGGGCAAGCACGTGCTCGACTGCTTCACGCACACGGGCAGCTTCGCGCTCAACGCCGCCCATGGCGGCGCGGCGTACGTGAACGCCGTGGACATCTCCGAGCTTGCCGTTGCACAAGCGCGCAAGAACGCGCAGCTCAACGGCCTGGAGGAGTGCATGGACTTTACGGCAACGAACGTGTTCGACCTGCTTCCGGCGCTTGAGGCCGCGCATGACCGCACGTACGACTTCATCGCGCTCGACCCGCCGGCGTTCACGAAAAGCCGCAAGACCGTCCAAAGCGCCGCGCGCGGCTACAAGGAGATCAACTACCGCGCCATGAAGCTGCTGCCGCGCGGCGGGTATCTTGCAACCTGCAGTTGCAGCCACTTCATGGACACCGAGCGTTTCAAGCATGTGGTTGCCAGCGCCGCGCATGATGCGGGCGTGCAGCTGCGGCAGATTGAGGAGCGCCAGCAGGCGCCCGACCACCCCATCGTCTGGGGTGTTCCCGAAACCGACTACCTGAAGTTCTTCATCTTCCAGGTGGTGTAACGCAAACGGGCGCGGCATGATGCCGCGCCCGTTTCGTTGTTGCGCAAAGGCCGTTCGCAATCCGTGCCGAGCCGTTCCGGGCGGCCATCCTTGGTAATACGCAGGTGGGTAGTAATCTACGCTTCCAAAATTCGGTGGGATTCTGGTATTCTGCAATCGACCGTTTTGCAACGAACGAGGATAAGTATCCATATAATGGTCTAATGTTGATTTATGGGCGATGCTGATGCTATAGCGATCGCGCTAAGCCGAACAGAGGCTGCCGGGTGCCGGTACATAAACAGGAAACGAGGGGGAATAAGGTGTCAGATCCGATCGCGCCGAAGGGTGAAACGATGGCAAAAGATCTGCGTAGGTCCAACGATCGCCGTGTGGTGCGCACGCGCAAGGCCATCCGTGAGGCGTTCTTCAAGCTGATGGAGAACCAGGACTACCATAAGATCACCATCGCCTCCATAGCGCGCGAGGCCGATATCGATCGCAAAACGTTCTATCTGCATTACAGCTCGGTAAGCGATCTGGTGGACGAGATCATCCGCGACGAGGCGCAAAACATCATCGCCAGCTGCCGTGATGCGTTGCGTTCGGATGGCGACAAGGGGCTTGATGTGAGCAAGCTGTTCCAGAGCATCAGCTTGGCCTTGGCGCCTGATATGACGCGTAGCAAGCGGGTGCTGCAGCATGTGTCGCTGCAGGATGTGCTCGACCGTCTGGAGACAAGCCTGGTCGATGTTCTCATGGAGGACAACGTGCTCGGTCTGCGCCGCGACGATCCGTACGTGCCCTATATCGTGTCGTTTTTCTGCGCGGGGTTGGTGGCGGTGTATCGCCGTTGGCTTATCACCGATTCCGAGATCCCGCTCGAAAGCCTTGCTGGGGTGACCAGCGTGTGTTTGTTCGACGGCCTCAACGGCGTGCTGCCAAGCGTCAAGCCTGCGTAAAGCGCCTGTGTGCATTTGGTAACGCTTGCGCCCTGCGCCCGCAGCGGTTGCAGGGTGTCGGTATACTAGCCCAAGTCGAAACGAGCATCTTATATGGGTCGGGGCGGCGCCAAGTTCCGAACCTGGTCAGGTCCGGGAGGAAGCAGCCATAAGGGGCCTCTGACGAGCGCCCTGTCCCATATAGGATGCTCTTTTTGCGTCCAAAAACGGAAGGGCTGCACCCCGGATGCATGCAAACCGGGGTGAAACGGCGTTCGAAAGGCACATATGGGTATCATCGATTTCTTCCTTAACCTGTTAAGCGACCCGCGCGGCGCTATCGCCGGATGGATCATCACGCTGGGCGCGGTGTGGGTGTACACGCCGCTGTTCTTGATCGTGTTCGTGGAAACGGGCCTGGTGTTCTTCCCGTTTTTGCCGGGCGACTCGCTGCTGTTCGCGGCCGGCGTCTTCTCGGCCGATGGAGGCGGGCTGCACCTGGGCGCTACGCTGCTGGTGTTCTATGCCGCGGCCATCTTGGGCAACACCTCGAACTACTGGATCGCGCGCTTCTTCGGCAAGCGCATCATCGACTCCGGCAAGGTCAAGGCGCTCACGCCCGAGCGCATGGCTAAGCTCGATAGCTTCTTCGAGAAGTACGGCGGGCTTACCATCGTCATCACGCGCTTCATGCCGTTCTTCCGCACGTTCGCCCCGTTCATCGCCGGCACCGGGCACATGAACTTCGCGAAATTCACGATGTTCAACGCCATCGGCGGCATCTCCTGGGTCAGCTTGTTCGTGCTGGTGGGCTATTTCTTCGGCGGCGTGCCGTTCGTGCAGGAGCACTTCGAGGTCATCGTGCTCGGTATCGTGGCCGTGTCGGTCGCTCCGGCGGTCATCGGCGCGGTGAAGGCGGCTCTGAACGGCCGTAAGAAGAAGGCGTAGCGCGGCATTCGCGCCTATTCGCGGGATTTCGAAGGCGCATCCGTTGCGGGATGCGTCAGGATGCGCCCGGGGCTTGCAAGCTCCGGGCGTATTTCGTGTTCGGCGGCGTCTGACGCGCGGCTGCAACGGGATGCCCGTA
>NZ_CAKTYH010000143.1 GCF_934632265.1 uncultured Senegalimassilia sp.
GGATAACCCCGGCCGCCAGCTCATCATCCGCAACCCGGGCGTGGAGTACATCATCGTGCGCCCCTCCGACGCCCCGGCGTTCGTGGAGCTCGGCGCGGCCGATTGCGGCATCTGCGGCGAGGACTCGCTGCTCGAGGCGCAGCCCGAGGTGGTGGAGCTGGCCGACCTGAAGTTCGGCTCCTGCCGCTTCGTGGTGGCCGAGCCCGCCGGCGCCGCCGAGCAGACCGCCGAGCACTACCGTCGCCTCGGCTCCATCCGCATCGCCACGAAGTATCCCAACATCACGCGCGCCCATTACGCGAAAACCGGCACCCAAGTCGAGATCGTGAAACTGCACGGAAACATTGAGCTGGCACCATTGACTGGATTGGCCGAGCGCATCGTCGACATCACGGCCACGGGCACCACGTTGCGTGAGAACAACCTGGTCATCGTGGAGGATGTGCTGTCGTCGACGGCCCGCTTCTTCGCCAACGGCACCTCGCTGCGCACCGATGCGCGCATCGTGGAGCTGGCCGACGCCATGCGCGCCGGCGCCGCGGCGGGCAAGTGGGAGGCCACGGTCATCGCCGGCGGCGTGCAATCGCCCGAGCCGGCGACCGAATAACCGCTGGTCAGGGCTTTACGCCCATAAGCGCCCAGGGGTCGGGCGCAGCAACGTCGAGGCCGGGAAAACGCCTGCTCGCAGGCGCGGCCGCGACAAGGTATCATCGTGAAAAAGGCCGGAGGGGTCATCCGGCGTGTACATGGAAAGAAGGACAACATGCGTCGCGTCATCCTGAACAAAGGCGAGCAATTCTCCAACAAGCACCTCAAGCGCACGGGCGCGTTCAACGCCCGCGCCATGGAGGCGGCAACGAACATCATCGAGCAGGTCCGCGAACAGGGCGATGCGGCCCTGCGCGAGCTGACCGAGCGCTTCGACGGCGTGGCGATCGAGGACTTCCGCGTGCCGGCCGAGACCATCGAGGCAGCCGCGGCGAAGGTCGATCCCAAAACCGAGGAGGCGCTTAAGAAGGCCGCCAAGCAGATCCGCGAGTTCCATGAGCGCCAGGTCAAGCAGAGCTGGTTCTCCGTGCGCGAGGACGGCGCGCTGGTCGGCGCGAAGGTCACGCCGCTCGAGAGCGTGGGCATCTACGTGCCCGGCGGCCGCGCGCTGTATCCGTCCACGGTGCTCATGAACGCCCTGCCCGCAGCGGTCGCCGGCGTCGAGCGCATCGTGTGCGTCACGCCGCCCACCAAGGACGGCAGCATCGACCCGGTGGTCCTCGAGGCATGCCGCCTGTCCGGCGTCACCGAGATTTACACGGTCGGCGGCGCGCAGGCCGTTGCCGCGCTGGCGTACGGCACCGAGACCATCGAGCCGGTCTGCAAGATCACGGGCCCGGGCAACGCGTTCGTGGCAGCCGCGAAGAAGATCGTCTCCGGCGATGTGGGAATCGATATGATCGCCGGCCCCTCCGAGGTGTGCGTCGTGGCCGATGAGACGGCCGACCCCGCCATGGTGGCCATCGACCTCATGGCCCAGGCCGAGCACGACCCGCTGGCCAGCTGCTACCTGGTCACGTTCGACGAGGGCTACGCCGACAAGGTCGAGGCGGCCATCGAGGGCCACATGAAGGCCTCCACGCGCGCCGAGATCACCACGGCGTCGCTCGCCGATCAGGGCCTCGTGGTCATCTGCGATTCCATGGAACAGGCCATCCAGTCCGTCAACGTCATCGCCCCCGAGCACCTCGAGCTGCACTTCGACGGCGCGTTCGAGCAGCTCGGCGCCATCCGCAACGCCGGCGCCATCTTCGTGGGCGAGTGGACCCCCGAGGCCGTGGGCGACTACGTGGCCGGCCCCAACCACACGCTTCCCACCGGTGGCACCGCGCGCTACGCCTCGCCGCTTTCCACCGATGAGTTCGTCAAGCACTCCAGCGTCATCCAGTATTCCGCGAAGTCCCTGGCCAACGACGCCGATGCCGTCATCGCCATCGCCCGCCACGAGGGCCTGTGGGCGCACGCCCGCAGCGTCGAGCTGCGCAAGGCTCTGGTGGAGACCGGCGACATCTACGGTTTGGACGGCGTCGATGAATAGCGTCCGCGCATCCGCCCCGCAGCTGGCAGACATCACGCCCTACGACCCGAAGTACCTTCCGGCGCGGGCGTACCTGTCGGCTAACGAGAACCCGTGCGATGTGGAGACCGAGGTCCGCAACGAGATCAAGCGCGAGATCAACAAGGTGGCCTTCAACCGCTATCCCGACCCCTTGGCAAACGAGCTGCGCGACATGATCGCCGAGGCCAACGGCCTCGACCGCGACTGCGTGCTCGTGGGCAACGGCGGCGACGAGCTGCTGTTCGACATAGCGCTTGCTTGGGGCGGGCCGGGGCGCAAGTTCCTGAACATGCCGCCGACGTTCTCGGTGTACCAGAACAACGCCGAGCTCACCAACACCGAGGTGGTCGACATCCCGCGCCGCGCCGATTACGCCATCGACGAGGAGGCGGTGCTGTCCCGCGTGGCGCGCGGCGACATCGACTACGTCATCGTCACCAGCCCGAACAACCCCACGGGCGACCTGGCCGACGAGCGCTTCATCCTGCGCCTGCTCGACGCCACCGACGCGCTCGTGATGGTCGACGAGGCGTACTTCGAGTTCTCGCGCGGCACGGTGCGTCCCTACCTGGCGCAGCACAAGAACCTGATCATCCTGCGCACGTTCTCCAAGGCGTTCTCGCTTGCCGGCGTGCGCGTGGGCTACCTGCTGGGAAATCCCGAGGTCATCCGCGAGTTTCTGAAGGTGCGCCAGCCGTACTCGGTGGATGCGGTATCGCAGGCCATCGCGCGCGTGGTGTTCCGCAACCGCGCGAAGTTCGAGCGCGGCATCATGCAGATCGTCTCCGAGCGCGGGCGCGTGTTCCGCGAACTCTCGCAGATGCCGGGCGTCACGGCGTACCCCTCGAACGCCAACTACATCCTGTTCCGCACAGAAGGCGCGGGCGAGGTGTGGCAGCAGCTCTACGACCGCGGCATCCTCGTGCGCGACTTCAGCCGCGCGCCCATGCTGCAAGATTGCCTGCGCGTCTCCATCGGCAGCCCCGAGGAGAACGACGGGTTCCTAGCAGCCCTGCGAGAGATCCTGTCGAAGTAGGGCCTAGGCGCTTCGGACATTTCGGGGACGTAGCGTCAACTGTCCGGAATCGCTGCCCACATGACGAAAGAAAGGCGAACTGCAATGAGCGAACGCGTTGCGCATATCGCGCGCACCACGAAGGAGACCGACATCGACCTGTCCGTCAGCCTTGACGGCACGGGTGCTACGGACGTGGCGACAGGCATCGGGTTTTTCGATCACATGCTCACCGCGTTCGGACGCCACGGTTTGTTCGACCTGCAGGTTCGTTGCGATGGCGACCTTGAGGTGGACGGCCACCACTCGGTGGAGGACACGGGCATCGTCATGGGCCAGGCGTTCGCGCAGGCGCTCGGCGACAAGCGCGGCATCCGCCGTTTCGGCGATATCGCCATGCCCATGGACGAGGCCCTTATCATGGCGGCAGTGGACATCTCGGGGCGCGGTCAGCTGTACTGGGATGCTGATGTCCCCGCGGTGATGGTGGGAGCCTTCGATGCCACGCTGGCGAAGGAGTTCTTCATCGCCTTCGCCGCCAACGCCGGCGTCACGCTGCACATCCGCCAGCTGGCCGGCGAGAACACGCACCACGTCATCGAGGGCATGTTCAAGGCGGTGGCGCGCGCCATGCGCCAGGCTTGCGAGCCCGACCCCCGCATGGGCGATGCGCTGCCGTCCACGAAGGGGATGCTGTAGCCGTCGCGTCGCCGGGCCCGGGCGCGCGCCCGCCTCGCGGGCGAGCGGGGAGACGGAACGGGGGACGGAGGTGCGTTCACGATTGCCCCTCCGCGTCTCGGGCGATGAGCGTGAACGCGCTTCCGTCCCCCGTTCACGCCGGGCTCACGTGCGCCGATCGGGCGCACCGCGTTAGACCTCTTTGCCAACCGTTACGGACCTGCGGGTTCGCATCCTGAAAGGCTCTTATGATCGCTGTTGTTGACTACAAGAAGGGCAATCTGCTCTCCGTCGAGCGCGGCCTGCGCGCCGCCGGGGCCGATGCCCGCATCCCCGACGACGCCGCCGAGATAGCCGCCGCCGACGCCATCGTCTTGCCG
>NZ_CAKTYH010000144.1 GCF_934632265.1 uncultured Senegalimassilia sp.
GAGTCCAAGGGCCCTGGCCGAAGAAGAAGTTCGACGCTAGTGCGGCCAACGCGCCCACCATGAACCCGCTTTTCCGGCCGAACACCACGCCGGCTATGATGGCAATCGCGCTTACCGGCTTGAACTCCGGGATGGGGGCGAACAGGATTCGCCCTGCTGCGGCGAGCGCGGCTAGAACCACCGTCGGCATGATGTCGCGCAAGCGCGGGGCAGAGAATTCGTACGTCGCAAAGAATACGCCGAGCGATGCGAGAACAACCGCAAGGGACAGAAGCGCCGTCTGGTCGGTATCCGTGAGCGTGCATGCCACCAGAATTGCAGGTGTCGCGCAGATCGATAGCGCTTCCAGGACGATTCGGCCTTTTGCGCGATAACCGCGCTTAGGACGAGCGAACGGATTTTGAGCCGCGGTGCCCAGCGTCTCCGCGCCGTTCCTATCACGCTCTGCGGCTTGCTGTGCGTTCTGCGAGGCGCTTCGATCGGAAGATCGCAATTCGCCGCGTTCTGGGCTTTGGGGGTTTTGCCCGAAGACCCCGGCCTCCCTTGGTTCCCTATTCGTCATGAGCTGCACCGTCTTCCGCGATTTGCCCGAAGAAGCGGCATTCTGAATTCGGACGGTAAATCAGGTTGTTTTCGAAAAAGTCCTGAACTGGTTCCGTGCAGGCGAGTTCTCCGTCGAAGAGCATGGAGACCTCGTCAGCCGTGGCGAATGCGAAGTCCAAATCGTGCGTGACCAGGACGATGGTTTTGCCCTTCGCCGCCAACGCCTTGACGATGCGCGAAAGATCGGCAGTCGATGCAGGGTCGAGACCCTTCGTAGGCTCATCAAGAAACAGCAGCCGAGGCTGCACGAGCAGTAGCTTGGCGATCGCGAGTTTTTGCTGCTGTCCGCCGGACAAATCGAACGGATGACGATTCAGCTGGTCTGACAAACCGAAGCGCTGCGCCATGGCATGCGCGGCCTGCTCGTCGTAAGCGCAACGCAATGCCCACTCCATGAGCTCCTCGCGCACGGAATCGCACACGAGAAGCGCCTTGGGGTCTTGCGGCAACAGCGCTTGAGACGCTGCTAGCTTGTTGTCAATGCGGCCGCGTTGCGGCGTTAGAACGCCGGCAAGACAGCGCAAAAGCGTGGTTTTGCCGCATCCGTTGCCACCCACAAGCGCATGGACGCTGCCCTGCCGAACGCGAAACTCTACCCCGCGCAGGACCCAAGGCGCATGGCGGTCGAAACGGAAATGCACGTCACGGGCGGTCAAGGCTGCGTCAGCATCGGCGAGCTGAGCGCGTCGACTTTCGAAATACGGAAACAACGCGGCTTTTGCGCGCTCGAACACGCCAATCGGGCCGGGCGCGCTTAAGTCGATGCGTTGGGTTGCGTACGGACGAACGTCCTCTGGCGAATGCGTGGCCATGACGACGGTGATGCCGAGCTCACAGTTCACGCGGGAAAGCATGAACAGGAACTGCTTGACGGCATTAGGGTCGAGCTGAGCGGTCGGCTCGTCAAGCAGCAGAAGCTTGGGGCGCAGCGCGAGTACGGCAGCCAGATTAACAAGCTGCTTTTGACCTCCCGAAAGATCTTCCGTTTTCGACCTGATCCATGGCTCGATGCCGAAGAAGTGCGCGACCTCGGCGATGCGCCGGCGCATCTGATCGGGTTCGGTTCCCAGGTTCTCCAGGCCGAACGCCAACTCGTGCCAAACGGTATCGCACACGATTTGCGCCGCGGGATCTTGCATGACATAGCCGATGAGCTGGGCTGATTCCAGCGGAGTTATCGGGTTTGCGGACGGATTTGCGGACGGGTTTTCGGAAAGATTGACAGGCTGAACGACCGGATGGCCCACAGCGCGGCGTGGCCTATGCGGCTTCAGAGAACGACCGAGCACGAAGATATCGCCCGACGATTCGCCAGCCGGGGCGAGTTCAGGTTTGAGGGAACGCAAAAGAGTGCTCTTTCCCGAGCCGGTGGCCCCAACGAGGACGCAAAACGCTCCCTGCTCGATGCGAAGGTTCACATTTCTCAAAACCGCACGCGATTCGCGGCAATCGCCTTCTTCGAATGGATACGCAAAGGAGTAGTCGCTCAGCTGCACTGCGGGAACAGGAGAATCTTCGATTACATCGACGCAGGGACGAGAAGCGTCCTTGGGAGCGCACGACGGCGTAGCGCCGGATATCGCCGCCCCGCAAGAGCGTCCGGGGAGCACGGGTGCTCGATCGTTCGCCCACGCTGCAGGAACCGGGGATTCTTCGGCAGTATCGATATTGTTTTCAACAATAGAATGGTTTTGAGGATTCATCGGCATGACCTCCAACGCCACCAATCCAGGATGGATAGGGCGACCGGGAACAGCATGAGCAGAGCATAAGGCGCAAAATGCCACCAGGGGCCAGCTGCCTTCATGGTCGGATAGAACGCATACCCCCGACAATTCTGCCACCGCGCAAGCCACTGAAGCTGTTACCAGGAACAACAAGCAGACAAGCACGCAGACATCGGCGCGCCCGATGCGGAATCGGCGATACGACGTGCGCTTTGCGCCGCAATTGTAGCCGCGGGCGCGCATGGCATCGCTACGTTCAAGGGAATCCTCCATTCCCCAACCCATGAGGACGTTCACCACGCGCAAACGAGCTGCGGCTTTTTCGCGCTTGGTTTGCGCCGTCGCGGCACTGGCGGCGTTTTGCACCGCCAAAACCGCGCGCCCACGCGAAACGAATTGAGGGACCAGGCGCAAAACCTGCGACACCATCAAGGTGACGACGGGAAGCAGACGCCCGAACAGCATCATGGTGCGTTGGCTATCCAGACAAGCCGAATAGGAAGCGAACCATAGGAACACGGCGGCGAACATGCCGCCTGAGCATAAGCCGTAGATGACCGCCTCGGCATACACGGCTCGCGACCCGATACGGAACAGTTCGGTAGAGCCAGATGCCACGAAAAACGGATTCGCCGCCGCCACGATAAGGCAGAGCGGAACAACCCATCTCAGCGAAAGCAAGGTTGCACGCCCGCCACGGCATACCGCCGAGCACGCTAACGCCCCCGCAAGGGACAAGGCCACGTAGATGGGATGCATGCATCCCATGCTCAACGCGAGCGCGCACGCGATGAACACGAAGGGAACGATTGGGTGATAGGCATGGAACACGCAAGTCATATAAGGTATCTCAGCTCCACGGAAGAGGCGGGGGCACACCACCTTGTCGCCGGGGGGCGCGTTCATGCAGCGGTCATCTCAGCTTCATGGAAAAGGCCGGGGCGCACCCCGGCCTTACATTCTCGAACAACGGCTTCCTTAACCGGTTACATAGTACCAAACGACCACGTCGCCGCTAGAAAGCACGTAGTTAGTGCACGCCGTCATGGGCGTGCTGCCGTTGACGGAATACATCCAACCGGAGGTTCCGCCGTGCTCCTTTTCGGCAAGCCCGCCGATAGCGGCGACGTAGGTTCCGTACGAAGTACTGCGCGCGTTGACCGACAAGCCCAGGGCGCAGAGCGCATCATAGGGCGTAGCACCGGGATTGAACGAGTACGACCCGCTAGCGGAAACCGGATTGCCGACGGCGTTGCTGGAGACCGAAACCGACACGGTGACGATATCGGCCGCGGGAAACTGCTGGCCTTCGGAGCCGGAAGCTTGCGATCCGGAATCGCCCGACGACGAGGCGGGAGGCTGGGAGGACGCGCTCGCAGTGGCGCCGGAATCCGCAGACGCATCGCCGCCGTTGCCGCCGCCGTTAGCGGCTGAATCGGAATCGGCGTTTTGCTCAGTGGAGGAATCGGATTCTCCACTCTGGTCGGGAGAATCGGATTCCGTATTCGAGTGCATTTCCGATTCGGCTTCGACTTTGACTTCAGCGGTCACTTTCGTCGCCGTTGCGCTGCCTTGCTCCGTAGTCTGCTCTTCCTGAGCAGAGGACTGCGCAGGCGATCCGTCTTGCCCCCCGAAGCCGCCCGCAAGGGCAAAAGCGCCGACGGAGACGAGCAGCACCGATGCGGCAAGGAGCGCAATGATGCCGCCTTTCACCTTCGGGGAAAGGCGGGAAGCAGAGCCTGAATGCAGCTGCTGTACGGAAGGCGCCGAACCCGCAGTCAAAGCCGCTGCTTCCGCCGAGCTGCGGCGGGCAGCAT
>NZ_CAKTYH010000145.1 GCF_934632265.1 uncultured Senegalimassilia sp.
CGGCTGAAGCCGAAGGTCATCTGGGTGAGGTCGTTGGTGCCGAAGGAGAAGAAGTCTGCCTCCTTGGCGATCTCGTCAGCGGTGACGGCAGCGCGCGGCAGCTCGATCATGGTGCCGATCTGGATGTCCAGCTCGACGCCCTGCTCGGCGGCAACCTCGGCGATGGTCTGCTCGGCGACCTCGCGCAGCTTGGCCAGCTCGGGAACCACGGACACCAGCGGGATCATGATCTCGGGCTTGGGATCCAGGCCCTCCTTCTTCAGCTGGGCGGCGGCGGTTGCGATGGCGCGCACCTGCATCACAGGGAGGATGGGGTACACGATGCCCAGGCGGCAGCCGCGAAGGCCCAGCATGGGGTTGGCCTCTGCCATGGCGTCGATCTGCTCCATGAGGGCGCGCTTCTCGGCGATGACGCCCTTGTCGCCGCCGGTGGCCTCGAGGCGGGCGATCTCCACGTCGAGGGCACGCGGGCTCTCCAGGAACTCATGCAGCGGCGGATCGAGCAGGCGCACGATGACCGGCAGGCCGTCCATGGCCTTGAACATGCCGTAGAAGTCGCCCGTCTGAGCCTCGAACAGCTGGTCGACGGCCTTCTGGCGGACATCCTCGTCCTCGTTGAGGATGAAGGTCTGGATGATCTGCTTGCGGTCGCCCAGGAACATGTGCTCGGTACGGCACAGGCCGATGCCCTGCGCGCCGAAGTCGCGGGACAGCTGAGCGTCCTCGGGGTTGTCGGCGTTGGCGCGAACACCCAGGGTGCGGAACTCGTCGGCCCACTCCAGGATGGTGTCCAGGTCGCCGGTGAGCTCGGGAAGCACCAGCTCGACGGCGCCGAGCACCACGATGCCGGTGGTGCCGTCCAGCGAGATCATGTCGCCTTCCTTGATGACCACGTCGGTGCCGGAGACGACGGCCTGCTTCTTCTCAGCGTCGATCTTGAGGGCCTCGACGCCGCACACGCACGGGGCGCCCATGCCGCGGGCGATGACGGCAGCATGGGAGGTCTTGCCGCCATGGCTGGTCAGGATGCCCTCGGCGGCGATCATGCCGGCCAGGTCGTCGGGGTTGGTCTCCCAGCGGACGAGCACGCACTTGCGGCCGGCCTCTGCGGCGGCCACGGCGTCGGCGGCGGAGAACACGGCCTCGCCGACGGCGGCGCCCGGGGAGGCGTTCAGGCCGCGGGCCAGCACGTCGTACTCGGCGTTCTTGTCGAACTGCGGATGCAGGAGCTGGTCGAGCTGCTCGGGCTCGACGCGCATGACGGCCTCCTCCTTCGTGATGAGGCCCTCCTTCTCCATCTCGATGGCGATGTGCAGCGCGGCGGCGGCGGTGCGCTTGCCGACGCGGGTCTGCAGCATGTACAGCTTGCCCTGCTCGATGGTGAACTCGATGTCGCACATGTCGCGGAAGTGGTTCTCGAGGACGACGAAGATCTCCTCGAGCTGCTTGCCGGCCTCTTCAAGGCCCTCGACGTGCTTCAGCTCGGCGATGGGGCTGGTGTTGCGGATGCCGGCCACGACGTCCTCGCCCTGGGCGTTGACCAGGTAGTCGCCGTAGAACTCCTTCTGGCCGTTGGCGGGGTTGCGCGTGAACGCGACGCCGGTGGCCGAGGAGTTGCCCTTGTTGCCGAACACCATGGACTGCACGTTAACGGCGGTGCCCAGGTCATCGGCGATCTTGTTCTTCTTGCGGTACAGGACGGCGCGAGGGTTGTTCCAGCTGCCGAACACGGCCTCGATGGCCAGCTTGAGCTGCACCATGGGGTCCTGCGGGAAGGCGACGACGCCGTCGACCAGCAGGCTGGGGTACTCGACGCCGGAGACGTTCTCGGAGAAGATCTTCTTGAACTCGGCCACGAGCTCCTGCAGGTCCTCTGCGGTCAGGTCGGTGTCGGAAGCGGCGTTGCGGCTGTTCTTCATGACGTTGATGGCGTTCTCGAACAGATCGCCGTCCAGGCCCATGACCACGTTGGAGAACATCTGGATGAAGCGGCGATAGGAGTCCCAAGCGAAGCGCGGGTTCTCCGTCTGCTTGATCAGGCCGTTGATGGACTGATCGTTCAGGCCCAGGTTCAACACCGTGTCCATCATGCCCGGCATGGACATGGGAGCGCCGGAGCGCACGGAGACCAGCAGCGGGTCCTCGGCGTCGCCGATCTTCTTGCCGATGCGCTTTTCCAGGTCAAGACGATACTCGTGAATGGTGTCGAGCGCGCCCTCGGGCCAGGTGTTGTCTGCGTTGGCATACTCCATGCAGGTTTGGCACGTGATGGTGAATCCCGGAGGCACCGGCAGGCCGATGTTGGCCATTTCGGCCAGGTTGGCGCCCTTGCCGCCAAGGATGGCCTTCATATTGGTATTGCCCTCGGTGACGTTGTTGCCCTCGGCGTCCTTGCCGAAAGCGTACACACGCTTGACTTCTGCAGTCACTTTCTTACTCCTAACGTAAGGTCGTCCGAAAACGGGACTTAGTTCAATCAGGACCGTATTACTATATCAGCACCTTGCGGGTGAGCCCGTTCGTAGTACCGCAAAATCTCTTGAGCGGTTTCCTCAACGGCACGATTTTCGGTGTGAATGACGATGGCCCCCAGTTTTCGCATGAGCGCGCGGGCACGGTCGAGGTCCTCGTAGACGTATTCGGGGTCGGCGTATTTCGATGCCGCAACCGCCGCATTGCCCAGGCGGCGCTGTCGGATCCCCACCAAAACGTCGGCGGTGGTCATCAGTCCGAACAGGCGCGTGCGGTCCACCTCGTACACCTCCTTCGGAGGCTCGGTGGACGGGTCGAGCGGGATGTTGGAGACCTTATAGCCTTGCTGCGCCAGGTAGATGGAGGTGGGCGTCTTCGACGAGCGCGACACGCCGAGCAGCACGATATCGGCCTGCGACATCTCCTGCGGGTTGCGGCCGTCGTCGTGGGCGATGGTGAACTCGATGGCCTCGATGCGGCGGAAATAGTGCTGGTCGGCCACGTGCAGCCCGCCAGGGCGCTTCGAAGGGGTCTGCCCCGACAGCTTGGCGATGGCGTTCATGGCATCGGTCATCAGGTCGACCGCCACAACGTTGGGAAGGCTCTCGCAATAATCCGACAGGCTACGGCGCAGATCGCCGTCGACGAGCGTATAGAAGATGAGCAGGTTCTCGTCGCCTTTTAGGCGCTTGTGCAGCTCGCCGTGCTCGGCGATGAACTGCTTGACCTCCTCGAAGGAGCGCACGTGGGGCAGCACCTCGATGTTGGGGTTCGTGACGCCGAACTGGGCGGCCGCGGCGCGGGCCAGGGCCTGGGCGGTAAGCCCCACCGAGTCGCTGACGACGTGGATGGTGGGCAGCGGCGTGGTGTTCTCATGCACGATGAACTCGCCTTGCATGGGCGTCCTCCTTACAGACGGTGCCTTGCGGGCATGGAAAAGGGCGGCAGGCCGTATCGGCTGCCGCCCTTTGAAGTGTACACCCTTTCGCGTTGCGGGCACGCGAGGTTGCCCCCGCACACCTTTTCATTACCGGTTGAAAACGGTAACCGACGCTACTTCGACTTCGCCATCTTGCCGAAGTCGGCCACGTTGGCGAACACGGCCACGAAGCGGTTGAGCAGGCGCAGGCGGTTGTCGCGCAGCGCGGCGTCCTCGTCCATGACCATGACGTCGGCGAAGAAGCCGTCGATGGGCGTGCGCAGGGCTGCCAGCTGGGCGAGCGCGGCTGCGAAGTCGTCGGACGCAAGCGCGGCGGCCACGGCCTGCTCGGCGGTTGCCACGGCGCCTGCGAGCGCACGCTCGGGATCGGTGAGCAGGGCATCGTCCACGTCCTCGCCGAGCTCGGGCTTGCGCAGGTTGTTGGCGCGAGCATAGGCCGTTGCCAGGTTGTCGAACGTTTCGGCGTCGTTGGCGCGGGCATCCTCGAGCGCATGGGCGCGTTGGCTGATGACGGCCGGCTCCTCCACGCCCGCGGCCAGCACGGCGTCGATGGTGTCGGCATTGACGCAGGCGTCGCGCAGCATGACCTTGGTG
>NZ_CAKTYH010000146.1 GCF_934632265.1 uncultured Senegalimassilia sp.
AGTTTGCCGAGCAAGACCTGAACGTCCGGCAGGAGCAGATTCGCAAGAATGTGGCGGTTGCCGAGGCGGAGCGGAAAGCCGTAGAGGCCCAGACGGCAGCCCGGATGAAAATTATCGGCGCGCAAGGCGACGCGGCGCGCCGGGCGCCCATCGGCGTCGTAAGCGCCGAGCGCGGTGCCGGCGATGGTTGCGATGATGCCGTTGTTGTCGAGCTTTCGATACGGAACGCCCAGCTCATCGAGCCGTTCGCACAGAAGTTTCTGCGTGTTGGCCTCGTGACCGGACACCTCGGGGAAGCGATGGAGCAGACGGCGCGCGGCGACGATGTCGGGCTGCGCGGCAGCGCCCAAGCTGCGAACGAGGTTGGCGGTTGCAGCACCGGCCTGCGGGGTTTGCGCGGCGGCGTAAACGGCGGGAAGCGTGGATGCGGCATCGGTCATGACGGGCCCCTTTCGAAGGAGTGCGTTCTCTTTTGGTCCGCTAGCCTACCACACGCGGACCCGGTATGCGCGGCGTGCATCGCCCCAGCGGCGGGAAGCAACTGAAACCGCACATGAAAGCGCAGGCGGGCTGGCCGAACCACCCGATCGGGCACCCGCTTCGACGCCCGATCGGCCGCGGGAAGGCCGTGCGAGAGCCCGCCGAACGGCAGGAAGGCCGACAAGCACCCCGGCGCCCGCTCGAAGCAAAGGAGCTAACGCCCGTCCAGCTCCTCCAGCATGGCGTCGATATGCTGCTCGGCAAGCTCGAGCTCGCCGCGCTCGGCAAGGGCGTTCACCACCTGGACCTGATTGCGCAGGTCGTGGCGCAGGCGCACCGAGCGCTGGGCCATTTCCACCGTCGTCCGGTAGTCCTCCAGATATCGGTCGAGCTGGCCGCTTAGATCGGCGGCTCGGGCATCATCGCGCACCTTGCCGCGGAATCTGCCGACCGCAAGCAACAGCACGGCGTCCACGCCGAAGCACAGCAACATAAGCACGCCGAACAGGCGCAGCAGCATCGGATCGCCGCCGCACGGTCCCACCACCACGCTGAAGCACAATGCCAACAGCAAAGCCTGCAACACGGAGAACAGCGCAAACGGCGAAGCGGCTGCTGCGACGCCACGCGACAAGGCCCCGGCATCGACCCCTTCTTCCGGATAGAACCTTCTCACCAGCGCGGTGAGCCCCCAGAACAACGCTATCTCCACAAGCACCTCGAGCAGCGTCGCGCACGCGAACAACGTGGCGTTTGCGGCGACCGTCACATAGTCGTCGATGGTGGCGCCGGTCAGGATGTCGAGCGTCATGTCGAGGAACAAATCGCCCGGCAGCACTATGACCAGGCCGAACGCCGATAACGTGACGCGGCGGACCAGCGTTCCCTTCGCAAAGAACACGGGAGCCGCGGCCATGAGGACGCCGAGCAAAGGATGCGCGAACTCGGCCAAGCCGTCTCTCACGCACAAGGCGAACACCATAAGGGAGAGCCCCGTGGCCCAATAAGCCCACCGGCTGCGAAGGTGCAGGATGAGGGACTCGAATCCCAGATACACCAACCATGTCGGCACGAGGATGGACAGCACCACGAACGCGCCCGCAGGAACGCCCAAGATCATCGGCTCCATTCGCCATCGCCCCCATCCTGCGCGGCCCGGTCCTGCTTCAAGATCACGCGCACGCGATAGACACCATCGACTTGGCCCGCCTCGAACGTGCCGTCATGGCGCCGCGCCACCTCGCGCACGATGCCCTGCCCCCAACCATGCGGCACGGACAGGTCGGGAAACGAACCGGATGCGCCGCCGCCATCGCCAGGACGAGCGGCATCGCCTAACGGCGGGCGGCCCGAGCCCTCGCCCTGGCCCTTGGAACGCGGGCAACTATTCTCCACGTCGACGACCAGGTACATCCCCCATAAGCGGGCGGTGGCTTCGACGCGAAGATCCCCCTCAGGGGACTCCACGCACGCGTTCAGGGCGTTGTCCAGCAGGTTCGAGAACACCGCGCACAGCTCCACGCTGGGCAGCTTGATATCCGCAGGGATGTCGAGCTCGGCGCGGAAGCGCACGCCCAGGTCGCGCGCCGTACGGGCTTTCTGCTCCAGAAGCGCGTCGACGGCCGGATGCTGGCAAAGGCGCGGAGAGCGCGTTCCGATAAGGGAGACGGCCTCTTCCAGGCTTTCGCCCGCCTTGCCCGCTTGGTCCGCCCGCAGGTCCGCGCGCGCCTGCTCGAACCGCTCGCGAAGCTGGTCGCGCAGCTCGTCGACCTGATCGCGCTCGCGCCGAGAACGTTGCCGCAAGGCGCTTTGGACCTGCAGCTGCTCTTGGAGCATGCGCACGTTGTTCGAGGAGTCGAACCATCGGCACGCCTGGTCGAGCACGCGAAACAGCAGCAGGTCGACGGGACCGCACGCGATGCCGAGCACGACGAGCGTCGTATACACCCCAGCCGGCAACTCGTAACCTGCAGAGCATGCCAGGGGATAGGCGATCAGGCAAATCTGGCTTAGGGGGAACAGCATGCACAAGAGCTTCTGCATAAGCCGCGCGCCGCGGAGCTTGGTTATGAAGTTGAAGGCGACGATCAGCAGATACGCCGCCAAAACGCAAAGGACGGCGATCTTGAGCGAGGACATGCTGCCGAACGCCTACCGCGCGTTAAGGCCCACGTAGTGGAAGAACGAATCGCGCACCGACGTGCGCTGGCGTTGGCTGACGGGCACTTCCCTGCCTGAACGGAGCAGCACGCTGCCCGGGCGCAGCTCAACGATGCACGCCATGTTCACCAGGTAGCTTTTATGGCATTGGACGAAGCACTCGGGCAGCATGTCGAGCATCTGGCCGAGTGTGGCGTACGTTTCGATGCATCCCCCGCGCACGGAGTGCAGGCGCACCTTGCGGCGCTCGCTTTCGACGAACTCCACCTCGGCGGGGTCGACCATAGTGACCGTGCCGTTGTGCTGGATGGCGACGGGAAGTTGTCGGCTGTCCTGCAAGTTGGACAGAGCCTTGTCGAGCGCGGCGTCGAAGTCGGACTGGTTGATGGGCTTGAGCAGGAAATACGTATGCTCGGTCTGATAGACCGACGTGCAATACTCGACATGGCCGGAAATGTAGATGACCTGAGTGGAGGTTCCCGCGGGGAAATAACGGCTGACCAGCTCGATGCCCGAGGGGTTGCTTTCGCCCAGATCGATGTCGGTGACGAAGATGTCGATGCGATTGCCCGAGGCCATAAGCGCCTCGAACGTGGTGACCCCGGATATGATGTCGACGTCGAGCCGCGACCTGCCGGGGTATTTGGACAGCATGCTGCGGAGCACCCTCTGGTACTCCTCGTTGTCCTCCAATGCAAGAAGGTGAAAGGCTCCCATCGTGCACCCCGATCCCGATTTCCCGAATTCCCGAATTCGCAACAGCGGTTTTCCGCTGCTCCTATTGTTCACCTCAGATTATATACAATAAGGCGGAACCCCCCCCCCTCAGATTTTGTTCGATTGCAACAAAATGCCTGGTAGAAGGAACAACCGCAGGTGTTTTAGTAGCAAGCGCAGGCATTTTGGAAACGAACGCAGCGCGATGCGGCGGGACGAACGGGGTAGATTGCTGGCGAACGGTTCGAGTGTCGCGTTTTGCCGCCGATTCGGCCTATCGCGAAGCCCGGCAGGGGGATTCCGCTCCTACCGGCCCGGAGAAGGTTTTTTCGCTTTCGCGGCTCGGAACACGAGTTTTCCGAATGTTAAACGGTGGTAATCTTCTGATAATGTAACGAACGCGTGCAATTGCGTAGCGAACGATCGCATACTGTCGTTGTGACGACGTTTTTCACCCGGAATCACCCGTTCTCATTCGGAAAACTCGCGTTTTCTGCCATGGTTCGGCGAAAAGCTTCCGTCTCGCTCGCCGACCGCCCAGGACCGGCGTCCCGATTGCGAACACACCTCCGTCCCCTCATATGCCCATCGAGATGTCAAGAGACAATAGTCGGCCTTCCCTGAGTAGCTTGCCCA
>NZ_CAKTYH010000147.1 GCF_934632265.1 uncultured Senegalimassilia sp.
AAGGAGGATCGCATGGAAGCTGCCGCTATCGTTTTGGCTGCGGGCGCGGGCACCCGTATGAAGTCCAAAAAGCCCAAGGTGGCACACGAGGTTTTGGGCAAGCCGCTCGTGCGCTGGGTGGTCGACGCCGCCCACACCGCCGGCGTTACCCAGGTGGCAACGGTGGTCGGCCATGCCCGCGAGCAGGTCATCCCGCTGGTCGAGGGCGACACGCAGGTAGTGGTCCAGGAAGTGCAGAACGGCACGGCGGGCGCGGTGCTGGCCTGCGCCGACGCCTTCGCCGGCTTCGACGGCTCGATGTCGGTGCTCACCGGCGACTGCCCGCTCATCAAGCCCGAGACCATCGCCCGCTTGGCGCAGGTGCGCGACGAGAATAACGCCGCCGTGGTGGTGCTCACCATGAAGCTGGACGACCCCACCGGCTACGGCCGTATCATCCGCGACGCCGACGGCCAGGTCGAGCGCATCGTCGAGCAGAAGGACGCCACGCCCGAGGAGGCGGCGGTCAACGAGTGCAACTCCGGCTTCTACTGCTTCGACGCGCGCGCCCTGTTCGATGCGTTGGCCCAGGTCAGCAACAATAACGCTCAGGGTGAGTTCTATCTCACCGACGTGCTCGAGATCTGCCGCAACGCCGGCCGTCCCGTGTTGGCGCTTGCCACCGACGACGCCGCCGAGTGCCTGGGCGTCAACTCCCGCATCCAGCTGGCCCAGGTCACCAAGGTCATGCAGCGCCGCATCAACCACGCGCACATGGCAGCCGGCGTCACCATGGTCGACCCCGACCAGGTCTGGATCGGCCCCGACGTGAAGATCGCCCAGGACGTCGAGCTGCTTCCCCAGGTCATGCTCATGGGCGCCACCGAGATCGGCGAGGACAGCGTCATCGGCCCGAACACGCGCCTGACCGACACGAAGGTCGGCCGCGGCTGCATCATCGAGGAGACGGTGTCCATCGAGGCGCAGATCGACGACGCCGCAACCGCCGGCCCGCGCGCCTACCTGCGCCCGGGCACGCACCTGTGCGAGGGTGCGAAGGCCGGCACGCACGTGGAGATCAAGAAATCAACCATCGGCCGCGGCAGCAAGGTGCCGCACCTCAGCTACATCGGCGACACCACCATGGGCGAGGGCGTCAACATCGGCGCCGGCTCCATCACCTGCAACTACGACGGCAAGAAGAAGTGGCCCACCACCATCGGCGACAACGTGTTCGTGGGCAGCGACACCATGATGGTGGCTCCTGTCACCATCGGCGATGGCGCCATCATCGGCGCGGCGTCGTGCATCACCAAGGAAGTGGCGTCCGACGCGCTGGCGCTCACGCGCCCCGAGCAGGTGGAGATCCCCGGCTGGGCCGCCAAGAAGCGCGCTCGTCAGGCCGCTGAAGGCAAATAAGCCGCGTCTCCCTGAGCCTTTCGTAAGCTAACTGGGCCGGCTGGCCGTGAAGTCCTCATAGAGGGTTCGCGTGCCAGCTGGCCTTTTCCTTTTCCGCCGGGTAAAATGGGTTCCGTATGAACAACTGCGAAGCGATGCGAAGGAGCACGCGCATGACTGCGGAAATGGAAAAGCGTAAGAGGATGGCAGTGTTTTCGGGTTCCTCGAACCTGAAGCTGGCCGACGAGATCGCACAGGAGCTGGGCATCTCCCTGGGCAATGTGAAGCTGGAGAAGTTCGCCAACGGCGAAATCTACGCTCGCTACCAGGAAAGCGTCCGCGGCGCCGATGTGTTCATCGTGCAGTCCGTCTGCTCGAGCCCCAACGGCTTCGACGTCAACGACAACCTCATGGAGCTGCTCATCATGATCGACGCGGCCAAGCGCGCCAGCGCGCACAGCGTCAGCGCCGTCATCACGCATTACGGCTACGCGCGCCAGGACCGCAAGGCCGCCCCGCGCGAGCCCATCACCGCCAAGCTGGTGGCCGACCTGCTCACCGCCGCCGGTGCCGACAACATCATCGCCATCGACCTGCATCAGGACGCCATCCAGGGCTTCTTCGACAAGCCGGTCAACCACATGACGGCCATGCCCATCTTCGTGGACTACTTCGAGCAGAAGGGCTTCAAGTCCGAGGAGCTGTGCGTGGTGTCCCCCGACGTGGGACGCGCAAAGGCCGCCAAGAAGTTCTCCACGCTGCTCGATTGCGACATCGCCATCATGCACAAGGACCGCCCGAAGCACAACCAGGCCGAGATCACGGCCCTGATCGGCGACGTGAAGGACAAGATCTGCATCCTCAACGACGACATGATCGACACCGCCGGCAGCCTGGTGGCCGCAGCCACCACGCTCAAGGCCAAGGGCGCGAAGAAGATCTACGCCTGCGCAACGCACGGCCTGTTCAGCGGCCCTGCCTACGAGCGACTTGAGAACTCCTGCATCGAGGAGGTCGTGGTCACCAACGCCGTGCCCGTGCCGCTCGAGCGCCAGACCGGCAAGATCAAGGTCGTCACGCTGGCTCCGCTGTTCGCGCAGACTATCAAGAACGTGTACAACAACGGCTCCGTCGCAAGCCTGTTCGAATAATCGTTTCGCCGCTCGGACCGGCGAAGGGCTTGCCTGACATCGCAAGCTCTCGTGCTGCGTCGCCCTTGCATTCGCTCGCACGGGCGTGGGCCTGGGCCTCGCTCTGACGCGGTGGCTCTCTATGGGGTTCGGCAGCACGGGCAGCGTATCTTAAAACGGGGAAAGCCCGCCTGGCTTCGCAAGGGGCTCGGGCGGGCTTCGCTTGTCGTTGGGGTAAGACGCGCCGGGTCTGTGGGGTCATGGCGTTCGAAATCCGTCGGCCTCGGTGGGTGTCCGCCTGCTAAGGGCTCCGGTCTTGGAGGCGACGCGATGGCGTTCGAAATCCGTCGGCCCTGGCGGGTTTTCGCCTGTTAAAAGCTTCGGGCGCGGTCCCGGAGCGCTTATATAAGAAGGAAAAGCATGTTTTTAATCGTTGGCCTGGGAAATCCGGGCGAGGAATACGAGCACACGCGCCACAACGCCGGCTTCGATTCGCTTGATCTGGTGGCGGAAGAGGTGGGCGCGCGCTACTGGAAGACCGAGTGCGGCGCACTTACGGCCAAGGGCGTGTGGCGCGACCATGATGTGGTGCTGGCCAAGCCGCAAAGCTATATGAATACATCGGGCGGCCCGGTGAAGCAGCTGATGAACGCATACGGCGTGAAGGCCGATCACCTGATCGTCATCCACGACGAGCTGGATATCGACCCGGGCACCATCCGCGTGAAGTTCGGCGGCGGTCACGCCGGCCACAACGGGCTTCGCAGCATCTGCGACAAACTGGGCACGCGCGACTGGTTCCGCGTGCGCTGCGGCATCGGCCGCCCGCCGGGACGCATGCCGGTGGTCGACTGGGTGCTCGGCCGCCCGAAGAAGGAGCAGGCCGACGATTTCGCCCAGGCCACGCACCTGGCAAGCCAGGCAGCCCTGGGCCTGGTCACGGATGGCCTGGAGAAAACCCAGCAGCGCTTCAACTAGCGAGCGCCGTGCGGTTGAACAGGGGACGGAGGTGTGTTTACGTTGGACGCCTTGCGTCCCCGAAAGGAATTCGTGAACACACCTCCGTCCCCTGTTCAACCCTGTTCAACCTGTTCGCTTGCATTCCCGTTCTCGCCGTGCTCAGGCGGCTTGCGAAAGGAGGGTCTTTGCCTGCGACCGACAAACGTGCGGCATATTCGCTGTTCGCGCTGGTGGTCCTTTCGGCGGCGTGCGGCAACCTGTCGCAGACTGCCGTGAACGCCATGATGATGGGTATCGTGGCCGACATGGACATCACCGTGGGCCTTGGGCAGTGGCTCAGCACCGGCTATATGCTCATGCTCGGGGTTGCCGTTCCTGCCGTCACCTGGATCTCCAAACGATTCAGCGCGCGGCAGCATATCCTGCTTGCCCTGGGCCTGTCGCTCGCGGGCTCTCTGATGTGCCTGGCGGCGCCCAGATTCTGGGTGCTGCTGGCGGGGCGCATCTTGCAAGCCGTTTCC
>NZ_CAKTYH010000148.1 GCF_934632265.1 uncultured Senegalimassilia sp.
GAGATCTCACTTAAACGGGAGTCGCGCGCGGAGATTTCCTTGACATCGTCGGCGAGCAGCTGTTCTTGGACGAGCGCAAACGGCAAGATGCGGCCCGTCCAGCCATCCTGCACCTCGACGTCTTTGCCGTTCTTCTTTTTCATAACCATATTCGGATCGACTTTGCGCACGGCCCCTTTGCCCTCGGTTTGGATAACCTCAAGGTCGCCGGAGATGCCCGTCCACGCATCATCGAGAGCCTGATAGGCATCGTACCCGTCGACGAGCGCGACACCGGAGAGGGCGTCGCGGAGCCGCTCTGCGATGTAATCCTCCTCGGCCACGGCATCGGCCTGTGACGCGTCGTCCACCAGCCTTTTCCGCAGCTCCGCGGGCAGATGAGCCAACGCATCTTGATAGCCGGCCAGGAAAGAGACGACGTCGGCGTTGGCCTTCACCGTTGCCGCCACGTCGTCCGTCACGGAAGCAAGGCACGACCCGCCGCCCTCGCCGTACAGCTGGCCCTTCAGGCTCGGCCACACCTTCCAGTAGCGGTCGAGGGCGTCGACCTCGGCCTTCGGAACTCCGCCGAACATGGTGGCGTACAAGTCCCAGCTCTCGGCAGCTTCGGACGAGTCAACATAGCGCGGAATGTTGAGGTTGTAATCGTTGGCGCGTATCTCGTCGATGGTCACCAGGCGGCTGAACTTGTCGACGGTCGCCCCGGTCGTGACCGCGTCCACGATGCGGCGTATATCGCTCGCGCGCAGCTTGTTGTTCTTGCCTTCCTTCACAAAGTGCTTCGACGCGTCCACGACCAGCACGTCGCTGCTCTCGCGTTGCTTGCGAAGCACCATGACGATGGTCGGGATGCCGGTGCCGAAGAAGATGTTGGCGGGAAGCCCGATGATTGCCTGGATATGGCGGTTCTCCACCAGGTTCTTGCGGATGGCGCCCTCCTCGCCGCCGCGGAACAGCACGCCATGGGGCAGAACGATGCACATGATGCCGTCGGGCCGCAAGTGGTACAAATCATGCAAAAGGAAGGCGTAGTCGGCCTTGGATTTGGGGGCAACGCCGAACTTGAAGCGTGGATCGAGCTCCTTGTCTTCCGGATCCCAGTTCTGGGAGTACGGAGGGTTCGACACCACGGCATCGACGAACAGCGGATCGTAGGTCTCATCCTTGTTCTCGACGGTGTCGAACCAGGGCCAGTCATCTTCAAGCGTGTCGCCATTGCGCGCCACGATGTTGTCGGGGAGTATTCCGCGCATGACCAGGTTCATACGCGTGAGGTTGTACGTGTTCTCCTTAAGCTCCTGCGCATAGTATTTGATGGAGTCCGGGTCTCCGTTGCGTCGCGCCACGGCCTTGCCGATATTGATAAGCAGCGAGCCCGAACCGCTCGTGGGGTCGTAGATGGTGATGTTCTCGCGTCCGGCCAGGTGCCACGAGACTATCTCGCTCATGAGCATGGATACCTCGTGCGGAGTGTAGAACTCGCCGGCTTTCTTGCCCGCGTTGGCGGCGAAGTTGCTGATCAGATACTCGTAGATGAAGCCGAGCACGTCGTAGTCCTGGCGACCGTCCATCGGAATATCTTTGATGAGGTAGATGAGGTCGCGGGCGGCTTTTGACTGGCTACGCGCATCGGTGCCAAGTTTGGAAAGGCCCGTCTGCAGCGTGTCGAAGATGCCGTCGAAGACACGCTTGCGGGCAGGGTCGATGTTGCGGCTAAAGGCGGAGAGGGCGTCGCGAACGTTCGAAATCTCGAAGTCGCCGCCCTTGGCGACCCAGGTGGAGAAGAGGTTCTCGTAGGCGATGAAGTAGCCGCACTCGCCCTTGACGAACTCGACCGTTTCCTCGTCGTCTTCCACGAGGCTCGGCAAATCATCCTCGGCGAAGTCGCGCGCCTTCAGGCGGGCAACCTCGGTCTCGGACAGGAACTTGTAGAAGATGAATCCCAGAATGTAGTCCTTGTACTCGTTAGCCTCGATTTTGGATCGCATCTTGTTGGCGGATTCCCATATCTTTGAGGCCAATTGCTGCTTGTTCATCTATTAATCCTCGCTTCTGTAGACTTGGTTGAGCGTTTCGCCGTCGTCGTTC
The DNA here is from genome assembly GCF_934632265.1 of uncultured Senegalimassilia sp. GTDB lineage: Bacteria > Actinomycetota > Coriobacteriia > Coriobacteriales > Eggerthellaceae > Senegalimassilia. Next base: position 2,089 of record NZ_CAKTYH010000148.1, read on the forward strand.
ACCCATTCGGTCCAGCCATTCTGGCTGCCGCCGAGCACGAACACCGCGGCGGCACTGGGCGTCGGGAACTCGAGGTCTTCGGCAAGATCCGCTATGCCGGCAACGCCGTCGAACATTTCCCTGCGCAGCGCCGCAACGCTCACGTTTTTCAGCACAGGTTTGGAGAGGTTCACCTTCGATCCGGCGAGAACCGTGAAGTGCCCAGTGGCTTTATCGTAGCGCCCCGATCCGCGTATCCCGTTCTTCTTCGTATGGAAGACGATCGGGGCGCCGGCGGGACTTTGATCGACTCTGTCGAGGTCGTATCCCAAAGCCGCCATCCTGAAGAGAATCTTCTCGTGCAGGCGCTCGACGGCTTCCTCCTTGTACGGATCGACGTAGGGCTTGGGCGTCGCCGAGTTGTCGGTCTCGTACGAGCCGTGGGTGCGCACGTAGTCGATGGCCTTCGCCTCGAGAACGTCCAGTGCGTCCCTGCTGATGTTCTGGTCGTCATCGAGGAACATGATGGCCTTGTTCCAGAACTCCTTCTTTGCCTTGTGCGCGTCGAGCCGGGCGATGCCCTGGGTCGTCTGCCCAGCGTAAACGCGGCTCACGTTGCCGTGGTCCTCGTCGAGCAGGTAGTAGACGCCGCGCTGCGGGATGTTCGGCAGCGACTTCGCCTCGGCGAGGTCCTCCCTCGGAACGACGACGGTCACAAGCGACTCGCCGTCGACGCGGCAGATACGGATGCGATCCGGCTGCGCGTCTATGAGTTGGATCGTGAGGGTCTTGACTCGAATCACGCCTCTATGCCCCCTTCTTCGCGAGCTCTTCGATCATGCAGGTGCGCACGAAGGCGGAGAAGCTCATGCCCCGGAGGGCCGCCTCCTCCTTCGCCGCGTCGCGCAGGGTGTCGGGGATGCGCAGGGTCACGGAGACCTGGTCGCCGTCCACCAGGAAGCTCCTGATCTCGGTCTCGTCGGGATTGCTCTTGATGAGCTCCTTGTAACTGTCAGGCATCTGCGCTCCCATCGCTCGAAATGCAATACAAATGCGTTTGCAGCATTATAACGCGGCGGCACGGGGCGGCACTGGAAATGCGGGAACGGCCGATGTCCAGTCTTTATATGAGCGCGGGCGGCGAGGAGGCCCCGGCTGGGCCTAGATGGCCGCTTTTGTTCGGGTTCTCATCTCTTGGTTTTCGCGGGGTCGGAAATTGGCCCGCTCCCCGGCGTAGAGAATCTCGTTCTGCGCCTCCAGGATGCGCGCGGCGTCCTCGATGCGCTCGGCGCACCTCTGGCTTATCGACCTCAGGGCCAGGACGCCCTCGACGTCGAGCGGGTCCAACTGGTCGGCGTGCGCCAGGGACTCGAGCAGCTGGTCCAGGCCCCTCGCCAGCCTCCCGGCATCGCTCACGGCACCAATCAGCTCGATGCGCTCCACCTTCTCTTCGTAACCCAACATCTGCTCGCCTCCTTCTCTCAACGGACGTGTTGCGCAGCACCGTAGCCGTTCCGCATGGAGAACCATCTCGCCGCCAACGATCCCGTGCGCATATCCGCCGCAAGCGGCGCGGGAAACGCCGTCCCGTTTCGGACCGAAGCGCCGCGACTCGGGAACCCGCCTCCGTCCTCGCCGCGACGTCCCGACTAAACCCTTTCGAGCGCCCCGGCAACCGCCGACAGATCGCATCCCATGCCCGGAAGCCTCGGCGCCCATGGCCGATTCCATGCCGCACGCCTCCGCCCCTCCGACCCGAGACCCGCCCCGGCGCTCCTTGGACGCGCAGGGTCGCACGCCGGCAGGCGGCCCGCAAGGGCCGCGACACTTTTTCGGG
>NZ_CAKTYH010000149.1 GCF_934632265.1 uncultured Senegalimassilia sp.
GGCTAGGCGTGCGCGCGGAGACGATCTCCTTCGCGTCGTTGCAGAAGAACACCATGCCGGCGCCGTCGGCCGAGCCGGTGTCGCCGTACTTCTTCGTGACCTCGTTGTCGGTGTTTGCCTGCGCGGCGGCGGGGTCGAACACCACCTTAAAGCCCAACCACGCCAGGTCGCCCTCGGCCATGGCACGGGCGGCGCGCTCGAAGGTGGGCGCGTCCGCGGCGGTGAGGGCGGCAGACAGTTTCCCCAGGTCATCGGGCGAAACGTGCATGTTGCCCTTCAGCGCCTCGGCGGAAAAGCACGGGAAGTCGGCGGGCGAAAGCTCCACCGCGCGTCCCGCGCGCAGATCGGCGGCGATGCCCGCCAGCGTTTCCCTAGTCAGCAAGGTGCACCTTGCCCTCCGCGTCGACGCTCACGCGGCCGGCGGCAAGCCAACCCAGCACGCGCGGGTACAGCTCGTGCTCCACCTGGTGGATGTGGGTTTCCAGGGTTTCAAGCGTGTCGCCCTCGGCCACGCGCACCGGTTCCTGTGCCACGATGGGGCCCTTGTCGTAGTCCTCGTTGGCGAAGTGAACGGTGACGCCCGTGACCTTCACGCCGGCGTTAAACGCGTCGGCGATGGCGTGCGCGCCCTTGAACGAGGGCAAAAGCGCCGGATGCAGGTTGAGCACGCGGTTGGGGAAGGCGTTGAGCATGACGGGCGTGACCTTGCGCATGTAGCCGGCCATGACCACGTACTGCGCGCCGGCTTCCTGCAGCGCGGCCACGATCTGCGCATCGGCCGCCTCGGGGTCGGCGTAGAGCTGGCGGTTCATGACCAGCACGGGGATGCCGGCGGCGTTGGCGCGCTCGATGCCGTACGCATCGGGACGCGACGCGACCACCTTCACCACCTCGACGGGCAGGCCCTTTTCCGCCTCATCGAGGATGGCCTGGAAATTCGTGCCGCTGCCGGAGAGCAGCACGCCGATCTTCAACTTTTCGGACACGAGACAGCCTTTCATCAAGCGGCGCCCAACCAGCCCCGCGATTCGCACTATGCAACCAGTATACGTGCAGGCAGCAAGCCCAACCCCCCGCTCTCGGCAAGCGCCATCAAGTATTCAAGCCGGGGAGGTGAACAGGGGACGGAGGTGTGTTCACGATGACGTCTCGCGTTCCCAAGCACTCCCGCGTGAACACACCTCCGTCCCCTGTTCACGCGCGCGCAATGCGCGGGCGTCGGCGCTCGCCGTGCTATCATGTTCCGATAACGCGCAAGCGTTCGCGATTGCGGCGCAACCATTGGAAGGGCTCCTACGCGGAGCGGGGCGATCCCAGGTAACCGTCATGTCCGCAGACAGCTACGACGATTTCGAATATCGACCGGCTTCCGAATACACTTCGGAAGAGCGGCGCAGGCACTATTGGGCCGTCGCCATCGGCTTGCAGGACGTCGACGGCCTGAAGGTGTCCGACTACCTGCGCGACCAAGCTCATGCCTACATCCGCGGCGAGAAGGGGCTCGACGAGGTCGGCGAACTTGTTCGCGAACGATACGCCAACGCTGAGGCTAGCAGCGAAACCAAAGAGGCCGACCTGGTAAGCCAGCGCATCGCCGAGCTGCTCACGCGCGGCGCCTTCTTCCTTTCGCCCGACATGCTCACCACCATCCACGCGTATCTGTTCCAGGACCTCGATCCCGCGGTATACCGCCCCGGCCAGTTCAAAAGCGAGCGCCTGATCAAGCAAGAGGAGATCCTCAACGGCAACAGCGTGCTGTACGCCGACCCGCTGACCTACAAGATGTCCCTTCGCGGCGCGTTCGCGAACGAGGCCGCCGCGGCATACACGACGTTCACGGACGAAGAGCTGCAGCGCTTCTGCCACACCATCGCATTCCTCTGGCAAATCCATCCTTTTTACGAGGGGAACACCCGCACCATCGCCGTGTTCTCGGAGTTGTACCTGAACAGCCTAGGATTTCAGGTGGCGAACGACCCCTTCGCCAAGCACGCGCGCTACTTCCGCGACGCGCTGGTGCGCGCGCAGTACCGCAACGCGGCAGCGAAGATCTTCCCCGATGACTCGTTCCTGATGCGGTTCTACAAAAACGTCATCGGAGAAGACGGCGGCGAAATGAACCGCGCGGACATGATCTGCACCCGCCTGTTCGAGGACCCCACCCTACTGCGCAACGTCGACCCCAAGGATGCGCTGCGTAAAGGGAAGGGCGAAGCGCGGTCCAATTAGAGAAGCGAACGCGAAAAGATCTTGCACACGCGCAAAAGCCCAATCGTCCACAAAGCGCAAGCCGAACTCGACCGCACCCCCACCTGGCCCAACTTCTCTTATCCAAGCTTAGACGGATCGCTGGAAGTACTGAGCGAAGTACCCCCTTAATGTCGGGTCCTCGATATACACATGGGTTCCAAGAATCCCCCTCGTGAGCAATACGTAGTAGATGTTCTTGATGTAGCGATCGAGCTCTTCCTTCGAGGATTTTACCTTGCCGTTGCTGTCGAAGTAGCCCTCCTTGTTCGATTCAGGCTTTCCCTCTTCTCCATTGAAGAGCAAATCACGACCGATAATCACATAGGCATAGCTGAGATCGTAGCCTTGAATCGAATGGATGCAACCAACCTCACGAGCAACACGAGGGTCCTCCACGCCGAGACCCACCCAGTTCTCGTTGGTGCAGTTCCACCTTAAGCGCACGCTGTCAATCTCGATGTCGCAATCGGACGGGACCTCCCCCTCCTTCAACTTTCTCCCGGGCTTCGTCTTCCACTCCCAGGCGTAGCCCGCTACCAGTCTGCTCAGGTTGTGGTCCCGATAATCTCGCTCAAAGCAGTCCACGAAGTCGCCGAAGTCCTCATGCAGTTCAAAATCGTAACCCTCGAACTCCTGGAACCCTTCGCAGCACCCATCAAGGATATCGCGAACATAGCGAAGATAGGCGTCCCCGCCCTTGACACGCATCTGGCTTTCGAGCTTGATGGGGCGCTCCACAGCCCCGCCGAGGGCGGCCCTCATCGCGTCTCTGCGAACGCAAGATGGGCCGATGCTCTGGAGCGGATCATAGAAGAAAATCGGGAGTTTTGTCTGATTGATGACCCAGTCCATCTGAGTGGCATCCCCAGGGAGCCCCAGCTTCTCGTTCACTTTGTCGTAATTGCCGATCGAAGGACCCAGGGCGACACGCCTCTTCAGCTTATGCGCCTCGTCGACAAGAACGATGTCGAAGCATTTGCCCTTGCCGGGTTCGTAGCCCATCGCGGGCTTCACGAGGTCGCTCGGTCCGATGACGTCGGACTTCTTGAACCCGCTCACGTTCGCCAGAGACCTTTGGAGCGTCTTTCGCAGCGAGGTCACTGGCTCGATGATGCGTATGTTCATGTCCTTGCAGCGAGGGTCGTCGCGCAGCATCTTAAGCAGATATATGGCGAGAACGGTCTTTCCCGTGCCAGGCATCCCTTCGACGACTATCGGCTCGGCTTTGTCTATGCCGTTCCTGACGGCGGCCATGATCTTGTCGAGGGCGACGCGCTGGTCGGCGTTAAGCCCCTTGAAGGGCGAGTACTTAAAGACCTCGGATTCCTCGATATCGGCGATGGTGTGGTCGGCCAGCTCGAGGGCCCGCAACTCTTCCCACAGGTCCTCGAACATAGCGGAGTAAGCGCCCTTGCTGAAGTAGTTCGAGTCCGTCATTCCTTCGTTTTTGTTAGTGAGCTTGTATCGGCCATCCGCATGCATATAGCCGATAAGACGGTGCTCGTAGTCGGTGATAACCGAGCCGTTGAATTCCTCGTTGTAGATAACGTTGAATGTGTCAAAGTCTCGTTTTTCCTCGTTGGCACCGTGCTGGCTCATTCGTGTTGCGATGCTTGTGGTCTGGCCAACGTACGCGGAGTCTTTG
>NZ_CAKTYH010000150.1 GCF_934632265.1 uncultured Senegalimassilia sp.
TCGTCAACGTGCATGACCGGCTTGATGTTGAGCAGCGTTCCAGCCCATGCGCTTGTCTTGGAGACGCGGCCGCCGCGCCACAGGAACATGAGGTCGTCTACGGTGAACCAATGCGCCAGGTGCAGCTTGTTCGCCTCGGTCCAATCGCGCACCTGCTCGATGCTCTCGCCCTGCTCGGCGTGCTGGCATGCATGCCACACCAAAAGGCCCTGGCCGCCCGATGCCGCCAGCGTGTCGACCGTGAACAGCTTTCGCTGCGGGTATTCCTCGCGCAATTGCTTGGCTAAAAGCTCGGTGGACTCGTAGGTGCCCGACAGGCCGCTGGAAAAGCCCAGGTACAGGATGTCCCTGCCTTGATCGAGCAAGCTGCGGAACAGCTTCTCGGTATCGGCCAGGTTGGGAAGCGAGGTGCGGAACACCTTCCCCTCGCGCATCATGGTGTAAAACTGCGAAAGATCGGTCTTCTCGCCTTTGAGATAGCTGCGGTATACCGTGTCATCTCCATCGGCCATGAACGTGAGCGGCAGCACGTGCAGCTCGTAGCGGTCGATGGTTTCCTCGGTAAGGTTGCAGCAAGAGTCGGTCACTATCTCGAAGCTTCGGTTCATGATCATGCCTTTCCTAGCAGCTTATGCATACATGGGGCGCGATATCGCGCTGACCGGAGGTAGCGGGCGGCTTGCTGCGCAACTCCATGCGTTCGTCCTGTTCGACCATATCAGTATAACCCTCCGAAATCATATCGCTGCGCTACTGCAACGAACGGTACCGCGTTTTCTCTGAGTGCTTTTTCGGAATGTGGCCTGCGTGCGTTTCGTTGCCACCGGTTTCCTATATACTAATCGGGTTTATAAGCAAGGACGGCATGCACCGTCTGGGCATAGTTAGGCAAAGGAAGGCGCGATCTCGTGGCGAACACGTACAAGAACACCATGAATCTCCCGCAGACGGATTTCCCGATGCGAGGCAACCTGCCGGCATCCGAGCCGAAAAGGCTTGAGAAGTGGGAGCAGGAGCACATCTACGAACAGGTTCTCGAGAAGAACAAGGACGGTAAGCCCTTCGTCCTGCATGATGGCCCGCCTTACGCCAACGGCCCCATCCACATCGGCCACGCCTTCAACAAGGTGCTGAAGGACTTCGTGAACAAAAGCCATGCCCAGCGCGGCTATTTCACCCCGTACGTGCCGGGTTGGGACTGCCACGGCCAGCCTATCGAGCATATGGTCGAGGTCACCTTGGGCCCCGATAAGATGAAGGAAACGCCCCAGCCCGAGCTGCGCCGTCTGTGCCGCGAATGGGCAACCAAGTACGTCGGCATCCAGCGCGACGGTTTCAAGCGCCTTGGCGTCAACGCCGACTGGGATCATCCGTACCTCACCTATATCCCGAACTTCGAGGCCGGCAACGTCGAGATCTTCCGCGACATGTACCTCAAGGGCCAGGTGTATCGCGGCCGCAAGCCCATCCACTGGTGCAAGAAGTGCCACACGGCCTTGGCTGAGGCCGAAATCGAATATTCCGACGAGGTTTCCCCGTCCGTGTACGTGAAGTTCAAGCTTGACGCCATGCCCGGCATCTTCGAGGCGGCAGGCGCCACCGGCGATGCGTATGTGCTCATTTGGACCACCACGCCGTGGACCCTTCCGGCAAATGCCGCCGTGTGCCTGATGCCCGATGCCGAGTACGTCATGGTCCAGGTCGAGGGCTGCAACGTCATCTTCGCCAAGGAGCTCGTCGAGGAAGTCGCCGAGATCGCCGGCTGGGAGGACTACTCCCTGGTGTGCGGCCAGGACGGCGAACCTGTCACGCTCAAGGGCACCGAGCTGTGCGGCCTTACCTATACCTGCCCCATCCGTCAGGACCTCAAGGGCAAGATTATCTACGGCGACCACGTCACGCTCGACTCCGGTACCGGCTGCGTCCACACCGCTCCGGGCCACGGCCAGGACGACTACCTGGTGGGCCTTCAGTTCGATATCCCCATTCTCATGCCCGTCGACGACAACGGCGTGCTCACCGAGGACGCAGGCCCGTTCGCCGGCCTTGATACCGACGACGCCAACCCCGTCATCATCGATTGGCTGCGCGAGCAGGGCACGCTCGTGGCCGCACGCAAGATCAACCACAGCTACCCTCATTGCTGGCGCTGCCATGAGCCCGTCATCTTCCGTGCCACCGACCAGTGGTTCGTCTCCATGGAGGAGAACGGCCTGCGCGGCAAGGCCATGGACGCTATCGAGCGCGATGTGACGTTCTATCCCGGCTGGGCCGTCAACCGCATCGGCTCCATGGTCTCCGACCGTCCCGACTGGTGCATCTCGCGTCAGCGCAGCTGGGGCGTGCCCATCCCCGTGTTCAAGTGCGCGAAGTGCGGCGAAACCGTGGCCAACGAGGCCACCTTCGACGCCGTCATCAAGCTGTTCTATGAAGAGGGCGCCGATGCGTGGTTTACCAAGCAGCCTAGCGAGTACCTGCCCCACGGCACGCACTGCGAGAAGTGCGGCTGCACCGAGCTTGTCCCTGAGAAAGACATCCTCGACGTGTGGTGGGAATCCGGCGTCACCCACACCAGCGTGCTCAAGCACCGCGCCGACGAGGGCCTGACGTTCCCGGCCGATATGTATCTGGAAGGCTCCGACCAGCATCGCGGTTGGTTCCAGTCCAGCCTGCTCACCAGCGTGGGCGCATACGGCTGCGCACCGTACAAGAACATCCTGTCGTGCGGCTTCACCGTCGACGAGCAGGGCCGCAAGATGTCCAAGTCCCTGGGCAACGGCGTGGATCCGGCGGACGTCACCAGCAAGTGGGGCGCCGATGTGCTGCGCCTGTGGGTCGCATCCGCCGACTATGCGCAGGATGTGTCCATCTCGGACAACATCCTGAAGCAGGTTTCCGATGCATACCGTCGTTTCCGCAACACGTTCCGCTTCCTGCTGGGCAACCTGTCCGATTTCGACGACCAGGCGAACGCGGTTTCCAACTGGGACGAGCTTGAGCCCATCGATCAGTACATGATGGCCAAGACCGCCCAGCTGCTCGCAGACGTCGAGCAGGCTTACGACAGCTTCAAGTTCAACGGCGTCTACCGTGCGGTGTACGACTTCGTCAACGATCTGTCCAGCGTGTACATGGACGTCACGAAGGACCGCCTGTACTCCGAGTCGCCCGACAGCCCGCGCCGCCGTGCCGTGCAGACGGTGCTGTTCAACATCCTGGAAGTGCTCGTGCGCGTGCTTTCGCCCATCCTGTCGTTCACGGCCGATGAGGTGTGGGAGTGCTACCCCGAGGCCATGCGCAACCGCGAGGGCCGCGTGGGCAACGTGCAGCTGGCCGGTTGGCCGCATCGCTGCGACTTCGTGCCCGCGCTTCCCGGCAAGCAGGCCGAGGATAACGTGTTGGCCGCGTTCGGCGGCGCCCTTGAGGTGCGCGACGTCGTCACCAAGGCGCTTGAGGATGCCCGCGGTGCCAAGGTCATCAACAAGAGCCAGGAGGCCACCGTTGCGGTCACCGCGCCGCAGGCAACCCTTGACGCGCTTTCCGCTTTCGACGCCTCCGTGTTCGAGGAGCTGTTCATCGTCTCCGGCGTGACGTTCGCTGCCGGCGAGGAGCTTGCGTGCGAGGTAAAGCCTGCTGAAGGCGAGAAGTGCCCGCGTTGCTGGAACTATCGCGAGCTTGGCGGAAACGCCAACCACGCCGACGTGTGCCAGCGTTGCGGCGACGCCCTCGACGCCATCGGCTTCACCGAGGAGTAAACGGTTTGACCCAGCATGAACCTATGAACATCGCTGGAAGCGAAGGGGCCGACGCGGTAAGCGCCGGCCCCGCGCCTTCGGTGCGCTCTCAGGCGTTTCGTCTGGGGACGATGGGCGCATTGGCCCTTTG
>NZ_CAKTYH010000151.1 GCF_934632265.1 uncultured Senegalimassilia sp.
CAGAGTAAACGTACATATCTGTACTGTCAATAGAATTGCGTACATTTGCGTACGCTGATAAGATGTGCTGGTACGTAATTCCAGGAGGAGGGCGCATGTCCGTAGGCGAGAACATAAGGCGGTACCGCAAGTCGCGCGGCATGACACAGGCGCAGCTCGCCGAGGCGGTCGGTCTGACGGAGGGGGCCGTGCGCCACTACGAGAGCGGCATCCGCGCCGTGAAGCCCGAACTGCTCGAATCCATCGCCGCAGCGCTAGGCGTGTCCGTCAACGCCCTCAAGGATTACGGCGTCGAGAACGCGGGCGACCTCATGTCGCTGCTCGTGCGGTTAGAGGACTCCTTCGGCATCGTGCCCGCAGCCGACGGATCGGGGCTCTCCCTGAACCCCAAGGCTCCGCACGCACCCAAAGCCGCGATGGCGATCGAGCTGTGGGCAGAGAAGCGCGCGCAGCTCGAGAACGGCGAGATCGACGCCGCAGAGTACGAGGACTGGAAAGCCTCGCTGTAGCGGCTCCCCGCATTTTCGCAATCAACGCAATCGAACCAGGACGCCAGGCTAGCGGTGAGCGCTGCTCGCCCCTGCGTATGCTGAGTTTTTACTCTCCATTGCATGCCAAGGCATTTCAAGCGTAAATGGGGAGTAAATGACGCGGTGGCTTACATGGCGGCACACGGCAGCACACCGCGGCATTTCCCTTGGTTACTCCCGTTTTCATTGAGGCGGCGAGATTCTTTACTCCCCATTAACGACCTGGGGAAACGCCATGCGGAGACCGCCGAAAAGCCTATTGAGTTCGATTTGAGTTTCAAAGGACCTAAAACGGCCCCTTTTCGTTCTCGGGGACAAAAATCGCGCGTCCACTCACTTGGAATAAAATCTTACTCCCATTCCTCCGAATACCGCCCCGTACTTTGCCGTCTTGAAACACGGGGGAGTAAATAGCGAAATCGCAGGTAAAAGGGAGTAAAAAGGCAAAGAAATAGCCCCCGTCCCGACGCGGAAACGGAGGCCAGATTATCGCTTTTACTCACCGCCGTCGCTGGCGGCTTTGCCATGACTCTCGTACGAAACGAAACTCAGCGGCACAGTGTGGCACTCAAAAGTGCAGGTCAGAACCCTATCAGCCTACTCCCACTCAATCGTCGCGGGGGGCTTGGGGGTGATGTCGTAGCACACGCGGTTGGCGCCCGGCACCTCGGCCACGATGCGGCTGGAGATCTTCGCCAGCAGCTCGTAGGGCAGCTTCGCCCAGTCGGCGGTCATGGCGTCGGAGCTTTCCACGGCGCGCAGGATGATGGGGCGCTGGTAGGTGCGCTCGTCGCCCATGACGCCCACCGACTTGATGTCGGGCAGCACGGCGAAGTACTGCCAGCAGCTGTGCTCGCTGTTGCGCTCGCCGGTCTCCTCGAACAGGCGCTGGTTGTACGCGTCAAGCTCCTCGCGCACGATGGCGTCGGCGTTCTTCAGGATCTCAAGCTTCTCGGGCGAAACCGCGCCGATGATGCGGATGGCAAGACCCGGGCCGGGGAAGGGCTGGCGATGCACGATGTGGTCGGGCAGTCCCAGCGCCGTGCCGAGCGCGCGGACCTCGTCCTTGAAGAAGTGGTCGAGCGGCTCGATCAGGTCGAAGTGCACGCCCTCGGGGAACGGGATGAGGTTGTGGTGGCTCTTGATGGTTGCCGCCTTGCCGCCCGTCTTGCGCGCGCCGGACTCGATGATGTCGGGGTAGATGGTGCCCTGGGCCAGGTACTTCACGCCGTCGAGCTGCTGGGCCACGGCGAAGAACTCCTCCCAGAACTGCGTGCCGATGATGCGGCGCTTCTGCTCGGGGTCGGTGACGCCGTCAAGCAGCTTTGCATAGCGCTCCTCGGCGTGAACGTGGATGAAGTCGACGTCGAACTGCTTGGTGAACACGTCCTCGACCTGCTCGGGCTCACCCTTGCGCAGCAGGCCATGGTTGACGAACACGCAGGTCATCTGCTTGCCGACGGCGCGAGCGCCAAGCGCCGCCACCACGGAGGAGTCGACGCCGCCCGAAAGGGCCAGGATGACGCGGTCGGAGCCGACCTTCTCGCGGAAATCGGCGGTCAGGGTGTCCACCAGGTTGTCCATGGTCCAGTTCGGCTCAAGCCCGCAGATTTCGAACAGGAAGTTCTTCAGCATCTGGTTGCCGAACTCGGTGTGCTTGACCTCGGGATGGAACTGCGTGGTGTAGATCTTGCGCTCGGGGCACTCCATGGCGGCGACGGGGCACACGTCGGTGGAGGCGACCACGGTGAAGCCCTCGGGGATGTCCTTGACGGCATCGAAGTGGCTCATCCACACGGTCTGATCGGCGGGCGTGCCCGCGAACAGCTGGCCGCCGGAGACGTGCAGCGTGGCGGGGCCGTATTCGCCCACCTCGGGGTGGTACACGCTGCCGCCCAGGGTGACGGAAGTGACCTGATGGCCGTAGCAGAAACCCAGGATCGGCACGCCCAGCTCGTAGATGGCGGGGTCGACGCGCGGAGCGTCCTCGGCGTTGACGGATGCCGGGCCGCCGGAGAGGATGATGGCGGCCGGCGCCATCTCGCGCACCTCGTCGGCGGTGATGTCGCACGGGACGATTTCCGAGTACACGTTCAAATCGCGCACGCGGCGGGCGATCAGCTGCCCGTACTGCGCGCCGAAGTCGAACACGACGACTTTCTGGTTGGTGGAACTGGACGATGCGGTGCTCACTAGAGGCTCCTTCTTCGGTTGTATCACGCTGCCCGGCCGCGCTTGCGGCTGCACTCTTCTCTGCGTTTTTTCGTATCGGCGATTGTACATTAAGCTGCGCTAATCCATACTTGTCGGCTGCGTTTCTTCAACACAACGCTATGCAAGGTCCACGTTATGGCCTGCGTTTCGCCCTCGCAACATCAAATGCAGGTAAAGAAATCGTGCGCCCGCTCTGGTTTATCGGGGCCTGCGCGCCTTGCCGCGCGCACGGCGCTTCGCCGCCTTCTACAATTTCGAATCCGTGCGGAATCGCAGGCTCTTCCGGCCTGCGTCTGCGCGTGTACGGCTCACCGAAAGGCGGAACATGATCATCGAAGCGTTGAAGTCCCTATTGATCGGCGTCGTCGAGGGCGTCACCGAGTGGCTGCCCATCTCCTCGACGGGCCATATGATCCTCGTCGACGATTTCGTGCAGCTGCAGGTGTCCGCCGAGTTCCTTGCGCTGTTTTTGGTGGTTATCCAGATCGGTGCCATCCTGGCCGTGCTCACGCTGTACTTCCATAAGCTCAATCCGCTCAGCCCGCGCAAAAGCGCCGATGAGAAGCGTGCGACCTGGCGTTTGTGGGGGATGGTGGCCATCGGGTGCATCCCGGCCGCCATCGTGGGCATCCTGCTCGACGACTGGGTGAACGCCCACTTCTACAACAAGGTCACCGTTGCCGCCATGCTCGTCCTGTACGGCGTGGTGTTCATCGTCATGGAACGCCGCAACCGCCAGCGTATGCGCCGCGCCCGCGCCGCCGTGCAAAACCAGGCGCGCGCCCGTGCCGAGCAGCCTTCGGCCGTGCGCGGCCGCCATGCGCGCGTGGAGGCTCCGGCACACACCGCGCCTGCGCATGCCTGCGCGGCCGACCTTGACGCCGCCGCAGAGCGCAGCATCTTCCGCATCGCCGACGTCGACGACATCGATTGGAAGACGGCCCTGAAGATCGGCTGCTTCCAGGTGCTCGCCATCATCCCCGGCACCTCCCGTTCGGGCGCCACCATCATCGGCGGCATGCTGTGCGGCTGCAGCAGGACCGCTGCAGCGGAGTTCACGTTCTTCCTGGCCATCCCCATCATGTTCGGCTGGGGTCTGGTCAAGTGCATCAAGTTCGGGGCGGCGGGC
>NZ_CAKTYH010000152.1 GCF_934632265.1 uncultured Senegalimassilia sp.
TCCTCGAACGGGCCCTCGGCCAGGTTCTTGATCTGCTCGAGGTAGGCCTCGAACTGCTCCTTGGACAATTTGCTCATCAAATCCTCCTTTGGGAAATTGGATTCGGTTCCTTCAACCGAATCCCTTTGACGCCACCCAATTTACGCACTTTCAATGCATTGGTCTAATGCATGAAATCTAGAGATACCTGAGCCAAATCATAGATGCGATGCATAGCAATCGATGCATGCGGAATATAATCCCAGATGAGCATGAGTAAGGGAGGTGGGGAAGATATGTGGTAAATATGAATCGGCGGATGTTGTTATATGGGACACTCGAAAAGAAGTGTCCAAATCGATGGCGATCGTAGCCCATTGCTACTACATTAGCAGCATTTAAAAGACTTGACATTGAGCTGTTGCTCAATGGCGTGTGATTCGGGTCAAAAGGCCGCAATTTCGCGATTTCTTGGCCATGATTCGATGTATGCAATATTATGTAGCCCTAAATGAAAACGAGTTCATACTCGGTAATTCTTGTTTTGGTTGGAATCTTTGTAGTCGGGGAGAGTTGCTATGAATGAGCGGTTTGCTGAATCCTCAGAGCCTGCATTGTCTTATTATGCTTCGCTTGCGCCTGCTGCCGGGTTCCAAGGTCGTTGCGCTATGAGCATTCCCTGCGATATCGAGGGCAAGCGGGTCCTCGATATCTGTTGCCGCAAGGGCAAGGGCGCGTTCGCCTTGGCTGATGCTGTGGGCCCTTCGGGGTTCGTCGTCGGCGTGGACCCCGATGCCGGCAACATCGCAGCTGCATGCGCTGCAGCGCCGAAGAATCATCGGGCGGGTTCTTTGTGGGAACATCACCTGCGATTTTCGCAAGCCATTCCTGAAAACCTTTCCGCAGCCCGGATCGACGATGCCGCGTTTGATTTGGTGTATGTCAACAGCGTCCTGAACCTTGCGTGGTCTTTACCCGCCACGCTTGACGAATTTGCCCGTGTGTTGGTGCCCGGAGGAAGGCTGTGGGTTGCGCAAGGCGTGTTCCTCGACAACGGCTCGGGTGTGCAAGAGCAGCGTGCGGTCGTCGGGAATGATTTGGACGTGCTCAGTGCGGGTACGGCTCTCGCGGATTCCGACGGTACGGATTCTGCGATGAACGCGCGTAAGTCCATAGCCGGTGGATCGGGTCCGGTCGATGTTTTTTCGCGAGCTCTTTCGTTTTCCGAGTTCGAGGAGCTGTGCTTGGCAGCCGGCTTCGGCTCCGTTGCCTTCTCGTCCGTGTCGCCGATTTCCTGCGAAGATCTGCGCAACGGGGAATGCTCTGGCGCTGCAACGTTTTGCCTGGCCGATGTCTGCGCAACCATATAGCGTGGTCCACTCGTTTCGCATGGGCGCATATTGCGTTTTATGGTGAACTTGCGTCTGCGCTCGGCGGCTCTGGAAAATCAATCTGCCGTATGGTATAAAAGTTTTGCATTGCAGCAAGCGCGCGACGGCGCGCACCATACTTTCGCAGACGGAAAGTGGGTTTTTACCCGCTTTTTTGTATGTTAGGGCACAGAAAGGAGCTTATGAGCGTGCTCAGCAAGAAGGAAACCGAGCTGCTTGACGCGCTGGAGCCCCGTGCGGCGTCCGAAGGCGTTGAGATCGTGACCGTGCAGGTCGTAGGCGCCAAGAAGGCGCCTACTATTCGCGTGTTCATAGACACGCCCGAGGGCGTGAGCTTCGATGAGCTGGCGAAAGCGCAGGCATGGATCAACGACATCATGGATGCGCTCGACCCGTTCCCCGGAGCCTACACCCTTGAGGTGTCCTCGCCGGGCATCGACCGACCGTTGCGCACGGAGCAGCATTTCGCGCGTTACGCCGGTCAGCAGGCCGTGGTGAAGCTCGCCCATCCCATCGACGGGCGCAGCAACTTCACCGGCACGATCGTTTCGGCCGATGACGGCAACGTCGTCATGGACGTCGACGGCCAGCAGGCCGTCCTGCCGATCGATCAGATGAAACGCGCCCACCTGAAGGGCATCGTGGATTTCAGCTCCTAGCCGAGCTGTTTGGAGAAAGGAAGCTAAAACGTGGCAAGTTCTGAGTTGATCGAGGCTTTGCAGGCCTTGGCCCATGAGCGCAAGATCGACGAGTTCTATCTGATCGACCGCTTGGAAGCCTCCCTGGCCAAAAGCTATCAGCATATCCTCGACCTCGAGTGGGACGCTCGAGTGACCATCGACCGCCAGACGGGCAAGATCTACGTCTACGAGCTGGTCCCGGTCGGCGAGCCCGACGAGGAGACCGGCGAGTACTCCGAGTTCGAGGAGCGCGACGTCACCCCGGCCGATGTCAGCCGTATCGCTGCGCAGAACGCCAAGAGCGTCATCAGCTCCATCGTCCGCGAGGCCGGCCGCCAGTCCATCTACGAGGAGTTCGCCGGTCGCGTCGGCGACCTGGTCACCGGCACCGTGCTGCAGGGCACGCCCGATTTCACCATCATCAAGATCCGCGACGGCGTCGAGGCCGAGCTTCCGCATTACGACGTGAAGCGCTACCCCGGCGAGCGCAACGAGCGCCCCGCAGGCGAGCACTATCGTCACAACCAGCGCCTGAAGGTGCTTATCATCGAGGTCCGCGATCCCGGTTCGGACGCCCCGCGCATGCGCGGCGAGCAGGCCCGTCCGGCCATCGTCGTGTCCCGCACGCACCCCGACCTTATCCGCCGCCTGTTCGAGATCGAGGTTCCCGAGATCTACGACGGCCTGGTCGAGATCAAGTCCATCGCCCGCGAGCCCGGCGCCCGTTCCAAGGTTGCCGTCACCTCCCGCGAGCACAACCTCGATCCCGTTGGCGCCTGCGTCGGCCCCAAGGGCAGCCGCGTGCGCATGGTGGTCGAGGAGCTGCGCAACGAGCGCGTCGACGTCATCCAGTGGGACGAGGACCCGGCTCGCTACGTGGCGAACGCCCTTTCCCCGGCCAAGGTCGATCGCGTCCTGGTCGACGAGGAGAACAACTACGCAACCGTCATCGTGCCCGACGACCAGCTGTCGCTGGCCATCGGCAAGGAGGGCCAGAACGCCCGCCTGGCCGCGCGTCTGACCGGTTGGCACATCGACATCAAGTCCGCCAGCTTCACCGGCGCCCCGCTTCCGAAGACCGAGAACATGCTCATCGACGAGGATGACCTCGAGGACGAGGAAGAGCTGTGCGCCTACGTTGACGAAAACGGCGTCCGCTGCCGCAACCATGCCCGTCCCGACAGCTGCTTCTGCGGCATCCACGACGGCCTGGACGAGGAATAGGCGTCATTTATGGCAACGGCAACCAACACGGGCAAACGACAGCGCAGCTGCATCGCCTGCGGCGCGCAGGCCGATAAAACGGGCCTGCTGCGCATCGTACGCACCCCTGAGGGGGCCGTTGCGTTCGATGCCACGGGCCGCGCATCGGGCAGGGGCGCCTATGTGTGCTCCGCGGAATGCTTCGCAGCCGCGTGCAAGAGGAACAAGCTCGACCGAGCGCTTAAGGCGACGCTCGGCAGCGATGATTACGACCGGATCGCCGCCGATATCGCCGCGCACGCGCGCGATGCGAGGGAAATGTAGAGGAGTGGTATATGGCCAGCATGCGAGTACATGAGTTGGCGAAGGAGTTCAACATGTCCAGCAAGGACATGCTCGATAAGCTCCATGAAATGAAGATCACCGCAAAAAGCCATGCCAGCATGCTGGCTGAGTCCGACGTGGAGAAGGTTCGCCAGAACCTGTCCCCCGAGATCAAGGAGCGCGCGGGCGAGCTTCCGGCCGAGGAGGCCAAGCAGCTCGCCGAGGAGCGGGCCGAGGCCAAGCG
>NZ_CAKTYH010000153.1 GCF_934632265.1 uncultured Senegalimassilia sp.
GAGCGTTCCCTGGATGTAGAGGGGCATGATGGTTTGAAGGCCGATCAGGCCGGTTTGGATCAGCGCGACGATGATGATCGTGATGCGGTACTGCGGCACCTTCAGGATGTCCAGGCGCAGCATGGGCTCGTCAAGGTGCAGCTGCCGCCAGGCATAGGCGCCCACGAGCACCAGGCCCGCCGCGGTCAGCGCCGCCGTGGCAGCAAGGTTGTCCGAGGAGCTGAAGGACGAAAGCCCGTACAGCAGCCCGACCAGGCCGAACGTTGATAGCGCCACGGAGGGCGCATCGAATTTGGAGCGGCTCAGGCTTCCGTAAGGCTGCAGGTCCTTCACGGCGAAGACGATGATGGCGGCCGAAAGGGCGGTGACGATGGCGAAGATGGCGCGCCAGCCCGCCGTGTCCACGAGCACGCCGGAAAGCGATGGGCCGATGGTGGGCGCGAACCCCACGATAAGGCTGACCACGCCGATGGCCGAGCCGCGCCGCTCGCGCGGGATGACCAGCAGCACGACGCTGAACACCATGGGCATGATGAATCCGGTGGCGAACGCCTGCATGACGCGGCCGGCAAGCAGCGCGGGGAAGGCGGGCGCCAGCGCCGCTAGCAGGCTTCCGCCACCGAACAGCGCCATGCCCCCGATGAACAGGCGACGCGTGGTGAAACGGCCCATCAGGTAGGCCGCAAGCGGGATGACCACGGCCTCAGTGAGCGTATATCCCGAGGTCAGCCATTGGGCTGTGGTGGCCTCGATGGCAAGGTCGCCCATGATGGCCGGCAGCGCCGGCGTGAGCAGCGTGGCGTTGAGCACGGTCAGGAACGCGCCCGACAGCAGCAGCGCCAGCATCTTCAGCTCGTGTTTCGCGATCCCCAAACCCATTCGATCTCCTTGACGTGGTTCGGCCGTCGAGCGCTGCCCGCGCCCGACGGCCGTCGGTAAAACGTTCGATAGATGATAATCGAATGACGAAGCGAGGTGGGCGGGATACGCCGGGCAATATCGGCTATCGTTGCCAAGTACGAACAAACTTCGGAATCGCGGATGTGAAAGCGTTTGGCTTGCGGTGTGCCGGCTTCCCGGCGGCCAGGGACCGCGGCGCAGCCTAGACGCTGATCGCGCTTGCGCGTTCCCTTGCGGTGGTTTCGCGAAAGCGCCGCACGCCGGCATTTCCCTCTATAAGAAGGAGGCCCCATGGGCTTGAACGAGAACGTGGACGCGTGGCTTGACGCCGCGCCTGCGCAGGTGCGCGAAACCACGCAGGAGCTGTTGTCGCAGGTGGAGGCCATGCGAGATACGCAGACCATCTACCCTCCGCAGGACGATATCCTCAACGCGCTCGCATTCACCGCGCCTGAGGACGTGCGGGTGGTCATCTTGGGGCAGGACCCGTATCACGGGCCGGGGCAGGCCATGGGGCTGTCGTTTTCCGTGCCGGCCGGCTGCAAGCTGCCCCCCAGCCTTCGCAACATGTACAAGGAGATGGCCGCCGACCTGGGATGCCCCGTGCCCGAGCGCGGGGATTTGACCTCGTGGGCTGCGCAGGGCGTGCTGCTGCTCAACACCACGCTCACGGTGCGCGAGCATGCGGCGGCGTCGCATGCCAAGCTTGGCTGGCGGGTGCTCACCGACCACGTGGTGCGCCGCTGCCTGGAGGTGCCGCAGCCCGTGGTGTTCCTTACCTGGGGCAAGCATGCCATCGACCTGGTTGACGGGGCCTGGAAGGCCGTGGAGGCAAGCCCTGCGGCGCCGTCGCTTGCCAACAAGCATGTGCTCAGGAGCACGCATCCTTCGCCGCTTTCGGCCAACCGCGCTACGGCTGCACTGCCCGCGTTCATGGGGTCGCATCCGTATTCCCAGGTCAATCGTATATTGGAGGAAGCGGGCGAGCAGCCCATCGACTGGCAGAGCGTGCTTGCGAGGTAGGGCGGCGCCGCTTCCGGGGTCTGCGTCTTCCCCGTTGGCATCACATATCAAAACGAGTCGGGCCCCACGTGTCGGATGCGGGTTTGCGTGCGCCAGCGGCCTATCTGCAGAAACGCCCGGCTGCGGAGAGCAGCGCCTGCATGTCAAGCGGTTTCGCCAGATGCGCGTTCATTCCCGCGGCCTTCGACTTCTTGCGATCCTCGTCGAAGGCGTTGGCCGTCATGGCGATGATGGGCACGGTCGACGCGTCGGGGCGGTCGAGCGCGCGTATGGCGCGGGTGGCCTCGTAACCGTCCATGACGGGCATCATCAAATCCATCAGGATCAACGAAATCGCGCCCGGCTTCGAGTTGGCGAACATCCGGACTGCTTCCTTGCCGTTCCACGCTTTGATTACGGCGGCCCCGGCGGTGTCCAGGTAGAATTCGGCGATCTCCATGTTCAGGTCATTGTCCTCGACCAGCAACACGCGCTTGCCCGAAAGGGAGATCGGGGCTTGCGGTGCGGGCGTTGCGTTCTTGCTGCGCGCCTCTACGCTGTCGTTTACCTTGAACGGCAGCGTGAAGGTTATCTCCGTCCCAACGTCGGGCGTGCTTTGCACGCTGATGGTCCCGCCCATGGCGTCGATAAGCGTTTTCACGATGGACATGCCCAAGCCGGTGCCCTGGTAGCGGGTGCGCGCGCCGTTCTGCTCCTGCGTGAACGGCGTGAACAGACGATTGGATACGAACTCCTCGCTCATGCCGATGCCGGTGTCGGCGATCTTGAACTCGAACAGCGCCGTATCGCCGTTGCAGGAAAGCTCGGTGATGTAGGTGTCCACCCGTCCACCGGGCTTGTTGTACTTGATGGCGTTGCTGAACAGGTTGAGCATGATCTGGCGCAACCGCAGGTCGCTGCCGATGAGCTGGGTATGCTGCACGTTTTTGCGATAACGCTCATGGGAGATGTCGCTTTCCAGTATCTGGGCATCGACGAGCGATTCCACTTCGTCGGCCAGCGCCAGAAGGTCGAACTCGTCCTGCTCGAACACCGCTTGCCCGGAGTTCAGCTTGTTCATGTCGAGTACATCGTTGACCAGGTAGAGCAGATGGTTCGCCGAAAGCCGGATCTTGTCCAGGCATTGCCGGGTTTTGACGGGGTCCTGGTTGCTTGTGTCGATGATGCTGAGCATGCCCAAAATCCCGTTGATGGGTGTGCGGAAGTCGTGGCTCATGCGGTTCATGAACTCGGTTTTCGCCTTGCTCTCGGAATCGACAGTGCGCAGTGCCTGTTCAAGGCGGCGTTTCTCTGCTTGTTCCTGCTCGTGGAACGCCGAGGTGTTTTTAAGCAGCACGATGCCGCGCACGACGGGGACCTCGTCTTCGGTGTCGGAGCGATATTGCGAATCTTGCGACATGAGCACGACTTTTTGCAGCCATTGGGGCTTGCCGTCGGGCGTTATCTCGCAGAATTCGATGGTCACCTCGTTGGCGCCGCTCTTAAAGCGTGCGAGCAATTTTTCCGAGGAATCCGTGAGCTGGTAGCTTTCCAGCGTGGATGCGGTGACGGATTCGGCGTACTTGCCGCAAAAAGCGGTATAGGAGCAGGGCAGCTGCATGCCTGGCTCGGCAAGACCTCCGTCAGGCTCGAGGAACACCTGCTCAACGCGGTCGTTGGTCAGATTTACCGAATATGCCGCCTGCGCCGAATCGAGCAGCGCGTCCACGTAGCCGCCGCTGTTCTCAAGGATGGATTGTCTGAGCTGGTCGTAATAGCGGGAAAGCTGCTGCTTCTCGCTTGCGGTGCCGTCG
>NZ_CAKTYH010000154.1 GCF_934632265.1 uncultured Senegalimassilia sp.
CAAGGTCGGAAAACGTTCGCGACAATCATGGGTCAAACAAAAGCACGCGTTAAGACGCGCTATCTTTGACGCTCACAGCGCAAGGACGGACATCGTCAACTACTATTCGGATTGGCTGTTCAAGCGCTTTGAGGAGGGGTTCGCCTATTCGCGCAATTCGCTGTTCCCCAACTCGGTGCGCCGCTACGAGCTCACGCCCGACAAGGTGGATTGCCTCATATTCGGCTCGAAGAACTACGCTCCCGTTCTCAGCCGCATCCATGAGATAGCAGACGCGTTCCCAACATACTTCGGATACACCATAACGGCCTATGGGAAGGACGTGGAGCCCGGAGTCCCCTCCATTGACGAAAGCATCGAGACGTTCCTGGCCTTGTCGAGGATCGTCGGGCGGCAGCGCATGACTTGGCGCTACGACCCCATCCTGCTCACCGCGGATTACACGATCGAGCGGCACCTGGAGACGTTCGAATACATCGCCGATCGCCTGAAGGGCCATTTCGACCGCTGCATCTTCAGCTTCGTCGAGATGTACAAGAAGCATGAGCGGAACTTTCCAGAGCTCGTTCCCTTGCAAGAGCAGGATATGCAGGCCATCGCCTCCGGCATCGGGCGTATCGCCCAGCGACGAGGGTTCATCCTCCAGACCTGCGGGCCTGAGGAGGATTACGCACGCTATGGCATCAACACATCGGGATGCGTGACGCTCGATATGCTCGGACGGGCGAACGGACTCTCTTTTCGCAGCCTCAAGCACAAGGGGTTTCGGAAAGGATGCCACTGCATGGAAAGCCGCGACCTCGGCACGTTGAACACCTGTCTCAATGGTTGCAAGTACTGCTACGCCAACAAAGACCCCTTCACGCCCCGAGAGCTCTATAGGCTGCATGACCCCGATTATCCTCTGCTCATCGGGCACTTGAAGGAAACGGACCGTTTGGAGCCCGGATCGCAAAAGACATTCTTGGCGCCTGAAAGCGCACCCTTCGGAGGCCTTGCATGAGCGGGCGATGGGAGGATGGAAAGACGCGCTGTGCATGGGCCAACCCGAAGAACCCCGCCTATATCGCCTATCACGACCACGAATGGGGCGTGCCCACCCACGACGATCGCGACCTTTTGGAGATGCTCATATTGGAGTGCTTCCAAGCGGGCCTTTCCTGGGAATGCGTGCTGAATAAGCGCGAGGCGTTTCGCCGGGCCTTCGACAACTTCGACTTGGAGGCAGTCTGCGCCTATGACCAGAAGAAGATCGCTGCCCTGCTGCAAGATGAGGACATCATACGCAACCGCTTGAAGATACATGCTGCCGTCAACAATGCCCGGATATTTCGAGACGTGCAGAGAGAATTCGGCTCGTTCGATCGCTATCTATGGGGTTGGACGGATGGGGCAACCGTCTATGAGTCGGGGTTGGCCTCATCCCCTCTTTCCGACACGGTATCCAAGGACCTGAAGGAGCGCGGCATGAAGTTCGTGGGAACGACCGTGATCTATTCCTACTTGCAGTCAGTCGGCATTATCTACTCGCACGATGCGGGATGCTTTCTTTGTCGCCCTTCAGAAGCTGAAACCACCCGAAACGATTCAACTCACAAACGGCTAAGTTCATAACGTTTAGATCATCTGCGGAAGAAGGGGCAGCGTAATCGCCGATGTTGCAGGTCGCATAGAATCCAAGCGTCGCATTCAAGGTATATCGACCTCGGAGCTAGGTCGTCGAATCGGTATCGACAAGAAGCGACTCTGGGACGTGTTCAACGGGCAGCGCGAGATGCGGGCTGACGAGTTCCTGAAGCTCTGTGTGGCACTGCGCATCGACCCGCGCTCCTTCGTCACGAGGGAAATGGTCGAGCGGATCGTCGAGGCATCGAATCCGCCCCGTTTTCGTTGACAGGTTCTATGCCGCCTTCGCCTGCGTGCCTCTCCTCGAGCTCCGCCGGGCTGAGCCAACCCGGCGCCGAGTGAATCCGAAGCCTGTTGCAGAAGGTCTCTATGTGCTCGAAGAGGGAAAGCGCCGCCGGCCGTCTTCACCCAATGCGATGGGGAGCCCGCGCCGCAGCCCGGCTCCCTGGCTATCTCGGCGTATACGGCATCGAGCCCCGCCGCCTTGTGAAGCTCGACGGCACTCGCCTTGAACCCCGCCGTGTGCCTCGGCGATGCGTTTGCCATGGTTCCTCGCCTTCCTCCGTCTGCGCATATGGTGCAGAACGGCTTGGAGATGCGATCAGGAAGGCTATCGAGGCCAAGACCCCCAAAAGCACAACGCATGCCACCTCCCCAACCCCGACGAAAACGAGCCCGGCCCCGCATCCCGAAGGAAGCGGGACCGGGCTCGTCCCATACAGCCGCCGGCACAACCCGCCGGCAAGCCGACCGCGCCGCACGCGCGGCAGCAACCCGTCAGCTCGCCAACCCGCTACCCCAGGCGGCGCGACTTCGTCTCGGGGCCGATCGCCAGCGTGACCGCGGCCGCCACCAGCGCGATGGCCACGATGCCGAAATAGATGACGTTGGGCTGCAGGTTCGCCAAGATCCACGTAACGGCGAACGGCATGACCACGTTGACGGCCTTGCCGGCGCCCTGCGAGATGCCCGCGCCGCGGAAGCGGTACCTGGTGGAGAACAGCTCGCCCAAATACACGCTGATCACCGACGCGTTCAGCACATAGAAGCCGATGGTCATCAAAAAGCCCAGCACGGTGATGACCGCCGTCGAGCCGGCGTTGAGCGCCATGGCGTAGGCGAACGCGAACACCGCCACCCAGATGAACGCGCCGGAAACCTCGACGCGGCGGCCGAGCTTCTCGATGAGCAGCGCGCCGATGAGCGCCCCGAGCGGCGCCGCGAGCATGGTGATGGTGGTGGAAAGCAGCGAGGTTTGCGTGGCCAGGCCGATGTTCTTCAGGATGGACGGGCCGAACGTGGTGTAGGTGTACTGCGTCAGCGACGTGCCGATGACCACCACGATGCCCAGGAACAGGTTGCGCGCCAGATGCGCATCGGAATCCATGGCGCCCTTCTCAAACACCACCTGTTCAGCGGGCGAAACGCCGGCTTCTTCCATCTCGCACTCGATACGGGAGATGATCGCCTCGGCCTCATCGAAGCGGCCGTGCTGGATAAGCCAACGCGGGCTTTCGGGCATCGCCTGGCGCGCGATGCACACGATGATGGCCGCCACGCCGATGACCGCGAACACCAGACGCCACGACTCCTGCCCAAGCGGGCTCCAAATGGTGATGAAGAACAGGCACAGGAACATGCCGATGGGCGAGCCGCAGTTGGCGATGGTCGAGCCGATGGCGCACCAGCGGCCGCGGCGCGCGACGGGCGCGAACTCGTTGATCATGCTGAAGCTGGTCACCAGCTCCGACCCCAGGCCCAGGCCCACGAAGAAGCGCATGGCTATCATGAACGTCATGTTCGGGGAAAGCGCGCCCAAGATGGTCGCGAAGCCGAACAGCAGCAGGTTGAACTGGAACGCCTTGCGCCGGCCGAGCTTGTCGCCGATGAGGCCGGCGATCAGCGAGCCGATGAACAGGCCCAGAAAGCCCGCCGACAAAAACGCCGCCGTCTGCTCGTTGGTGGCGAACCCGGTTTCGGCCAGCGTGCTCTTCACACCTCCCGCCAGGTAAACATCCATGGCGTCCACGAACACGCCGGCCGAAGTCAGCGCCATCACCTTC
>NZ_CAKTYH010000155.1 GCF_934632265.1 uncultured Senegalimassilia sp.
GCATAGGTCCGCGCCGCATCGGCCGATGCGGCGGCAGCAGATGCGCCAGCACCGCCCGAGCCCACAACCTTATACCCGTCGTATACAACGCTTCCCCAGTACTCATCCTCGGAAGCCCATTCCATGGGGAAGGCCTCCATAGCCTGCTCCATGGTGGTGACGCTCGGGTCGCCTCCTTGGGTGGCGACCCAATCCCAATACTCGTTGATGGTTTTCCAATACGGAGGAACCATGGGGCTGCCGATTTTCTCGGAATCGAGGCATGCTTCCATGTTCTCGTCGTACAGGTCGGAGGACGGGTCGCTCATTGCCTCGGCGATCTTGCCCCACACCATGATCTCATCGGCGGCCTCGAACAGGTTCGTCACCGGCTTGCGCAACAGGTTCACGTTCAGTCGAGCCTGGACAAACGCGTTTTCCAGCCACTCGCACGTGGGGAACACGATGTCGGCGGCTTCAGTGGTGAAACTGGTCGGGTACATGTAAGCATGCACGATAAGGTCGAACTTCGGGAACGCGTCAACCCACGAGCTGGAGTTGCCCAGCGCGGCCATCTTGTTGCCGGAACGCTCGATCCACACCTTGGGCTGGTACGGCTCGCCGGTGAGCACGGCCGATAGAATCGTCGGGATGTGGCTGTGCATCCAGCCGCCCAGACCCTTGTGCTCGCAGTAGCCCAAACGCTCGAGCACCGCGTCGTTGGTTTGGAACTCGAACTTCGTAGCGCCCATCATGCCAGGCGGGAAGATGGTCGATTCCGCAGATGAGAGGCCAGAAGACCCCTTCGCGCTCTTGCCGCCCACCTTGTTGGCCGGGCAGCCGCTGTGCCACAGGTGCGCGGTCATGCAGTCCAGCGCCGCGGCGCCGATGGCGGCCTGCGCCGAACCCGGGTACATGTCGGTGGCCACGCCCAGGGAAATGCCGCCGTGAGCGCTCGAGCAGTACAGCTCGATGGCCTCGATGATCTTCTCCTTCTTGCAGCCGGTGATCTCTGCTACGGTGTCCAGGTCGAAGTCGGCGCAGCGGTCCTTATAGGCCTCGAACGCGGTCTTGCACGTGATGGTGGAGCCGTCCTTGAGCTTCACGTCCACGGTGCCGAACATCTGCGGGTGGTACGAGCCGTCGTTGTCCGGACCCAGGGCGAAAGCCTTCGCGACCTCGCCCTTCTCGGTGTCGAAGTACACGTAGCCCTCGTCATCGGCAGTCACGTCGTCGAACACGGCGGAGGCGCGCAGCAGCTGGCCGTCCTTGGTGATGTCCTCGGCGACCGGCGGCAGGCTGACGTTGTCGCGCGGGTCGACGAGGAACGGCAGGTTCGTCCACTGCTCGCAGAAGGTCTCGTAGCCGGGGATCTTCTCGTAGAGCTTGTTCTCGATGATGTAGTGCATCCAGCCGAGCATCATGGCCATGTCGGTGCCGGGCTTGATGGGCAGCCACACATCGGCTTTGGATGCGTCAGCGTTAAAACGCGGGTCAACCACAATGGTCTTGCAGCCGTTCGCGCGCAACTCAGCTACGCAGCGACCGGACGTGGAAGGCGAATGCCATGCCGGGCCCGTGCCCCACATAACATAAACCTCGGCAAGCCCACCGTACTTAGCCGGCTTGTACAGCTCCGAACAGCCGGAGTCGGCGATGGAGGTGTCGCTCAGACCGTTGATCAGGGGCATAGTATAACTACGCGGCAGGTAGCACTGCGCGCAACCGGGCTCGAACACGTTGCCCGCGCCCCAGAAGTTGCGGAAACGCGGCGGGCTGAAGAACTGCGGGTTGCCGCCGCCACCAGTGCTGCACAGAAGGCCGTGCTTGCCGGTCTTATCGCGCATGTCGATCATGTGCTGGGCCACGGTTTTCGCCGCCTCATCCCAACTAATGCGCTCCCACTGGTTGCCGGGCTTTGCGCCCACGCGCTTCATGGGGTACTTGTTGCGGTTGGGGTGATACAGCGCCTGGATGCCCGACAAGCCCTTCGGGCATACGCGGCCCTTCGACATCGGGTCGATGGAATCGCCCCTCAGCTTGACGACGCGGCCGTTGCTCACCGTGGCGATGATGCCGCAGTTCGCGATGCAGGCGCGGCAGGACGTGCGAACCTCGTGCACGTCGTTGTCGGCCCACGCCTTGTCGCTCGGCGCCATGTTGTGCGCACAGCCCAGCCCCAGCGCGCTGACCGCGCCGGTGACCGCTGCCGCTTTCATGAACGAGCGACGTGTCATAGTCGTAGACAAAGCTTCCTCCTCCTTTTGATCCTTGCTAACTCGTCTATTGCGATAGGCAACGGGTTTTCGCCTGCTGCCATATTGCTTGTTGGGTGGGATGCGAATGGGTGGTGAACAGGGGACGGAGGTGTGTTCACGTTTGCCCTCAGGGAATCCAAGGCGTCAGCGCAAACACGCCTCCGTCCCCTGTTCACGCGTAAGCCGCAAGCCGATAGCGGGCTGGGGTTTCTCGCGCACCGGCATGCTCCGCTTCGCCGGCGGGCGCGATTACGCGGTTGCCTGCTCGCGCTTGTGGGCTTGCAGCATGCGCCTGCCTGCGTCGGTTGCGACCCAGGCGCCGCGCCACACCAGCGCGCCGGCTTTGTCCAGCTTGTCGACGTAGAAGTCGGGCGAGAGCTTGCGATGATCGGCCACAATGTCTTGCGACAGGCCGGAAGCGTTCTCGAAAAGCGCCTCGATTTCCGGGAACTTGCGCGGCTGCGCGCAGAAATCGAGCACGGCGAAATAGGTGTCGCGGCGATGCGGGCGCAGGGAGAGCTGCGCCTCGATGCGGCGCTCGGGCGCCAGCAGGCGCACGGTTTCGGCGCCGGCATCGGTGGCCTGGATGCGGTAGGTTGCGATCAGGTCGTCGGCCTCGTCTGGCGAGAGGCCCGCCAGACGCTCATCGGCGATGGGGTTGCCCTGCGCGTCCAGCGGCGTTTCCGCAAGGCCGCCGGCATCGACGAGCATCTGGATCATGGCGAACGGCGTCTGCATGATGTGGCTGTACACGAACTCGTCGGTCTGGGCGATGAAATCCTCGACCTCGGTGAAGTCATGGGGCTGCTGGCAGAACGCCAGCGTCTTATACAGCGCCTCGCGCAACGCGTTCTGCGAACCGACGCACATGACCACCGCGTTCACGCGATCGGCGAACGTGGGCTCGTCGGGAAGCTCGTATCCGACATTTGCGCCCGCGCCCTGCGCGATGGCGGCGGGGTCGACGGTTGCGGCGCCGGCACCCGAGGCGATGGAGGGCTTGCGATTGCCGAAGCTGTCGGCCTCGGGCTCGCGCATATCCATCAGGTAGCCGCCTTCCGCATACTTCTCGTAGCTCGACGGAACCTCGAACTTTGGTAACGGCTTGTTCTTGATGTTCATAATGACCCCCTCGTCTCGGAACGGTCACCACCATACGTTTTCCGCAAAACTCCAGCTACGTCACTAGTTAACTATGTTGGCACCGCCTTATGGTCAGTTGTTAACTAGTCGAATATGGACGTAGGGGTTTAGAATGGCTAGGCAAGGAAGAGGGCTGCGGCACCAGCCGGACGGGGGGGATGGAAACCAGGGAGCCTACCGCACGTGAACAGACGATATGCCCATCGAGATGGCAGCAAGAAGGAAGCCTCGCTGTTGTTGATTCATATGCGCCTTCGTC
>NZ_CAKTYH010000156.1 GCF_934632265.1 uncultured Senegalimassilia sp.
ACGACCTTGGGGCCGACGGCAGCCCGGTGCGCCTCGGCATCATGGGCGGCACGTTCGACCCCATCCACATCGGGCACCTGGCATGCGCCGAGCAGGCGCGCGAGGCGTTCGATCTGGATGCGGTGGTGTTCATCCCGGCGGGAAAGCCGGCGTTCAAACTCAAGCGCGACGTCACGCCCGCCGAGCAGCGCTTCGAGATGTGCCGCCTGGCGGTGCAGGGCAACCCCGCCTTCGACGTCAGCCGCATAGAGATCGACCGCCCGGGCGTCACGTACACGGCCGACACGCTGCGCCAGCTTCGTGAACATTATCCGGGAAAC
The DNA here is from genome assembly GCF_934632265.1 of uncultured Senegalimassilia sp. Classification (GTDB taxonomy): domain Bacteria; phylum Actinomycetota; class Coriobacteriia; order Coriobacteriales; family Eggerthellaceae; genus Senegalimassilia. The sequence continues at coordinate 321 of NZ_CAKTYH010000156.1, forward strand.
GTGGCGCTGTTCTTCATCACGGGCGCGGATGCGGTATGCTCCATTCTGAAGTGGCGCGAAAGCGGCTCCATCGCCAGCATGGCGGAGCTTATCGCGGCAACGCGGCCGGGGTACGCTCTTTCGGAGGAAACCCGGCTCACCATAGAGCGGTCGGGCAACTTCCGCATCCATATGCTGGAGGCAACGGGGCTGGCCGTGTCGTCAAGCTACCTGCGCGCCCGCGTGCAAGCGGGTCTGTCCATCCGCTATTTGACGGTGCAGCAGGTGCTCGGCTATATTGCCGCCCATGGGCTCTATGGTTGGAAGCAGAACAGGGAAGCGGTGTGCGAAGTGAGCGAAGTCGAACCAGATCAAGGCGTGCAATTGCCGCAAAGCGCGGTAGACGTCCTCGGCGATGCGTTTTACCAGGCTCGGCGCGAGGAGCTCGAGCACCGTGTGAAACCCAAGCGCTTCGAGCATTCCCTCGGGGTCTCCGAAACGGCGGCGCATATGGCGCGCGTCTACGGCCAAGACGAGCGTCTAGCCCGTTTAGCTGGGCTTCTGCATGATTGGGACAAGGGGTTCGACGACGAGGGCATCCGTGCCCGCGCGGTCGAGCTCGGCATCGCCGATCAGCTCGCAAGCTATCTGGACATGCCCCATCTGCTGCACGGCCCTACCGCCGCTGCGGCGCTGGCCAGGGAATTTCCCGAGCTGCCGGCTCCTTTGCTGCAGGCCATCCGCCTGCACACCACGGGGGCGGTAGGCATGTCGCCGCTAGATCTTATCGTGTACGTGGCCGACGTCATCGAGCCCGGGCGCTATTGCGCGGGGGTCGACAAGCTGCGCGATATGGTGGGCAAGGTGGAGCTCGAGGAGCTGTTCATGGCAACGCTCGTATACGTGGTGGGCAACCTCATCGAGCGCCGCAAGCTCATCCATCCCGATACCGTGACCGTTTGGAATTACTACGTGGCACGCGCACGCGAGCGCGCCGCCGCAAACGATGCGAAAGGAAGCAAGTGAACGAGGCAGTGGACAACAACGCCCCCATCAACCAGGGCGTGGACATGTACGGACGTCAGAAGCCCGATCTTCTGAGCCCGCGCGAGTGCGCCATCATCGCCGCGCAGGCCGCTAACGAGAAGAAGGCAACCGACATCATGGTGCAGGAGGTCGGCGACCTGATCGGCGTCACCGAGTACTTCGTCATCTGCACGGCGTCGAACAACCGCCAGGTCGATGCCGTGGTCGACGAGATCGAGGAGCAGTGCCGTCTGCGCGGCGGCGCGAAGCCCTACCACATCGAGGGCACGGCCGACGGCACGTGGTCGCTGTTGGACTATGGCAGCTTCATCGTGCACGTGTTTCAGCCTGAAACGCGCGATTACTATCGCCTGGAGTCGCTGTGGAACGACGCGCCCCTGGTCGACCTGGAAGGCGAGGCCGGCTTGACCGATCTGACCTACTCCGAGCGCATCGCCAAGCTGGTGGGTCGCGAAGCGTAGCGCATCATCGCGTGCAACCGTTTACGGCGCCGTAGGCGCCGATTGCAGATGCCCGCATGTCTTCAAGGCATGCGGGTATCGCTGTATCTGGGTTTCGAACCTATTGTGAGTGTGCTTCAGGATACCCACAAGATATAGGCATTAATGTCCGTGGATTTGGGAAACGCGCCAGTTTACCTTGTATTATCGAAATCATGTCACTTGCCGGCATCAATATATTGCGGTATGGTAGCCGCATCACAGGCCAAGCATCCGATCCCGATAATGAGGGGGTTTGCAGGATGCTGTCATTTTTAGCTCAATCGGCGTGCCGCGGTAACCGGCCGTCTAAGTTCTCTTCTTTGCGCGCATATCCGCGACCGGCGCTGGTGGCCAAGCTGCTGCGCGAGCGCAACGTCGCGCGGTTCATGGTGGCTCCCGCAGGTTTCGGGAAAAGCACCCTTGCACTTGAATATGCCGAAACGGTGTTCGCATTCGACCATGTGTTCTGGATAGATTGCGCAAGCCCATGCTTCTTGCGCGATTTGGATGCGCGCGGCATCGTCGAGGGCCTTGTCGAGGTCGACGACCAGCCCTTCCTCGCCGTGTTCGAGGATGTCCCGCCGCTGGATTCGCTGCGCGCCGAGCTGTTCGGCGCCGTGCTCGATGACTTGCTCGATAGGGGATGCGAGGCGCTCGTTACCTGCACGCCGGGTGCTGACGTGTTCGCCGATCAGATCGATCGCATGCTCGTCGGCGCGGGCGATCTGGTGCTGAGCGACGAGGAAGTCGATTTCGCCCGCTTGCCCTCGGATATCGCCGAAACCCCGGCGCACGATGTCGCGCGCTGTCGACGGGTTGCGGCGCTTGCCTGGGGAGATGCGGATTCGCCCGCGTTTTTGGAGCTTGCCGCGTCCGAGGAGCTGCCCGCCGATGTGATGGCGGCTCTGTTCGCGTTGCTGTGCCTGGGCTCGGGAAGCCTGGCCGATGCCCGGCGCATCGTTCGCATCGACGAAGAGGTGGCGGAGCTTTTGGAGCGAAGTTATCTGTACGTCGGCATCGACCGCGTTCGCGGCGCGTTTTGCGCGGCCCCGTTCGGCGTGCCGCAGATCGCTCAGGCGTTCTCCGACAGGCTGGGGCATCTTGGCGCGGCGGCCCATGAGGATGCCGGCGCATTCGTGCTTCGATTAGCCGAGGCTCTCATGGATGCCGGGCGCTGCGTGCGGGCTTGCGAGGTCATGCGCTGCATGGCGTCCGCCCATGTGCGCTGCACGTGGCTCGCTTCGCAAAGCCGGCGTCTTCGCGATGCCGCATGCATTCTGGGCGCGCGCAAGCTGTATGCAAGCTTGGATTCCCGTCAGCTCGATGCCGGGCAGCATCTCGAGGAGGCGGTGCGATGCGCATTGCTCGGCGAAAACGTAGCAGCCTGCCTTGCGGCGCGCCGGGCCCTTGCGTGCGGCGCCGATCCCGTGCAGCAGGCGGCGGCCCAGCTCGTGCAGCTTTCCGGCTCGGCCGGCGATGCCGCCGATGCATGCATCTCGGCTATACGCGAGCTGTCCGATGGATCGTTTGCCGATCTTGATGCCATGGCCTGCGTCATCGACCCATCGTTCGACGAGGACGTTCTTCCCGCGCAGGCATGGCTTCAGGCTTTCGAGGGGTCGGAGCTTTCGGAGGGCGCGCTGCTGTGCGCTGCGAAGCTGCTCGACGACGCGGGCGCCTCCGATGGGCTGCTTCCCGTTCAGCTGACGGAGCGCGTGGCGGCGGCGGTTGCTCGAGGCATCTCCCGGTCGTTTGCCGAAACCGGGTCGCTCACGCTTGCCCAAGCCC
>NZ_CAKTYH010000157.1 GCF_934632265.1 uncultured Senegalimassilia sp.
GTTCAGGATAAATCTCCGGGAATGAAAGGCTTGCCCTGAACACACCTCCGTCCCCTGTTCACCCTGTTCGCCTTCGCTAGTCGAGCAGGGCGGGGTAGTGCGTGTGCGCCTCGTCGAGCACCTCGAGGGTGTTGGCCATGTAGCGGCGTGCCCACCACTTCGCCTGCACGAGGTCGTTGTCGTGGTAGTTGCCGCACTCCTCGGGCTTGGCGCCGGGGATCTCGCCCTCGAAGTCGCGGATGAAGGCGAACATGCGGCGCACGAGGTCGGCCACGTCGGCGGACTCCAGCTCGCCGAAGGCCACCAGGTAGAAGCCGGTGCGGCAGCCCATGGGGCCGAAGTAGATCACGCGGGTCGACCATTCGGCGTCGTTGCGCAGGAAGGTGGCGCCGAGGTGCTCGATGGCGTGGACGGCGGCGGTGTCCATGACCGGCTCGCGGTTGGGGGCGGTCATGCGCAGGTCGAACGTGGTGGTCGTGCAGCCGGTGGCGGCGTCGGAGTCGCGGCGCGACACGTACACGCCGGGCTCGAGCACGCGGTGATCGACGGAAAAGCTTGCAATGCGTTCCATGGATGCTCCTTGCTATATATAGGTAACGGCAACGTGGTCGCCGTCGGTTCGCAGCGCCTATTGTACCGCCCGCGAGCAACCCGCTTCGCCGATCGACATGCGAACAAGAAAATCTCCGCGCGGCCAGGGACGGGCAGGGTCGGACACTTGGGGACGGAGGTTTATCTGTCCGAATCCGGACAGATAAACCTCCGTCCCCAAGTGTCCGCTCTCCGAGGGCTAAGTGTCCGAGGGCTGCGTTCGGTGTGTCTCGCTCGTGTTGCGGGCAAGGGAAGAAACGGCGGGAATCGTGGCACAGATTGCGAGTTTTCCGACTTTTCGCGCAGTAAATGCGTCGCAAGTCGCGTTCTTCCCCCTTTGAGATGTAATGAACGATGATGCTGATGCGCTCAACGCAAAGTGATGGATAGTTCGCTAAGGCTGTCATTCGGAAAACTCGCGATTTGGGGCATGATTTGCCGAAATCGTTCCGAAAACGCTCTTCGGTATCCCTTGCTCCCGCCGTGGGGAGGGACGCCGGTGCTGCGGGCGCAGGGCAGGGCGCGCGGGGCGCTTCCGGCGTAGGGCGCGGGGCGGGGGCTCGGGTGCTGCGGGCGCGGGGCATGGAGTGCGGGCGCTCCCGACGCTGGGCGTTGCCGGCGCGGGGCGCGGGGCGGGTACGTGGCGCTAATCGCGCTTGCGTTCGGCTTGTGCCGTTTACCGGTGCGGGTGTGCGGGGGAGGGCTGCGCGCGGTACCATCGTGGCATCAATGTGCGATCAGCCTTTAGGAGGTTTTCATGGAAGCGGATCAGAAGCGCTACTTGGAATTGTTGGCCCGATCTTTCCCCACCCAGGAGCTGGCGGCGGCCGAGATCATCAACCTGAGCGCCATCCTGAACCTCCCGAAGGGCACGGAGTTCTTCTGCTCGGACATCCACGGCGAGTCCGAGGCGTTCAGCCACATCCTGCGCAACGGTTCGGGCTCCATCCGTCTGAAGGTTGACGAGGCCTTCGGCGATCAGCTCACCGAGGCCGAGAAGCGCGAGCTGGCCACGCTCATCTATTACCCGCGTGAGAAGGCGAAGCTGATCTTGGCGGGCGTGGAAGACGAGCGCGCCTGGTACGCCACGGTGGTGCCGCGCCTGGTGGCGGTGTGCAAGCGCGCCGCGCGCAAGTACACGGCCAGCCGCGTGCGCAAGGCGCTGCCCGCCGAGTTCGCCTACATCATCGAGGAGCTGATGAACGAGGACAACCACGGCGTGGACAAGGAAGCGTACTACGCTGGCATCCTTGACGCGGCGGTGCGCACCGGGCGCGGCATCGCGCTCATCGAGGCGCTCGCGCAGCTGATCCAGCGCCTGGCCATCAGCCAGCTGCACATCATCGGCGACATCTACGACCGCGGCCCGCATCCCGACGTCATCATGGAGACGCTGCAGGCGCAGCGCAAGGTGGACATCCAGTGGGGCAACCACGACATCGTGTGGATGGGCGCGGCGCTCGGGCAGCGCGGCTGCATCGCGCACGTGGTGCGCAACTGCGCCCGCTACGGCAACCTGTCCATCTTGGAGGACGCCTACGGCATCAACATCCTGCCGCTGGCAAGCTTCGCCCTTGACGCGTACCGCGACGACCCGTGCGTGGCCTTCGGTCTGAAGGGCAACCCCGACCTGCCGCCGTCCGAGCTTGAGATGAACGTGAAGATCCAGAAGGCCATGGCCATCATCCAGTTCAAGGTGGAGGCGGCGCTGATCGACGAGTACCCCGAGTTCGGGCTGGAAAGCCGCAAGCTGCTCGACAAGATCGACTACGAGGCAGGCACCGTGGTGGTCGACGGCGTGGAGTACCCGCTGACCGACCGCGTGTTCCCCACGGTCGACCCGCAAAACCCCTTCGCGCTCACGCCCGCCGAGGAAGAGGTGATGTGCCGCCTGGAGGCCGCGTTCACCGGATGCGAGAAGCTGCAGCGCCACATGCGCTTCTTCCTGGAAGTGGGCAGCCTGTACAAGATCCGCAACGGCAACCTCATGTTCCACGCCTGCGTGCCGCTCAACGCCGACGGCAGCCTGAAGGAAGTGGACGTGTTCGGGCATCGCTACAAGGGCCGTGCGCTCTACGACGTGATGGAGCGCTACGTGCGCGCCGCCTTCTTCAGCCATGACGCCGAGGAGAGCCGCCGCGGGCGCGACCTTCTGTGGTACCTGTGGCTGGGCGAGGGAAGCCCGCTGTTCGCGAAGAGCAAGATGGCCACCTTCGAGCTGTACCTCATCGCCGACAAGGCTGCGCGCAAGGAGGTGAAGAACCCCTTCTACACGCTTATCGAGGACGAGCGCGTCATCGCGGGCATCTTCGAGGACTTCGGCATGGACCCGGAGACGTCGCATATCGTGTGCGGGCACGTGCCGGTCAAGGTCAAGGACGGCGAGGACCCCGTGAAGTGCGGCGGTCGCGTGTTCATGATCGACGGCGGGTTCTCGAAGGCCTATCAGCCCACCACGGGCATCGCCGGCTACACGCTCATCGACAACTCCTACGAGTTCATTCTGGCTGCGCACGAGCCGCTGAAGTCCGCGGAGGCGGCGGTGGTCGAGGAACTCGACATTCACTCGAGCCGTCGCGTGGTCGAGCGCGTCGAGCACCGCACGCTGGTGGCCGACACCGACGACGGCGCCGATATCCGCCGCCGCGTCGAAGACCTCGAGCAGCTGCTGGAGGCGTATCGGGACGGCCAGATCGCCGAGGGCGGGCGCTAACGCCGGCTTGACGGTTTATCGGCTTTCGCGGTCGGGGCGCTGCGGTGCGGCGGCGCCCCGATTGTTGCGTTCTGGTGAACAGGGGACGCGAACAGGGGACGGAGGTGTGTTCGGGAAAAGGCTTGCGTTTCGCAAAGGTTTTATCCCGAACGCACCTCCGTCCCCTCATATGCCCATCGAGATGTCAAGAGACAATAGTCGGCCTTCCCTGAGTAGCTTGCCCAGGGAA
>NZ_CAKTYH010000158.1 GCF_934632265.1 uncultured Senegalimassilia sp.
GCTTGCGCGTGAGCCGCCCTTCGCGCTACCAGTTCACGAAGATCTTGCCTGCCGGACCGGCTTCGAACGTTCCGATTCGGGAGGGTTTGCGCCCTTGCCGCTGCTCGCATTCCGCCTCGAAGCGGCTTGCGTTTTCGGGCGGGATGGCCACGAGCAAGCCGCCGGAGGTTTGCGGGTCGCACAGCACGCCCATGCGGTCGTCGTACTCGAAGTCGTCGATTTCGCCTTGCTCCACGAACGCGCTTGCCCAGTCGATGATCCCGAACGTCTTCCCGGGGCGGCAGTAGTCGCATGACAGCTCGTATACGCCGTCGAACAGGGGCAACGCGTCCCAGTCCAGCCGCGCTGCGCACCCGGATGCATCGAGCATCTCGTGCAGGTGGCCGGCAAGCCCGAAGCCGGTGACGTCGGTGCAGGCGTGCACGTCGCATTGCAACATGGCCTCGGCGGCCGCGCGGTTGAGCTCCATCATGCCGTCGATGACCGGGCGCAGGTCCTCATCGTTGCGCAGTTTCGCCCGCAGCGCGGCGTTCATGATGCCTGTGCCGAGCGTTTTCGTGTAGTACAGCACGTCCCCCGGCAGCGCCCCGCCGTTTCGCACCATGCGATCGGGGTGCACCAGGCCGAACACGGAAAGGCCGTACTTGGGCTCGTCGTCCTCGATGGAATGGCCGCCCACCACGAACGCCCCGGCCTCGCGCACCTTGTCCGCGCCGCCGCGCAGCACATCTCCCACCACCTCGGTGCCCATGCAGCTGGGGAATGCCAGGATGTTGAGCGCGGTGACGGGCCTGCCGCCCATGGCGAACACGTCGGACAGGGCGTTTGCCGCAGCCACGGCGCCGAACTCGTACGGGTCGTCCACCACGGGCGTGAAGAAGTCGAGCGTCAGCACGGCGGCGTTGTTTTCGTCCACCTGCCAAACCGCCGCGTCGTCTGCCGTGTCGAAACCGAGCAGCAGGTTCGGATCGGGCACAGCCGGCGCGATATCGCGCAGAATCTCGGAGAGGTCTCCCGGACCCCATTTCGCTGCTCAACCGCCTTTGTCGGTGAGCGTGGTCAGGCGTATGCGGTCGCCGTCGCACATGGCGCCGCTCGCGGGTTTGTCCGTGCTCATGCGCGGTCCTTTCTTATGGGGTCGAATCGGTATCATTGCCAGTATAGTATAGTCGCAAGAAGGTATGCATAGTTTTGCATCAAGGTTCAAGCGCGGCAACGGCGGGGCCCTATGGGCCCGAGTCCCGAAGACAAGGAGCAACGTACATGGCGGGCATCGGCATCGACATCGGTTCCACGGCTACGAAGGCCGTCGTGGCGGACTCTTCGGGCGCCATCGCGTTCAAGCTGGTCATTCCCACCGGCTTCTCAAGCGTCGAGGTTGCCGAGCAGGTGCGCAGCGCGCTTGCCCGCGAGGGGTTCGAGGGGGGCGAGATGCCGGTGGTGGCAACGGGGTACGGCCGTGTGGCGGTGCCGTATACGGACAAGGTGGTCACCGAGATCACCTGCCACGCTCGCGGCGCATCCGCGCTCTTCGGCGAAGATGGCACCGTCATCGATGTCGGCGGGCAGGACACCAAGGCCATCGGCCTTGCCGCCGGCAAGGTGCGCAAGTTCGTCATGAACGACAAATGCTCTGCGGGCACCGGGCGCTTCTTGGAGATCATGGCCGACCGTTTGGGCGTCAGCCAAGCCGAGCTTGCGCGCCTGGCGGCGGTCGGGCAGCCCACCGTCATCTCCAACATGTGCACCGTGTTCGCCGAATCCGAGGTCATCTCCTTGGTGGGCAAGGGCGAGCCGCGCGAGAACATCGCCCGCGGCGTCATCGATTCGGTCGTGGCGCGCGTGTGCACGCTCGTGGGGCAGGTTCCCGCGGCGCGGTATCACCTTACGGGCGGCCTGTGCGACAACGATTACGTCCGCGCACGTTTGGAAGTCGAGCTGGGCGCACCGGTGGGTTCATGCCCCGATGCGCGTTTCGCGGGCGCCCTAGGCGCGGCGATCATCGCAGCTGAGATGGGGGCTGCGGAATAGCGGTTTGCGCCGTTGTCGCCATCGTCTTTGCGGATGGGCTGCGCGGCTTTCGCGTTGCGGTCCGTTCTTCGCCGTTTTGAGGGTATAACTTCCCTTCGTCTATTCCCAGTACGCATTCACGGTGCCGGTGAAAATCGGTGACCGTTATCATCTTCGAACGATTGGGTTCAAACCATGATCTATCTGGACAACGCAGCCACCACCATGCACAAGCCGCAGGCCGTCATCGATGCGGTGTGCGGTGCCATGACGTCGTTCGGCGGCCCTGGGCGCGGCTCGCACCAGGCCGCGCTCGATGCGAGTATGGCGGTGTTCGGGGCGCGGCAGGCGGTTTCGGACCTGCTCGGGGCCTGGGGCGCCGGCAGCGTGTCATTCGCCTTGAACGCCACCATGGCCCTTAACATCGCCATCGAGGGGCTGTTGCCCGCAGGCGGCGTCGCAGTGACCACGGCCGCCTCGCACAACTCCGTGCTGCGCCCGCTCAACCGCGCGCGCGACGAGCGTGGCTGCTGGGTGCGCGTGGCCGGCATCCTGCCCGACGGCTCGCTTGACTGGGAATCCTACGAGCAGGCCCTTGCCGGTGCCAAGCTGGTCGCGGTCACGCATGCCTCCAACGTCACCGGCGACGTGTACGACATAGAGCGCATGGCGGCCGCCGCGCATGACGCCGGCGCGCTGTTTGTCCTCGATGCCGCCCAGACGGCTGGTGCGTGGGCGTTCTCGGCATCGGCCATCGGCGCGGACGTCGTGTGCTTCACGGGCCATAAAAGCCTGTACGGGCCGCAGGGCACCGGCGGGCTGTGCGTGCGCCCGGGCCTTGATATTTCCCCGCTGGTGGAAGGCGGTTCGGGCGTGCACAGCTTCGATGAGCGCCATCCGCGCTTCATGCCCGAGGCGCTCGAGGCCGGCACGGCCAACGCGCACGGCTTGGCGGGCCTTTCGGCGGGGTGCGCCTGGCTTGCCGAGCGCGGCGTGGCCGATGTGCAAGCGCATATCGAAAGCCTGGTGGCCCGCTTCCTGGAAGGCGTTGCCGATATCGATGGCGTGCGGGTGCTCGGCGGCGGTTCCGGTCGGCGCTGCGGCATCGTAGCCGTCAACGTCGGCGATGCCGATTCCGGCGAGATCGCCGATCGGCTGGCGCAGGGGTGGGGCGTGTGCGTCCGCCCGGGCGCGCACTGCGCCCCGCTCATGCACGCGGCGCTCGGCACGCAGCAGCTGGGCGTCGTGCGCTTCAGCTTCGGCGCCATGAACTCGCAGCAGGATTGCGACGCGGCTCTTGAAGCCCTGCGCGACATCGCCTGCTCGTAGCCTCATTCCGCGCTATTCCGGAACCCAACGCCATCAACATCCGAAAGGACCTTCATGCGCATCCTCTGCATCTCCGCTCAAAAGCCCGATAGCACCGGCAGCGGCGTGTACCTGGCCGAAACGGTGGCCTCCATGGCCGCCGCCGGCCACCAGGTGGCCGTCATCGCCGGCATCGACAAGGA
>NZ_CAKTYH010000159.1 GCF_934632265.1 uncultured Senegalimassilia sp.
GGACTATCTGTCCGACGTTTCGTCGGACAGATAGTCCTACGTCCCCGAGTGTCCGGCGCGGCTCAAGCCTTTTCGTCTCCTGAATGTAAGGTTTCAGTCAACTTTAAGGGTGTGTTCGTAGTATCTAGCCTCGAAATGTTCCCCGAGCCTGGGCCGCTGGGCCCTTGGGAGGAAACGATGGCTTCATTCACCGACACCTTTGAGCGCAAAGAGGTCAAATACCGCTTAAACGCGAAGCAGCATCGCGAAGTGCTCGACGCGCTGGCCGGGCGCATGGCCGCCGACGAGTTCGGCCGCACGCGCATCACCAGCCTGTACTTCGACACGCCGACGCGCGACCTGATCGCGCGCAGCCTGGAAAAGCCCCTGTACAAGGAGAAGCTGCGCGTGCGCTGGTACGGCACGCCGACCTCGGGCGAGCGCGTGTACGTGGAGATCAAGAAGAAGTACGACGGCATCGTGTACAAGCGCCGCGTGGGGTGTTCGCTGACGGCGGCGTATGCGTACCTGATGGGGCGCGTGCCCTACGAGAACGCCTGCGTGCAGAACCCGCTGGCCGACCAGCTGCAGCAGGACGAGGCGCTCACGCTGCACAGCATCCAGATCGCCCGCGAGATCGATGCGTTCACGGCGCGCTATCGCAACCTGCGCCCTTCCATGTACATCGTGTGCGAGCGCACGGCGTATGCCCCGGTGCCGGGCGCCGACGCCGACGGGCTGCGCATCACGTTCGACTCGGGCGTCGCGTATCGCGATGTGCTGGCGGGTGAGCGCGAGGCGGGCAGCGCCTTCCACCCGCTTCTGGGCCTGGGCGAGACGATCATGGAGGTGAAGACCTCGGGGTCGTATCCGTCCTGGTTGGTCGAGGTGCTCAGCGGGTGCCAGGCGTATCCGTCGTCGTTCAGCAAGTACGGCGCCGCCTACCAGGAGTGCGAACGCGCCGCCAGCGTCGTGCGGCTTTTGCGCCGCGGCGCTTCGCAGGCGGAAGGCGCCGTCGGACGCGAGCCGTTGCCGGCGACCGCTCCGGCTCGGGCGGGGTATGCGATGCGAAGGGGTGCGGCTGCGCCCGTTGCGTCGCCTGCGGTTTCGGCGTCGAAAGCGTGTGGCGCGGCGGCTTCCCCGCAGCGCTCGTCAGCGCAAACCTCCTCGCAGGAAACGGCCGTCATCGACCGGCTTTCCTCGGAGCGCGATTCCCGCGCCCGTCGCGTCTCGGCCCCGGCGGCCGGTTCGCGCGTCCGTCGCGCCGTCGGCGCCTCCTCCGTTCGCAATGCTTTCCCGTCCCTGACCTCACGAAAGGATGATCGTTGTGCTTGATTCCGCCCTCTCCTCGGTGTTCGGGACGACCGATTCCCTGGTGGCGAGCGTGTCCACCGTGCAGTTCCTCATGTGCTGCGCCGCGTCCATCGTGCTTGGCGCGGCCGTGGCCTGCATTTACATGTTCCGTCATAAGTACTCGAAGAACTTCGTGGTCACCCTGGCGCTGCTGCCGCTGATCGTGCAGATGGTGATCACCCTGGTCAACGGCAACCTTGGCGCGGGCATCGCCGTCATGGGCGTGTTCAACCTGGTGCGTTTCCGCAGCATCCCGGGTAGCGCGAAGGATATCGGCAGCGTGTTTTTGGCCATGGCCATCGGCTTGGCCACGGGCATGGGCTTCATCGCGCTGGCCGTGCTGTTCACGTTCATCGTGGGCGTGGTGAACGTGGTGTACGTGCTGTCGCCGTTCGGGCGCCCGCAGCAGCCGGAGAAGATGCTCCGCGTGACGGTTCCCGAGGACCTGGAGTTCGACGGGATGTTCGACGCCGTGCTGGCGCGCTACACCGCCGACCACGAGCTGACCGAGGTTTCCACCACGAACATGGGCAGTTTGTACCAGCTTGAGTACCGGGTGCGCCTGGCGCAGCCCGGGATCGAGAAACGCCTGATGGACGAGGTGCGCTGCCTGAACGGGAACCTGAAGGTCAGCTTGAGCAGCGCGCAGATCTCCAAGGAGGTGCTCTAAATGGGCTGGTTTGCGAACCGACGCGCCCGGGCGGCTCGCGAAGCCGGGACCGAGGGCTCCGAGGCGTTTCCCGCTGGCGGGGATGAGCGGGGGCGCGACGCCGCCGCGTCCGCAGCGGGCGCGTCTTCGGTGACGGAGCGCACCGATGTGCGCGGGTTGACGCGCCTGGCGTGCGGCGCGATCGCCTTGCTGGCTTTGAGCGGCGTGCTTGCGATGGAGGGCTGCGCGGCGACTTCGACGGATGCGGAAAACTCGGCCGCATCCGAGCAGGCCGCTGCGGCAAGCGCTTCCGACGCAGAGTACGCGTCGTTCGAGGAGGTTGCGGCGGCGTTTGACGAAAGCGCCCTTGACCTGGACTATTCCAAGCGCGACCTTGACGCTTCCTATGATGCGTCGTCCGCGACCGTCATCACGCTGTCCGGCGATTCGGCCAGCGTGCAGGGAGCGGGCGCTCAGGCGAGCGCCGATGGCGTGGTCATCTCGTCGGCGGGCACCTACATCGTGTCGGGCGAGCTGACCGACGGGCAGCTGCTGGTCGATGCCGGCGATGACGACAAGGTGCAGCTGGTGCTGGCGGGCGCGACCGTCCACAACGAGGATGGCCCGGCGATTTACGTGTGCAACGCGGACAAGTGCTTCGTCACCTTGGATGCGGGGACGGAGAACAGCCTGTCCGATGGCTCGTCGTACGCGCTGGAAGATGATTCCGATGAGCCATACGCCACGCTGTTCAGCCGCTGCGACCTGACGCTGAACGGGTCCGGGACGCTGAACGTGACCAGCGCGTACCGCCATGCGGTGTGCTCGAAGGACGACCTGGTCGTTGTATCCGGCACGTACAACATCAGTGCCGTAGAGGATGGCCTGCGCGGCCGCGATAGCGTGAAGATCCGCGACGGCGTTTTCAGCATCCAGGCCGGCGGCGACGGCATCAAGTCGAACAAGGACGACAAGCCGACGAAGGGCTTCGTGAGCATCGACGGCGGCACGTTCGACATCCAGGCAGGCGACGATGCGGTGCAGGGCAAGACGCTCGTCCGCCTTGCGGGCGGCTCCATGACGGTGGCGGCCAACGATGATGCGTTCCACTCCGATCTGGAGATGCACCTGCTGGGCGCCTCGATCGAGGCCAGTGCGGGCGACGACGCGTTCCATGCGGAGACGAAGCTGACTGTCGACGACGGAACCGTGAACGTGACCAGCTGCAACGAGGGCTACGAAGCGGAGAAGGTCTACGTCAACGGCGGCGATACGCACATCGTGGCAAGCGATGACGGCGTGAACGCCAGCGCGGCCGACCTGTCCGACGACTCCGATGTCGACATGGTCAGCAGCACGCTTCCCAACGGCGGCACGCCCGGCGCGCCCGGCCAAGGCGGCGGTGCCGCGGCGCCGGATGCCGGCGGCCAAGCGCCTGCCGGCATGCGGCAGGGCGGTCAGGCTCCCGACGCTGCCGGCATGCGGCAGGGCGGCCAG
>NZ_CAKTYH010000160.1 GCF_934632265.1 uncultured Senegalimassilia sp.
GAATAAACTCGGATATCAGCGTAGTCTTTCCCACTCGCCGGCGTCCATACAGTACGACAAGTGCGCTGCCATTCCGCGCATACTCACTTTGCAGCGTCTCCATCTCCTGCTGCCGATCAACAAATTGCTTCATAAGCTCACCGCCTCCATAAAGTATTATACCGCAAATTATAATAATTTCAATTATAACTTTTCGGATTTTCTATAAAATCTGGCGGCAGCATGAGGGACAGCTTTTCAAGCGATATGACGAAATGATTCTCGAAGTATTCATCACGATACCATGCCTCATAGCGGTCAATGCCATATTCTTCTTCCAGTACGTCCCTATCTGCCCAATCCTTTACGCAGCCATCCTGTTGTTCCTCCCGGACACTTTGCAGTAGGGCAAAACGTCCGGCATCGTAGTCGGCGTATAGCTCAGTGAAGCTGCTGGAATCCAGATTCGTCGTGCAGTGTGTGGTAAGCAGGTAAAGCTCGCAGGCCTTACACTCCCTTGGGTCAGGCGAGATCACCCGAACCATCTCCGGTGCCATGATAACCATATCCAGCGTGATCTCGTCGAGCTTCTTAGGCGATTGATATAGCTCTGCGAAGCGTCGCTCCAGCTCCCGGATCTCCTCTTGAAACAGAGGCGGTTCAAAACAGCAATAGATGTCAGGCGTATCATTTTCTGACTCTCGGTCAGATCCGTCACGGATCTCCGTGATGGTGCCATAAAGTCCACGATATTCACTTGCCTCTGTTGCCATGACAGCGGCACCGACAGTGTAGGTCATGCCGTTGTATGTATAGCGCATACCCTCTTGGTTGATGATCATTTTATGTCCTCCTGATTATATTCCTCCCAGCCTTCCATGCAGTTGGTGCGTGCGCGATCAGCATCGAAGCACTGACAGCGCGTATAGCCTTCTTCCGTTTTGAAGAAAAAGCACGGGGCAAGCCCATCGTCTATCTCTACTACGGACTTGGCTTTGACCTCTATGCCTAACAGCTCCGTATCCTTCTGTGTGAGCAGCTTTAGCCAAAACTCCCGCGGGGAGAGCGCGGAAGTTCCCTCATATGCCATTGCATAGCGGCTTGCCGTGGGCAGCGGTGTGAATGCAAAGCCCTGATGCAGCACATTGTCCAACATATACGTTTCCGGGCTGCGGTAATAGTAGATCCGCAGCGTGTTCGGCACTTTCCGCTTCGGGCACCATTCCGGTGCCCGTCTGTTCAGATCACGGCTTTTAAGATGTCTGGCTCTCTTCGGCAGGGTGCAATAGCTTTCGCCAAAGTGCATCATGAGTCCCTTTGACTTCTGGGGAGCGGGGATCGCATGGTAATAGCGTTCCGGGCAATTCCGACAGGTATACTCCTGCGGGGCAGATTCTCTTTTCCTGTTTATACTCCTTATTGACTTATATTTGAGACCCCGGAAATCATCCGGGGCCTCTGACTTATGGGCGCAGTGTAAAGCGGTTTTCGCCCGTAAATGCACTTTGCAGGCGTCTTACTTCCACCTCCAGTGCCGCTATAATCTGTTCTACCTGTTCCGGCGTGTAATCGTAACACATGCGGCTTGCACAATTAGAAAGCGAATGGATAGCGTCTACGGCTCGTTGTGTGCGCTGTTCAGCCACACGCACGAACCGTTCCGCCTTGGTTTCTCTTTGCCTCAATGCTCGCTACCTCCTTTACGCAATTTCCTGTTCGCCCCAGCGAATGCTGAAACGGCCGTCTTCATCTATGTCGCGGTATCATCGTATTCACAGCCCTCGGGCCAATACGCGCCACTGGCATGGTGATACAGGATAACACCCTGCAGAAACCGGGTATACTCCGGATTCTCCGGGTCGCCGGTAGGCAGCTCGAATTGCAGTGCGCCGCCGGACGGGATCTTGACCTTGGGGAATGAGAGCGTCAAGCCCTCCATATCGTCGGCAAGATCATCGTTGCCGAAATCAAGGCCGGCCATGGTGGGAAGGTTGAATGCACTGGCAGTTGCCATCGTAGTAGTTTCAGGATAACTCATTTTTTGATCCTCCATTTTATCTTTTTTGTTTTTTCACATTACGCCGCGGATACCTGATTCAGCCGCGACCACACACTTCTGGGCATTGCCAGAATGTTGTAGCCGATGATTTCCAGATCCGAGGCGCGGTCATAGCTGCTTACGTCTTGACTGTACCGTGTTACCGCATTGGAAAGACCATACAGGCTCAGGTCATGGCCTTCGATCAGATGTTGCAGGATGCCCTCACCCTCTGAGTCCGTAAGGCCGAACTGTCTGCTGGCCAGCTTCACAACGCCAGGTACATCTGCGGTGTTCATGGGGACGGCCGCAGCCTCCCGCATCATGCCCACCACCTGAGCGAACCGTGCTTCCTCTGCGGCGGCACGGACAGTGTCCTGCACCTTCAGCAGAAAAGCGTGATCGTCTGCAGCAACACTGTTAAGATAAGAAAATCCGTTAGCAAAAAAAGCTCCCCCGTCCATTTCAGAGGAAGTGGACGGGGGAACTTTACTTATTTTATTGTTTCCTGTTGTACTTACTTCGCGGGCAGGACAATGACCTGTCCCTCGTAAATGGTGTTAGCATTTACAAGGCGGTCGGCGTTGCGCTCAAAAATGGTCTTGTACTTCATCACATCGCCATAGGTCGCCTTGGCGATAGCGCCCAGCGTATCGCCAGCCTTGACCGTATAGAGGATTTCGCCGTTGGCGGCAGCAGGCGCATTGATGCGGGCGACATTACCCAGCTTTTCGGGCAGGACGAGTGTCGCACCCTCCGTCAGCGCTGCACCCTTGTTGGCCTTGTAGAGCTCGCTCCACACGCCGTAAGTGCCGTAATTGTTCAGCGCGATCATGCCGTAGGTGTCGCCTGCCTTCACAGTGTAAGAGCCAGCGGCAGTGGGCGCTGCGGACCGCTCAGACCGCGCCGGAGTAGAAGGCTGTGTGGGAGTCGCGGGTTCGCCGGGAGTAGTCGGCTCAGTGGGGGTCGAGGGTTCGCCGGGGGTCGAGGGCTCACCGGGAGTAGTCGGCTTAGGAGGAGTAGAGGGCTGCTCGTCCGCGCTGCCCAGCTTGATATAGGTCTTGCCATACTTCAACACGAAAAGCGCACCGGCGGGAAAATAGTTGAAAGCCTCATCAACAACTCCCGTCTTGATCTCCGCTCCCATGGTATTCTCGCCATAGCCGTCCTCGGTCAGCGGGGAAAGCGAAAACCAGGTTTCGCCCGTGACCGTTACGGAAGAGCCGGGCTTCGCGGTAATCATGGTAACGCTCTGGTCAGTATACTCTCCGCTGTCCTCATCCCATGCTCTGATGGTTTCCGTTGCAGCGGAGGCGGCCTCAAATTCCACGGTCGTATCCTCGCCGGTCCAGGTATAGCTGGTGTAGTTGGCTGCAAACGCGGGAACAGACAATGCCACGCAAAGGATAAGCGCGAGGGAAAGGCTCAA
>NZ_CAKTYH010000161.1 GCF_934632265.1 uncultured Senegalimassilia sp.
CGACGAAGGCGCATATGAATCAACAACAGCGAGGCTTCCTATCTTGCTGCCATCTCGATGGGCATATCGTCTGTTCATGGGGATGATGCAGCGCGTATTCGGGAGATAAGCGACGTACATCGCGCATGCGGGGAGCGATGCATAAACGACGGCGAGCGGCAAGTTACGGCATGGCATCGGCGGGGTGCTTGTGCTGTGAATATCGAACGCAGGGTCGGCCGGCTTCGGGCGACCTCACTATAATATGTCGGATGAACAACTACGAACATACCGGCTCCTCAGCGGGCAAGCATGCCGCACAGCGTCCCGATTTGGAACGCGTGCAGCTCAATGCCGCCGAAAGCCCTTACCCCACAGCCCCGCGCAACGTGCGCGAGGAGCAACGCGCCGCGGCCCAGCGCCAGCGCGCGGCCGCCGTCGCCGAGCAAGCCGCGCAATCGGCCGCAACGACCCAGGCCATTCCCGGACAACAGCCAACCCAGGCCATCCCAGGTCAGCAGGCTACGCAAGTTATCCCAGGTCAGCAGCCCACCGAAGCCATCGGTGGCGCGCGGCGCAGCAAGCATGGCCGCGCGCGCAACGCGCAGCAGGTACGCAACGGGTGGGATACCCAGCAGACGCAAGCCGTTTTCGGCCAGCAGCCCACGCAGGCCATTCCCGGACAGCAGGCTACCGCCGCCATGCCGGGCGGCCAGCCCACCGAGACCATGCCGCGCGGCAAGCACGGCAAACGCTCCCGCAACGGCAAGCCCCGCAAGAAGAGCTTCGTCACCCGCAAGGTGGAAGCCTGGTGCTCGCGCGTGCTGGGCGCCGTGAGCGGCGACGGCCTGGCCGAGCAGGAAGCCGAGTACGCCTCCGGGCGCACCACGCGCGACTACGTGTGGAACACGGTGGGCGTGGGCCTATGGGGCATGGTGTTCCCCGTGCTCACCATCGTGGTCACGCAGCTGGCCGGCGCCGAGCAGGCCGGCATGTTCTCGCTGGCCTTCGTCACGGCGCTGCTGCTCATGTTCGTGGGCAACTACGGCGTGCGCAACTTCCAGGCGTCCGACCTTGACGAGGAGTATTCGTTCGCCGATTACCAGGTCAACCGCGTGCTTACCGTGGTCATCATGCTGGTCGCGGGCATAACGTACTGCAAGCTGCGCGGATATACCGACCAGATGTGGCTGATGAGCCTGGGCGTATACCTTTACAAGGCCGTCGATGCCCTGGCCGACGTGTACGAGGGCCGCCTGCAACAGGTGGACAAGCTCTACCTTGCCGGCATCTCGCAGGCGTTCAGGTCCGCCGCGGCGCTTATCGGGTTCTCGCTTGCGCTGCTCATCACGCGCAACGTGGGCGTGTCGAGCATCGTCATGGCCGTCATCGCCGCGCTCACGTTCGTAGTGCTCACGTTCCCGTTGGCGCAGCTTGAGACGCCGAAATCGCGCAGCGCGAACGCCAAGCGCGTGATAGGCCTGCTCAAGCAGTGCTTCCCGCTGTTCGTGGCGCTGTTCATGTACAACCTTATCGACAACATGCCGAAGTTCGTCATGGAAGGCGTGCTGTCCTACGACAACCAGCTGTACTACAACGCGCTGTACTTCCCCGCGCATGCCATCCTGCTGACCAGCGGCTTCATCTACAAGCCCATGCTGCTGAAGATGGCCAACGCCTGGGCGGACCCTGCCAAGCGCAAAAAGTTCGACCTGATCATCGTGGTGATGTTCGTGGTCATCGTGGGCATCACCGTGGTGGTGGCAGGCGCCATGAGCTGGTTCGGCCTGGCAGTCATGAGCTTCCTGTACGGCATCGACTTCGAGCAGTACCGCGGTCTGTGCTTCGTGATGTTGGCGGCGGGCGGCGTCACGGCCGGCATCGAGTTTTTATACCAGGTGATCACCGTGCTGCGCCGCCAGCGCGCCGTGACCAAGCTGTACCTGATCACGTTCGGGTTCAGCCTGTTCGTGCCCGTGCTGCTGGTGAACTTCACGGGGCTGCCCGGCGCCGTGATCGGCTATCTGATCGTCATGTGCATCCTGCTGGTGCTGCTGGTCAGCGAATATGCGTCCATCCGCATGGACCTGCACCGCAAGCTCACCGGCAAGGCCGCGCCCGACGCCGAGATGCCGCGCGCCGCGCGCACCGGGGCCATGGCGCCCGTACAGGTTGCGGGGGCGGGTGCGCAGGCTGCGGCTGGCGGCACGGGTGCGCAGGCGGTGGCGACTAGCGTGCCGCAGGCTGGCGTGCCGATGCAGGCGCAGGCGGCTGGCGTGCCGATGCAGGCGCAGGCGGCTGGCGTGCCGATGCAGGCGCAGGTGCAGCAGGCGAATCCCGCCGCACGCGGGGCGCATGCGCCCAAGGCGCCGACGGCGAACGCCCCGATCTCGTGGACCGCGGGCGGTACCGTGGGCATCGCCCAGCCCGAGCCCGAAGCGCCGGAATCCGACGACGAAGGCAAAGGCGGCAGCGCATAACCCGCGCGATCATGCGCTCTTTTGGGTGCTCGCAGAACGACCGTTCTGCGAGCACCTTTTCTCTTCTCATCTTGTAACCTGTGGTGAACTTGTGGTATATAGTTTTCCTTGGAAAACTATACTGCGGTCCCTTGCGGGTGCGACCGGCGCTCGCGGGGCTCCCGCATACCGCGAAGGAGCGCGACATGGGAAAGAACCCCACAACCGCAACCGGCACTGCCGGTCTTAACTCGCACGCAACCGAAGCGAGCCCTACGGCAACCAGCAGGGCGACATCCACCAGCCACGCCGCCGACACCGCTTCCTCCCCCACGCCATACCTGCAGGTCAGCGACCTGTGCAAGCACTACGGCGAAGGCGAGGCGCGCGCCACGGTGCTGCACGACGTCACCACCACCGTGAACAAAGGCGAGATCTGCGTGCTGCTGGGCCCGTCGGGCAGCGGCAAATCGACGTTTTTGAACCTGGTGGGCGGCCTGGAGGCCACCGATAGCGGCTCGATCAGCGTTGGTGGCACGGAGCTGACCAGCCTGACGCCCAAGCAGCTCGGCGAGTATCGCCGCGACAAGCTCGGCTTCGTCTTCCAGTTCTACAACCTGGTACCCGACCTGACCATCCGCGAGAACATCGAGGTCACGGCGCATCTTTCCGCAAACCCCCTGCCTATCGACGACCTGTTGCGCTCGCTTGGGCTCTACGAGCATCGCGCGAAGTTCCCCCGCCAGGTTTCGGGCGGCCAGCAGCAGCGCTGCGCCATCGGCCGCGCGTTGGTGAAAAATCCCGGGCTTTTGCTGTGCGACGAGCCCACCGGCGCGCTGGATTATCAGACGTCGAAGGAGATCTTGGAGCTGATGGAGGACGTGAACCGCGACTACGGGTGCACCGTGGTCATCGTCACGCACAACGATGCGATCAAGCACATGGCGCACCGCGTGCTGCGCCTGCGCGACGGCAAGCTGGCCGAGGACACGGCGAACGTCG
>NZ_CAKTYH010000162.1 GCF_934632265.1 uncultured Senegalimassilia sp.
CAGCTGCAGTACTTCGCGCCGGCCTCCTTGCGCTTGAGCTGCTCGGCGAGCATCGCCGCGGAGGCCTCTTCGCCCATGAGCTGCTTGGCGGGGCCCTCGGCGAACGCGATCACGCCGTCGATGGTCGTGGGGCGACCCTCGAGCACGTCGAGCAGCTTGTCAGTGGCAGCCTTGACCGCCTCGTCGCCGGCGTCCGCCGCGACGGCGGCCTTCCACGCCTCGGCAGCATCTTTGGTGACCTGCGTGCTCGCATCGCTCGTCGCCAAGACGTCGGCGCGCTCGGCCACGTAATCGAACAGTTCCTTCTCCATAAGGCAACCCCTTTCTTCAACGTTGTTACGCTTCCTATCTTAGTGCGCGCATGCCGACCCCCTCGACGGAAGGCGAGCGGCGACAAACGCGCACCATCTTTCCGACATAGTTCGCGCCGAGGGAAGAACGACCCGCGCTTCCCTCACTTGGCTTCTAACGAAAAGCGCGGGTGCGCGACCGCATCGCAGCATCGCATCCCGCCATCGGCACGCAACGTCTCCCGAACCCGCGCGCGAAATGCGAACAGGGGACGTGAACAGGGGGACGGAGGTGTGTTCAAGGTCGATCCTCGCGCTTTCGACAACGTATCGCGAACACACCTCCGTCCCTCTGTTCACGCACGGCCCGCGCTTTTCCAAGCAGCTGGCATACTCGAGCCGCAGCGCCGCGCAAGCGCTTCGCCGTCTGCGCAGGCCTAGGCACGGGATTCGCATGGGCAGCGAGAACCCCGCAGTTCAGAGCTGCGAGACCCTCGCATATTCTCAAGCGAGCGCGCAAGGGGATTGCCTGCCCTTTGCAGGTGCTGCCGACGCGCGCCGTGAGATGCTGCTAGTATGGGGAACGTTTTGATTGGATAGCGGATCACGGAGGATCGGAATGCTCGCATTGCACGTATTGGCCAGCGGAAGCTCGGGAAACGCCGCGGTGATCGAGAACACCGCCACCGGCGCCGGCGTGCTGATCGACTGCGGCATCTGCAAGCGCGACTTCCTCAAACGCTGCGACGAGGCCGGCTTCGACCCCGGCCGCATCCAGGCCATGTTCGTGACGCACGAGCACGGCGACCACGTGAAGGGCCTCGGCGTGGTGCTACGCGGGCTGGCGAAGGTAGGCAACGTGCCGCCGGTGTTCGCGGCGGGCGCATGCACGGCGAACAGCAGCGCGCTGGCGAAGGTGGCCGAAGCATTCGACGTCCGCGAGCTGACGGCGGCTTGCGCCCAGGCAGGCAGCCAGGATATGGCGAACGCCGCCCGCCAGAGCGCGACCCCGCATGCGGCAGGTGCCCCCGCGGGGCAGGATTCGGCGGCGCACGCCACCCCCGCCGGGCAGGGTTCGGCAGCGCTGTGCACGGCGGAACCCGGGGCCGTCGAGGCCGCGGGTATGCGCATCATCCCCTTCGCCACCAGCCATGATGCCGCCGCATCGTTCGGCTTCCGCATCGAGGACGCCGCCGACGGCGACGCCGTGGGCTACCTGACGGACTCCGGCATCGTCACGGCGCAGGCGCACGCGGCGCTGCGCTACGTGCGCATCCTGTCGCTCGAGAGCAACCACGACCCGAAGATGCTGGCCGCCGGGCCCTACCCGTACATCATCAAGCAGCGTATCGCGTCGAACAACGGACACCTTTCCAACGGGCAGGCGGCCGCCGAGCTCGGCACGCTGGTAGCCGAATCGCGCGCAGCGGGCCTGCGCCTGCCGCAAACGGTGGTGGCCATGCACGTGTCGCAGAACAACAACGACTACAGCCTTGCCAGGCGCACGCTCGAGGCAGCTCTCGGCGAAGCCGGCTGCTACGCGGAAACCCTCTGCGGCTACCAAGCCCGCCTCACCACCGCCCGCTAACGCCCGCCCGACGGGCCGGACACCTCGGGGACGTAGCACCAACTGTCCGGATTCCCCGGATGCGAAATGTCGAAACCAAGCGTTAACCGCGGGCTCTTATCGTCGAGCATCTAACGAAAGGGGCTGGCCACGCACGCCTTTTGTTAAGCATCCCGCCAGGCCCTTCGGTGTCGCCTCCTCGCACCTACTCGATTCGGACACCTAGTGCTACGTCCCCGAAGCGTCCAGCCGCCCGACGGGCCCGACGCTCCCGGAGGGCGACGCAAACCGCCCGAAGCAAGGCACGAGCCGCTCCCGCGCCTCACCACCGCCCGCTAAAACGCAAAAGGAGGTGCGCCCCGAAGAGCGCACCTCCTAACCGGCAGTCCCTGCTTCACACGCCGCAAGCCCCTGGAACAGGAACGCCCGCCGCAGGCCGATCGATCACGCCTGCCACCTGAGCAGCGCCAACGCAAAGTCGAGCAAGCGAACGAAATAGCCCTCCGGCTGCGACGCCGCCACCTTCTCGCGGAGGCGGGCAACCCAGACAAGCGGATGCTCGCGAACGAACGACGCAATCTCCTCCCCATCCGGCACGGCCGCATCGCAGGCGACGGCGCCGGAGGGTTCTTCCGATGCCCGGCGGCAAAGCTCGGACAGGTACAGCAACTCGATTCCCACATGGTCCTCGTACTGGTTGTTCTCGTTGCATAGCTCCAGGCCGAGGGCGCGCAGCCGCTCCCGCATGGCGAACGTCGCCTCGCCGAAGCCGACATGCGACTCAACGGCACCGTTGGCGGACTCCCAAGGCGCGGCCGCCGGCTTCGGAGGGCCGACAAACAGCTTCGTGAACTCGACGGATACGCGCTGCACCACCTCGGAGCGGGCGGCGTCGGCAGACGCGCGCTCGGCCCAAGACGCCAACGACTCGGCTGGATCGGCCAACGCGCCATCGAGCAGGCCGCCCAGGTCGCGCCAGAACGCCGGATCCAAGCCGACCGATTCTGTGCGGCTCATCGGCGACAGCAGGCTATTGCCCAAGAACGCATACAGCTGGGACGCGACCGTCCACTCCTCGCACGACATCGAACGCATTTCCCGTCCTTTCAAACCAAACGACCCGTTACGCCATCAAGAAGCACCGCCCGCGGCGCCCCGGGATGGGGCGCCGCGTAACACGGCCTTACGCCTTCGCAACCAGCTTCTTCGACAGAAGCGCGATGCCCAGGATGCAGAAGCTCACCACCGCCGCCACCACGGCGAACTCGACCGGCTGGGGCGTGTACGACCCGGCAAGCGCCCACATGTCGAACCCGTCGGCACCGCGTGCCGCGGTCGACCCGGACGAGATGCCCGGCGCGCCGTACACGTTCGTGACCGTGAAGCTGGTGAACAGCAGCCACACGCGCTTGCAGAACACGCCGCACATCACCAGGGCGCTGGCAGCAACCACCACGCCCGTGCGCTCGCGGCGCTTAGCGGACGCCAGCAGCACGAACGGGATCAGCAGGCCGCCCAGGATCTCGAACCAGAAAAACGGTGCGGTCGCGCCCGAGGTCATGA
>NZ_CAKTYH010000163.1 GCF_934632265.1 uncultured Senegalimassilia sp.
CAGACGGCAGCCCACCACGATGGAGCTGTCCTTCTTCTTGCGCACGGCCTGCGCGGGATGCTCGGCCATGTCGATGACCTCGGCGGCGACCTGCGCACGGCAGCGGGCATGCTGCGCGGCGAACGGCTCGACCACGTCGGCGGGGCCGCAGAGCACCACGGTAAGCCCCTCGTCGGCGGCAAGCGCCGCCGCGACGCCCTCGAGCACGACCTCGGGGGCGTTGTCGCCGCCCATGGCATCCACTGCGATGGTGACGTTGTCTGTCATGCTGACACCCTTTCCCTAGCAGGCGTTGAACGCGGCGCGCGCGGCGTCGCTGCTAAACGCAAGAAAGCCTCTCTGCGCCATTGGCGCCGCAGAGAGGCTTCAAGTTGCAATTGCACGCTTCGACGGCGTTACTCCGTCTCGATGACCTCGCGGTTCTTGTAGAAGCCGCAATTCGGGCACACGCGGTGGGGAAGCTTAGCCTCGCCGCACTGCGGGCACACGGAACGGGAAGGGGCTGCGATCTTGTCGTTGGTGCTACGACGTGCATGAGTGCGGGCGCGGCCCATTTTTTGCTTAGGTACTGCCATGATCTATCTCCTTGCTTTATGTCGGGCGCGCGTGGCGCTCGCTCGTTCGCTTGGTAAACACGCGAAGCGATATACTACCAAAGTGTTCATGCGCATGCAAGCGGTTGTTCGCTGCGCACACACAAACCCATGCAGGTTCCATAATCCGGGCAGCTACTCGCCCAGATCAAGGTCCTTCAACGCGGCGAAGGGGCTGACGCGGCCGTCGGACATGCGCGGCAGGCCGTCATCGGGCTGAGCCGAGCACGCGCACGGCCCCTCGTTGAGGTTGGCGCCGCACTGCGCGCACAAACCTGCGCAATCCTCGCGGCACAAGGGCACGAGCGGTGCCTCCACAAGAAGCGCGGCGATGATGAGCGGCTCAAGATCGAGCATCTTATCGGCGCCGAGCACCTCGAATTCGTCGTCGTCCATATCCTCGGGCGCCGGACCATCCTCGGAGAGCAGGAAGTACCCTTCCACTTCCCCGTTGAGGTCAACCTGGAAGTCATCCAGGCAACGGGCGCACGCGACCGTTGCCGTGCCGCGGGCGCTGCCCATGACCAAAAGCGCGTCGCCGGTGTTGGTGACGGTGACGTTCCAGTCGACGGGCTGCGAGAACGTATAGGTATCGGGACCCGCCTCAAGCGCCCCCAGGGCGAGCTGCCCTGCAAAAGAGGAGCTCTCCGTGGTAACGAAGAGCTCCGGCGGGACCTCGAACTTCACGGCGTCCATTACTGGCGACCCTGCGCCATTGCGTTGGCGTTGAGGCGATCGCGGCAGCGGCGCACGTTGTTGAGCAGCGTGTCGAGGCTTTGCTCGACATGGCCGAACACCTCGTCGGCGTAATCTTCCGCGCCGGCGCGCGTTTGGCGCTCGAGCTCGCGTGCGTCGGCGACCAACTGGTCGGCCTGCTGCTGGGAGATGCGCACGATCTCCTGCTCGGAGGCGATGGTCATCGCCTGGCTGCGCGCGTCCTCGATCATGCGGTTGGCCTCGGCCTCCGCGTCATCGAGCAGGCTTTGGCGCTCGCGCACGATCTGACGGGACTGGGAGAACTCGCTCGGGAACGTGTCGCGGATCTCGTCCATGATCTCGAAAGCTGCAGCGATATCCACCTGGCGCAGGTTGCCCTTGCCGAACACCGGCTTAGAGTCCTCAAGCAGAATCGAGAGCTCTTCCAAAAGCCCCAGAACCCCTGTTTCGTCCATGATGATCCTTCCACCCAGGCTTGCTGCGTTTGAAAACTGCGTTTAGGCACACGGGCATAAGGCCACGCATGCGGATAACCATAATAGCATGCCGCCTACCGCTTGCGCTTCAAGAACAAAGCATGCACATACGATGCGCCGGCGATGCGGGCATCCTACTGCAGGTTCGCGTACTTCTTCTTGAGCGCCTCGTAGACGCAAGGCGGCACGAACTGCTGGATGTCGCCGCCCATCTTCGATATCTCGCGCACGATGGAGCTGGACAGGTACATGTACTGCGGCGGGGACATGATGAACAGCGTCTCCAGCTGCGGGGAGAGCTGGTAGTTCATGGCCGTCATCTGGAACTCGTACTCGAAGTCGGTGATGGCTCGCAGGCCCTTGACCACCACGGTGGCGTCAAGCTCCTTGGCGAAATCGACGAGCAGCCCCCTGAAAGGCTCCACTCGCACGTTGGGCAGGTGCTCGGTTGCCTGACGGACCAGCTCGACGCGTTCCTCGAGCGTGAACAGAGGGCCTTTCTTCTGGGAATCGGCCACGGCGACCACCACCTCGTCCACCAGCTGGGAGGCGCGGGCGATGACGTCCAGATGCCCCGAGGTGATGGGATCGAACGTGCCGGGTGTCAATGCGCGTTTCATGACGCTGCTCCTTCTTAGTCGTTATCGGACGCGGCGCGCTCGCCGGCGCGCAGCACGTCCACGGTAGTATCGCCGTACTTCTTGCGGGATGCAAGCTCGAAGCCCAGCTCGGCGGCGGCAAGAGCTGCAGCATCGTTGCCGGAAAGCGAATGCTCGTAGACCACGATGGCGTCGCAGGCCGCCACGCCGCGCTCCACCAGCCCCGCCGCCATGCCGAGCACCGCCATGGCGTCGTAGGCATAGGGCGGGTCCAGGAAGATGAGGTCGAACGGCGGGCGGGAGAACTGGGGCGCCCGCTCGATGACGTCGGCGCGCGTGACGGTGGCGCGAGCGGGCTCGAGGCCCAGGTTCGCCACGTTTTTCTGCAGCACCTTTGCCGCCTCGGGGGCGCACTCGTAGAACACCGCGCGTGCCGCGCCGCGCGACAAGGCCTCCAGGCCAAGGGCGCCCGAGCCGGCGAAGGCGTCGAGCACCACGGCGTCCTCGAAGCCGCCGCGCTGGCTGAACACGGCGCTCATGAGCGACTCGCGAACGCGGTCGGTGGTGGGACGGGTGCCGTCGCCTTTTGGTGCGGCCAGCGTGCGGCCGCGGAACTGACCTGCGATGATCCTCATACCTACCTCTTTCTGGAACCGGGCCTCGCACAGGGCGGGGCCCGAAACGTATCTGCTATCTTGCGGGCGCCTGCTCGGGAAACGTTCGGCGAAGCTCGAGCGCGAGCGCCTGATGGTCCGCCTCGGCAAGCACGGGGTCGGCGGCCATGATGGCCGCGGCATCGGCGTGCGCGGCCTGGATGACCCGCTCATCGCGCACGATGTTGACGAGCTTGAGCGCGCTCGCACCGCTTTGCCGGTTGCCCAGGATATCGCCCTCGCGGCGCAACGACAAGTCGTATTTCGCCAGCTCGAAGCCGTCGTCGGTGCGTTCCATGGCGGCGAGGCGCGCCAGAGACTGCTCGGATTTCGAGGTGGAGACCAAGTACACCTGCGCCGGCTTCTCACCGCG
>NZ_CAKTYH010000164.1 GCF_934632265.1 uncultured Senegalimassilia sp.
TCGCCTGCGAGGGCACCATCGTCAAGAAGTGGGTCAACCCCGGCCCGACGATGGGCATCGAGTACCGCTGCGGCTAGCATCCGCCTAACATACCCCCTGGCAACGGGGGAGCATAACAAAGAGAGGGAGGGCCTTCGGGTCCTCCCTCTCTTTGCGTTTAGCGGCTGCTGCGTTTCGTTGCCAGTGGTTTGAGATGGGTTTCCGCGGCATTATTGGCGGCTATCGCATGAAAGGGCGCTTAGGCGGACTCTAGCTGCCCCAGAAGGAACATCGTGAAGGTGCTTTCGGCTACCAGCTTGCCTTCGGACGTTTTGATATCCACGTGGCACACCGTGGTGGTGCGGCCTTTGTGCGTGGTGTGGGCGCTTACGGTCAGAAGCTGCGGTTTGACGGCGCGGATGAAATTAGTGGCGCAGCTGATGGCCACGTTGTTCATGCCGTATGCGTATGTGGCCATGCCGGCAGCTGCTTCCAGCATGCAGTTGATGAACCCGCCGAAGATGGTTCCGTGATAGTTGCATTGGTCTTGGGGCACGTCGATTTGGTACACGACGCTTCCGGGGTCGGAGCTTACGATGGTCACCGCTTGGCGAAAATCCTGTTGCGGCGGCACGTTGTTCATAAGGCCTTCGATAAGCTGCGGAGTGAGTTCGGTCATGGCGCTTCCTCCTAGATCGTCCGGGGTTACATAGGCAGCTTAACCCCCTAGCAACGACATGAAGATGGTCGATATTTCAAAACTGTGCAAAAGCATGATCATACGGAAATCGATTGTCATGCTCCTGCCCTACGCGGCTTGGGAATTGCATAAAAATGGCCAACTATCAGGTATAATGATTCAGAAACGAGACGTCATGATCCAATGTGCGTACGGTATTGCGCATCTCGATATATTGGTTTCGTGATTATAAATCGGTCAAAATGTAATGAAACGACCGAACGATTTTCGTATAATCGTGTGATGTCGGACCGTAACGGTCATATTGGAGTGGGGCGCAGATCCTCATGGGGAACAAGCTGTTCACAAGGAACGGAGTTTACCGATGAACCTGTCTCAGCTGTATTACTTTTCGAAGCTTTCCGAGTTGGAGCATTTCTCCAAAGCTGCAAAGGAGCTCTACATCACCCAGCCTTCCTTGTCTCATGCCATCAAATCGCTTGAGACGGAATTGGGCGTGCAGCTATTCGAGCGCGAGGGGCGCCGAATGCGTCTTACGCCGTTCGGAAAAGAATTCGCCACGTACGTCAAGCGAGGCCTTCGGGAAATCGACAAGGGCGTAGAGCTTGCGCAGGAGTTCAACGGCAAGCTGGGCGGCACCGTCAATGTGGGCGCGGTGCTCACCGTGCAGGGCGACTATCTTCCGCCGCTGTTCCATGATTTCTCCGAGAACTATGGGCAGGAAGTCAAGCTCAATATGTTCCAGGGCTTCAGCGTTCCCCTTGTCGAAGGCCTGGAGAACGATAAATACGATGTGGTATTCGCTGCAGCAGGGGAGCGCAAGCCCAATCTTTGCTACGAGCACGTGGTTTCGCATGAGCTGGTGCTGGTGGTGAACAAGGACAATCCGCTCGCTCAGCGCGATTCCATCAGCATCCCGGAGCTCTCCAAGCATGAGCTTCACACCTATCGCTTAGGCACGCCTATCGGCGAAGAGGTCAACGATCTGCTGACGGAGTACAACCTTTCGGCTAAGCACGATTGCGAGGATGAGGTCTCCTTGGGCGGCATCATCTCGTCAATGCCCAATGATATCGCGTTGGCTACGCTCACTATCAGCCTGAAAGCCTTCGATCATCTTCGCTTCCTTCGCATAGAGGATGTGCCGCAGGACTTCCATCCCATCTACCTTATTTATAAGCGGGATGCGTATCGCAGCTGCGCTGCCGAGCGATTCATCCAGTTCTCGCAGGATTGGGTGCCTCCGAAGGATGCCGTGCCCAGCACTGACAACGTGCAGGGTCGTGATTGATCAAAATCATCGGCTATAAGATCCGCTTGGGACAAGGACGCCTGTTCGCAGGCGTCCTTTTTGATGATGATAATGGGTCTATGCCGTAATCGCCCTCGTCTCGATAGCATAAAAAGAACCGCTCCAAACGGAGCGGTTCTTTTTTACAAGTGAATTCGTTCTTGCGATCAAATCCCTTTGGAGGGTTACAGCTGGTACTCGACCTTGCCGCCGAACTTCTGGCAGTTGCGGGCAATGGTGATGCGCTGGACGTTCGGGGCGCCCTCCTCGAGCCACATGGCGCGAGCGTCGCGGTACAGGCGCTCGACCGGGCCGTACGGGGAGTCCTCGAAGTAGCCGTCGCCGCCGAAGATCTCCAGCATGCCGTCGGAGACGATGCGGGTGGAGTAGATGGAGAACAGCTTGCACATGGCGGCCTTCTCCTCGATGTACTTGCCGTTGGGATCGGCGTCGTACTCGCGGCCGAAGTCGTAGACCATGCAGCGCAGGGCGTGCGTGTACATCTGCATCTCGGCGATCTCGCGCTTGATCATCTGGCGGGAAGCGATCGGCTTGCCGAAGGTGATGCGGTCGTTGGCGCGGGCCAGGGACATCTCCAGCATGCGCTGGCACATGCCCAGGTTGGAGGCGGCGATGTGGGCGCGGGAGACGGACAGGGAGTGGATGGCGATTTCCATGCCCTGGCCTTCCTTGCCGAGCAGGTACTTCTTGTCCAGCTTCATGTCGGTGAACTTCAGGCCGGTGTGGGCAGCGCCGCGAGCGCCCATCATGTGGGGCATCGGGGTGACCTCGTAGCCGGGGGTGTCGACGGGCACGAAGAAGGCGGACAGGCGCTCGTCGCCGGACTTGGTCTCGTCGGTGACGGCGATGACGTAGGCGAACTCGCAGCAGTCGGTGTGGGAAATCAGCCACTTCTCGCCGTTGAGGACGTAGTCGCCGTTCTCGTCCTTGACCGCGGTGGTGTGGATGTCGGCGCCGGTGCCGCCGGACTGCTCGGTCAGGGCGAAGCAGGTGAAGATGGTCTTGTCCTGGAACTTGTCCATGTACTGGGCCTTCAGCTCATCCGAGCCGTAGTCGTCCAGGATGCGCCAGTTCAGGTCGGCAGCGTAGTGCAGGTGCATGCGCATGCCGCCCGGGCCGCGGGAGAACTGCTCCTGCACGCGCAGGATGTCGAGCTCGGACAGGTCCCAGCCGCCGTACTGGGCCGGCAGGGCGAAGCGGTACAGGTCGTTCTCCTTGGCCAGCTCGTAGAACTTCTCCGGGAAGACGTTCGTGACCTCGATCTCGGGCTGCATCTCCTCGAACGGGCCCTCGGCCAGGTTCTTGATCTGCTCGAGGTAGGCCTCGAACTGCTCCTTGGACAATTTGCTCAT
>NZ_CAKTYH010000165.1 GCF_934632265.1 uncultured Senegalimassilia sp.
GCTCGGGTCATCGCGCATGCGAACGAGCGCAACGTCGCCATCGGCACCGCTGAAAGCCTGACCGGCGGGATGATCAGCGCCGCGCTTACCTCGATTCCGGGAAGCTCCACTGTAGTGCGGGGTGGCATCGCAAGCTATGCCACGGGCGTGAAGGCAGATGTTCTCGATGTCCCCGAAACGGTTATCGAAGAATTCGGCGTCGTGAGCACGCAAGTTGCGCGCCATATGGCGCAAGGTGCGCGAGACCGCCTTGCCTGCAACGTGGCGATAGCCGTGACGGGGATAGCAGGACCATCCGGTGCCGAGCCCGGGAAGCCCGTCGGAACCGTTTGCTTCGCCTGCGCAAGCGACAGCGGCATCACGGCTCAGAGGAAGCATTTCGAAGGCGATCGCGATCAGGTACGTCAGCAAACCGTGCTTGAAGCCCTGCGCATGCTCGATGCTGCGATATGCGGGCAACAAGAGCCAGCGAATTAAACGCTGGTATCCCATCGTTTCGCGCTAGGGACAAACCAGCAGCAATATTTAACGTATCTCGAACAGGTTCACCGTACAACCTTGCAAGGTTCAGGTGAACCTGTTCGGCGTTTACGGCAAGGGTTGTGCAAGACCAGGAAGCTATTATGAAATCAGTCGTACCGATGTTTGTATTTGGTACTTGACTATGAAACAGGCGTTCGTATAATCAATAGCGTTGCAAAGCAGCGCAAAGGAAGGGTAACCAGCGCATGAACGAAGAAAAAACCAAGATGCTCAAGGTCACAACCGACCAAATCGAATCAAAGTTCGGCAAAGGCTCCATCATGAAATACGGGGATGGCGGCCACGACCTGAACATCGGCGCTATTCCCACCGGTGCATTGCCCCTTGACGCGGCATTGGGCATTGGCGGCGTTCCGCGCGGCCGTATCATCGAGGTGTATGGGCCCGAGTCAAGCGGCAAAACCACGCTGGCGTTGCAAATCCTTGCAGAAGCGCAAGCACTGGGCGGTGTTGTGGCCTTCATCGATGCAGAGCACGCACTCGATCCGGTGTATGCAGCTCGTTTGGGCGTCGATATTGATGACGTGCTCATCTCCCAGCCTGATTTCGGAGAGCAAGCTCTTGAAATCTGCGATATGCTCGTCCGGTCCGGGGCTATCGATTGCATCGTCATCGACTCGGTCGCAGCGCTCGTCCCCCGAGCCGAAATCGAAGGCGAAATCGGCGACACCACCGTCGGTCTGCAGGCAAGGCTTATGTCCCAAGCCCTCCGAAAACTGGCGGGTTCCCTTTCGAAGTCAAATACCACCTGCATCTTCATCAATCAGCTTCGTGAGAAGATCGGCGTAATGTTCGGCAACCCTGAAACCACAACGGGCGGTCGTGCCCTAAAGTTCTTCTCGAGCGTGCGAATCGATGTTCGCCGCATCGATTCCATCAAACGCGATGGCGAAATCGTCGGTAACCGAGTTCGCGCCAAGGTCGTCAAAAACAAGGTTGCTCCGCCGTTCCGTCAAGCTGAGTTCGATCTGATGTACGGAGAAGGCATTTCCCGTGAAGGCTGCATCGTCGATATGGCGGTTGAGGCAGGCGTTGCCAAGAAGTCTGGTGCTTGGTACACCTACGGCGAAGAGCGCCTAGGACAGGGTCGCGAGGCAGCAAAGCACACGCTTAAAGAGAATCCCGATTTGCGCGACGAACTCGAAACGAAGGTTCGCGAAGCATTCGATATCCCGATCATCACCAAAGAGCAGGAAGACTTCGACGCCGTCAATCCTGTAGCCAAACCTAAGGGCAAGAAATAGCCATGCAAGATGCAAGGGCTCGAAGCATTGCTAAGCTGCGAGCACAAATCCAAGCGATCGAAGAAGGCTCAGATGCGCATCAGCAGTCTGCAGACCATCGCAGACAATTACCAGATGGCGCTGTAACCGCAAAGCAGCCCGATCGCAAGCTTGATAACGACAGCAAGGAATTTCGCCAACGACCCACATCTCGAAGGGGCAGGTCGTTTGGTGTAAGCGATTCCGAATGCAGCAAGCTGCAGACGGAATCGACGATCCCCTTGGATACCGCTCGCGATCAAGCAGATTCTGCATTTGCTAAAATCCAGCGATTGCTTTGCGTTCGCGAGCACGCTAGCGCATTGCTGTTACAGCGCCTATTGGCAAACGGTTTTGATGAACATATAGCGACAGAGGCAGTGCAAAGGGCGATCGACTGCGGGCTGGTGAGCGACGAACGTTATGCGGACGTATTGGTCCGAAGCAGGCTATCTCAAGGAAAGGGGCTTCGGGGCATTGCGTACGAGCTCGAACAGGCGGAAATCGACCCCTATTCCGTGCCCGCTTACCAAGAAGCACTGTTACGTGACAACGGACCGGATGAGTTGGACCGAGCGCTTACCGTGTTGAAAGCCAAACCGCCGAAGGCAAAACGCGTTCGCGAGGCGACATACCGCAAGCTTATGCAGAAGGGTTACGATTCAAGCGTGGCTGCCTCGGCCGCTCGAATCTTTACCGAAGAACTCGGCTGCACGGCCCTTGAAATCCTGTGAAATCGTTACTTGCGAATCGAACATCAAATCAAAACTAGCCGGTTTCTCCTGTAGAACCGGCTTTTTTGCATAGTTGCCCTTTTCCATTTGTAAGATAACCTTTATCATGAAATATAAGCCTGAGCTACCGTGCCTGATGCGGCACTGTTGGAATATATAAACAAATGTATACGTCCAGTCGTTGCGCACGTACGCTCATGCCCGGTTATGCCGGGATTTTTTATGCAATGGAACCTATGAAACCCACAGTACCCGTCCAAACTTGAAAGGGGGACAAGCATGGAATCCATCATTTGGCTTATCGTTGGCGCCATCGTCGGCATCGTCGCCGGTTTCGTCATCAATAAATTCGTCGCTAAATCCACGGCTCAGCGCGCCGCCGACGAAGCTCATACCGTCGTCGAGGACGCAAAACGCCAGGCGGAAACGCTTCGTCGCGAAGCAGTGGTCGAAGCCAAGGACGAAGCACTTCGTCTTCGCCAGGAGGCCCAGGCAGAGAACAAAGAGCGCTTGAAGGAGGTTCGCGCTGCCGAGCAGCGTGTGAACCAGCGCGAGGAGTCTTTGGATCGTCGCGTCGAATCGCTTGACACTCGAGAGAAATCTTTGGACTCCCGAGAGCATCAAATCTCCTCCATGCAGGGTCAGCTTGATCGCCGTCAGCGCGATCTCGATGAATCCGAGGAGCAGATCGGCATCCGCCTGCAGCAAGTTGCGGGCA
>NZ_CAKTYH010000166.1 GCF_934632265.1 uncultured Senegalimassilia sp.
CAAGGTCGGAAAACGTTCGCGACAATCATGGGTCAAACAAAAGCACGCGTTAAGACGCGCTATCTTTGACGCTCACGTTGTACGTAGCTTTTGCGCTGCAAAATCGTTATGTTATCTGGACATATAAGCTAGACCGAAGTCAAATGGGGTCACATAGGGAACGCCGAATAAAACCAGATAAATCAAGAATTCGCGATGCACTCTTGTTCTGATATCAAACCTGCCTGTTAGGGCGTGTTGCGCGGTTGTCTGGTGGGTTCCTTCGGCGCCGTAGAACGGCTTTATTCGTTCTGATGGAAGGCTGCCGCGAAGGTTCATAACACGAACAGATGTTGCTGTTTACGTGTGGCTTGGGCCTAGCGTCTCCAGCGATGAAGAAGGTGCGTGATACACTTTTCACCCTGAAATAAAGCGCGGCTTCATCGAAGGAAAGCTGCGCACGCCAGCCTGGACACGTATGGCCGTATCCGGGCTGGCCGATGGTGATGGGGGAATGCAGCATATGCTTATCGATTCTCTGCGCTTCGCGCTCGAGCGCTCGGAATGCTTGGATGGGTTCTGGTCCAATCTCGATGCCGGCAACGATGGCACGTTGGGCATCGCGAACAGCGCGCGGCCGTTCATGGTGGCGGCGCGTTTCTCGCACAAGCAGCAGACCACGCTCGCGGTGGTGGCGGGTGAGGATGCGGCTGTTTCGTTCGCTCGCAGCTTGTCGGCCTATCTGGGCGAGGACAAGGTGTTGCGCTTCCCTGAGCGTGCCGACCTGCCCTTCGACAAGAAACACGCGGACCTTGCCACCGTCGCTCGGCGTATGGAAGCGGCGCATGCGCTGCAGACCGGACGGCAGGTGGTCGTGGTGGCAAGCGCCCGTGCGCTGCTGCGCACGCTGCCGCCGGTCAATGCCAACGCATCGACGCCGCTGTCTTTCGTCTGCGGCCAGGAGCTGGCCGAAATGCCGGGCGCCCAAGCGGCGGGTATCCAGGATTTCGACGACCTTATCCATGCGCTTGAATCGCGTGGGTTCTCCAACACCGGCGAGCTTGATGGCCCAGGAACGTTCTGCACGCGCGGCGGCACCATCGACGTGTACCCGGGAAACCTCAGCTTTCCGGTGCGCCTTGATTTCTTCGGCGATGAGCTTGACGAGATCCGCCGCATCGTGCCTTCCACGGGGCAGACCATCTCAAGCATGCAAAGCGTGGAAATCTATCCCGTCGTCGAGTTCTCCTGCAGCAAATCGGGTTTGGCCCGCGCGCGTAATAAGCTTGCGGCACAGGCTGGCACGAACCCCGCGCTTCGCAGCGTTTCCGAGCATTTGGAAAACGCCGAGGGCGGTTTGCGCTTCGAGGGCAGCGACGTGCTGCTGCCGTACCTCTACGACAAACCGGTCACGCTCGGCGCGTATCTGCGTCGGGACGCGCTTTCGGTGCTCATCGAGCCGCGAAGCCTGTTCGACGACATGATGCACGCCAGCGAGGAACTGGAAGCGAAGGCCAAGGGCACCAACATCGCCCTCGAGGGGCTGTTCTGCCCGGCGCCGCAGGTCAGCTTCGGCGAGTGTCAGCGCGCAACATATGTTTCCATCATGCGCGTGGGCGGCAATGTGGACGTCGAGCTGCCGGTGAAGCGCGTGGAGGCGGCGGGGCATCCCGATAAGCTGTTCGGCCGTTTGCGCACGCTCGTCGACGACGGTTACACGGTGGTGTTCAGCGCCCCGAACCGCCGCAGCCGCGCCGACATGATGCTCGCCTTCGTCGATCACGGCCTTCCCATCCAGGAATGGCTTGACGCTGAGGAAAACCCCGATGACACCGACGGGCAGAAGAAGCGCCGCCTGCGCCGCGGGGTCGTCAACGTCGTGGACGTCGACATCCCCCTGGGCATGATCATCCCGAAGGCGAAGCTGGGCATGGTCAGCGTCTCCGACACCCAAGGTGCCTCCACTGCGCGTCCGAGCCGCCATATCGATATCACCGAGATCACGTTCCCGTACAAGCCGGGCGATTACGTCGTGCACGCGCAGCACGGCATCGCGCACTTCAAGGAGCTGGTCCGTCGCGAGATCGACGGCACGGCACGCGATTATCTGCTGTTGGAATACGCCGAAGGCGACAAGCTGTTCGTGCCGGTCGAACAGCTCGACCGCGTCACGCGCTATGTCGGTCCCGAGGGCTCAACGCCGCGATGCACTCGCCTGAACACGGCCGACTGGTCCCGCGCCATGAAGAAGGCGAGCGCGGCCACCAAAAAGCTTGCGTTCGACCTGGTGGACGTGTATGCACGCCGAGCCAGCGCGCAAGGCTATGCCTTCGGCCCCGACACGCCGGCGCAGATCGAGATGGAAGAGGCCTTCCCGTACCGGGAAACCCCCGATCAGCTGGCCGCCATCGCAGATGTGAAGGCCGACATGCGCAGCGCAAAGCCCATGGACCGCCTGGTGTGCGGCGACGTCGGCTTCGGGAAGACCGAGGTGGCGTTGCGCGCCGCCTTCGCCGCCACGCAGGATAAGAAGCAGGTCATGGTGCTGTGCCCGACAACCATCTTGGCGCAGCAGCATTTCACGAACTTCAAAGACCGCTTCGAGCCGTTCGGCGTGACCGTCGAGGTGCTCAGCCGATTCCGCACGCCGCAGCAGCAGGCCGCGGCGCTCAAAGGCTTCGCGGACGGTAGCGTTGATGTGCTCGTCGGCACGCACCGCCTGCTGTCGCGCGATGTGAACCCCCATGACCTGGGCCTGGTCATCATCGACGAGGAGCAGCGCTTCGGCGTGGGCCACAAGGAGCAGATGAAGAACCTGCGCGAGAGCATCGACGTGCTCACACTCTCGGCAACGCCCATCCCGCGCACCATGCAGATGTCGCTGTCGGGCGTGCGCGACATGAGCCTCATCCTCACGCCGCCCGACGATCGCCGCCCCGTCGAGGTGCACGTAGGGGAGTGGGACCCCGATGTGGTAAGCGCCGCCATCAGGCGCGAGCTTGCCCGAGGCGGCCAGGTGTACTACGTCTCCAACCGCGTCCGGTCCATCGAGGAGGCGGTGCGGCGCGTGCAGGCCGCCGCGGGCGAGGCGCGCGTGGGCGTGGCGCATGGGCAGATGGACAAGGATTCGTTGGAGAAGGTGATGGAGGAGTTCTCCGCCGGGCAGCTCGACGTGCTGGTGGCAACCACCATCATCGAGTCCGGCATCGACAACCCGCACACTAACAC
>NZ_CAKTYH010000167.1 GCF_934632265.1 uncultured Senegalimassilia sp.
TTGCTATGCGCTGAAACGCTGTTTCAGGACTATAATTTCAAAACTATATACAGTTCATTGGCGCAATGTTGGCGTGAGGGATGTGCGAATCGCTGAGGTTCGGCGCTCTTTGCTTCGCGCTTACAGGGTCTGATGCGGACCTGCCGAAGACGGTAGGTGAATCTGCTTTACGGTAAGCCATTTTGATTTGGAATCGTAAACAGGTCCGGACCGTTTCCGGCATGTTCGCAGGATCGCGCCTCGCAAGGATGGGAGAATTGCATGTCTGCAAATTCAGGGGGCGCACGTGCGTCTTGGTCCGGCAAGTGGGCGTTTATTTTGGCTGCCGCGGCGTCGGCTATCGGTTTGGGAAACCTGTGGCGTTTCCCGTATCTGGCTGCGAAGTATGGCGGTGGCGTGTTCCTTATCACCTATGTGGTGTTGGTCGTCACATTTGGCTTTACGTTGATGATGCTCGAGTCGGCACTTGGTCGCAAAACCGGGCAAAGTGCGCTTGGCGCTTTTAAATCGTTTGGGAAGAAATATGCCTTCATCGGCATCTTTACCTCGGCGATTCCGTTCATCATCGTGCCGTATTATTGCATCATCGGTGGTTGGGTCCTCAAGTACGCTGGTGCGTACATTATGGACGGTTCTGCCGCGCTTGCTGATGGCGGCACGTACTTCACCAACTTCATCGGCGGTGGCGGGGAAAGCTTCATTTGGGCTATCGCCTTCCTGCTGATTGTGTTCGCTATTGTGGCGCTTGGTGTGAAGAACGGTATCGAGCGCGCTAATCGTATCCTTATGCCCGTGTTGCTGGTTATGACGGCTGGCATCTGCATTTATGAGCTTACTCTTCCCGGTGCTATCGATGGTTTGGCGTATTATCTGACGCCTGATTTCAGCAAGTTCAGCGTCGAGTTAGTCATCGCAGCGCTTGGTCAGATGTTCTACAGCCTCTCGCTGGCTATGGGCATCATGATCACGTATGGCTCCTACATGCAGAAGTCCGACGACTTGGAGCAGTCCGTGCGCCGTATCGAGCTGTTCGATACCGGCTATGCGTTCTTGGCTGGCTTGATGATCGTGCCTGCTGCCTTCGTGGCTATGGGTTCCGCTGAGGCCGTTGCCTCGAAGTCTGGCCCGTCGCTGATGTTCGTGATTCTGCCGACCGTGTTCGATCAGATGGGCGGCATCGCCTCGATCATGGGCTTCCTGTTCTTCCTGCTGGTGGTGTTTGCTGCACTGACCAGCTCCATCTCACTTACGGAAACCTGCGTGTCCATCGTTCAGGACTCCGCGCACATCACGCGCAAAAAGGCGCTCATCGCTTCGATGATCTTCATTTTCGTGATGGCCATGATCGTGAACATGGGTTATTGTCAGCTGGCGTTTATCGAGCCGCTGGGACCGGGCAGCACCATCCTGGACTTCTTGGACTTCATCTCCAACTCTGTGATGATGCCGCTGGCTGCGTTGATGGCATGCGTGTTCGTCGGCTGGGTGATCAAGCCTAAGGCAATCATCGACGAGGTGAAATCTTCCGGTCCGTTCAAGGCGGAGAAGATGTTCACCGTCATGGTGAAGTTCATCGCGCCTGTGCTGCTGGTGGTTATCCTGGTCGCCTATGTTGCTGCGCAGTTCGGTTTCTTCAGCATGTAGCGGGCGCTCGTATAGGCGTCTAGCGCTGTGAGTTAGCTAGGGAATAACGTAGAGGTCGTCGACGTTTGTCGGCGGCCTCTTGTCTTTAGGGTAGCCATCTCTCGTCTAGGGTCATAAGCGGTTTGTGCTGAGAGTGACTGTATGAGCTGATGGATGCGATGGTTTCTCGCTATTCGGAAGGCGGGGTAGCGAGTTGTGTTGTTCGCCACGGGAGCAACGTCGTGATATCCCCCGCAGGTTTCCCCAGGTTTTCCCAAGATTCGACCTGCAGGCGGATTGTTTCGAACAGGTAAATTCCTACGTAGTTGCGTCCTTTTGGCCTGCCGTAGGGCCGGATGTTCCCCATTCTCCCTCTGTTTTGGGTGTAAGGTATTCGGCAAGCGTTATTTGCACGTTGGGCGCAAAGCGCCCTTTCACGAAGGAGCATCACGATGGTCGAGAAGAAAGATCTTGACTGGGGCAGCCTTGCTTTCGGCTACCATCAGACCGACTACAGCTACGAAGCTCATTGGAAGGATGGCGAGTGGGACGAGGGTGGCCTGACCACCGACCATGATCTGCATCTTTCCGAGTGCGCCGGTATCTTCCATTATTGCCAGGAAGTGTTCGAGGGCCTGAAGGCCTACACGACCGAGGATGGCTCCATCGTCTGCTTCCGTCCGGACATGAACGCAAGCCGCATGTTCGATTCCGCCGAGCGTCTTGAGATGCCGGGCTTCCCGAAGGATCGCTTCGTCGAGGCCGTCAAGGAAGTCGTCAAGGCGAACGCCGCATGGGTGCCGCCGTTCGGCTCCGGCGCCACGCTGTACGTGCGCCCGTTCATGATCGGCTCCGGCGAGGTCATCGGCGTTGCTCCGGCTCCTGAGTATACATTCCGTATCCTGGTCACGCCCGTCGGCCCGTACTTCAAGGGCGGCTTGAAGCCGATCAAGCTGCGCGTGTCCGAGTACGACCGCGCCGCGCCGCACGGCACCGGCAACATCAAGGCAGGCTTGAACTACGCCATGTCGCTGCGCCCGACCATGGAGGCTCATCGCAACGGCTATGCTGAGAACATCTACCTGGATTCGCAAAGCCGCACCTATATCGAGGAGACCGGCGGCGCGAACGTGCTGTTCGTGAAGGAGGACGGCACGCTGGTGGTGCCGAAGTCCCATACCGATTCCATCCTGCCCTCCATCACGCGTCGCAGCTTGGTGCAGGTTGCCCAGGACCTGGGCATGACCGTTGACGAGCGCTATGTCACGTGGGAAGAGGTTGCCGGCGGCGAGTTCGTGGAGTGCGGCCTGTGCGGCACCGCGGCCGTCATCAGCCCGGTCGGCCAGATCGACAACAAGGTCAACGGTGCCGATCAAGAGGTTGTCTTCCCGGCTGGCTGCACCGAGATCGGTCCGGTCATGAAGAAGCTGCGCGAGACCCTTACCGGCATCCAGGATGGCGATCTGGAAGACAAGCACGGCTGGGTGTGCAAGATCGACGTCGACTAACGTCAGCTGCATAGGTTGACATAAACGATAATGGGGAAGCAGGTGCTCCTGCTTCCCCATTTTGCGTTCGATA
>NZ_CAKTYH010000168.1 GCF_934632265.1 uncultured Senegalimassilia sp.
AAGGCGTTGGGCTGGCATGCGGAAACGCAGGCCGGCGCCATGCCATGGGCAACGCGGTCGGCGCAACCCGTGCACTTGTCGATGACGGTCTTGTCGAGAAGCCCGTTGGACTCGTAACGCGGCACATCGAACGGGCAGGCGCTGTGGCAGTACTGGCAGCCGACGCACTTGTCCTGATAAACCTCGACGAAACCGGTCTCCTCGTTGCGCACCAGCGCGCCGCCGGGGCATACCGAAGCGCACGGGGCGTCGGTGCAATGCTGGCAAGCGCGGCGGCCGAACGCCCACTTCACCGGCTTGATCTTGCTGTCGCCCTCAAGCTCGTTGAAGGTGATGATCAGGCGCGTGTCGCCGTTGAGGTCGGCCGGGTTCTGATGCGTGCCGGACCATTTGGCCTCGTTCGTGCCCAGGGGGCTCGGCAGGTTGTTCCACGTCTTGCAGGCAACCTGGCAGCCCTTGCAGGCGGTGCACTTGGAGGAATCGAAATATACAGCCTTTTCAGTCATGTCAATCCCCCTTATGCCTTCTCGATATCAACGAGGAACGCCTTGTATTCGGGCGTGAACGAGTTCGGGTCGCCGACGTTGGGCGTCAAGTCGTTGACCAGGTCGCCCGTGCCGTACAGATCGGCCCAGCCGAAGTGGTGGGTCAAGCCGACCTGGTGCTGCACCTTGCCGTTGATGTTCATCGGCTGCAGGCGCTTGGTGACCAGGGCGGGAACCACGACAGAGCCGCGGTTATTGAACACGCGCACGTCATCGCCGTTCTTGATGCCCTTCTCGGCAGCGAACTCCTCGCTCATTTCCACGAACTGGGACGGCATGGACTCCACCAGCGCCGGGCACAGACGCGTCTGGCCGCCAGTCTGCCAATGCTCGGTGACGGAGTACGTGGTGGCCACGATCGGGTACTGCTCCTTGGTGCCCTGCTTCGTGGATGCGTACTGCGTGCCGAATGCGCACGGGTTATGGAACGCGCCGTTAAGCGGGTTGTCGTCGCACGGCGACTCGAACGGCTCGAAGTGCTCGGGCAGCGGGCCGTCGACCATGCCATAACTCTCCAGGCGTGCGTTCTGCTCCCAGAGCATGAAGAAAGTCTTGTTGTTCGGCGGGACCGGCTTGCCGTCCTTGGCGGCCACGAAGTCGGCCTGGTCGACCAGGATCCACTTCTCGCCGTTCCACTCCATGAGCTTCTTGTCCTCGTTCCAAGGCTTGCCCTGCATGTCGCAGCTGTTGCGGTTGTACAGGATGCGGCGGTTGCTCGGCCAGCTGAACGCCCCCTCGGAGTTCAGGCCGATACCGGACTTGTCCTCGGTGTTGCGGCGGCACAGCGGCTGCTCGGCGGGGTCGAGCGGAGCGTCGTTGTTGTTCCACATGCCGGAGTAGATCCACATCGCGCAAGCGGTGGAGCCGTCGGCGCCCAGATCGGCGTAGCCCTTGAGCAGGTCGGTCTTCGGGTTCGCGGAGCTGGTGTTGCACTCGGTGCCCGCCACGCGGTAGCCGTTGAGGGCCCATGCCACGGGGCGCGGGTCGATCTTGCCGTCCACGTAGTAGTCCCACTTGGTCTTGAGGATCGGGTCGGGGTTGGCGCCGCCCTCCCTCTTGTACAGGTCGCAGATGGCGGTCCAGATCAGGTCGCACATCTCGTAGTCGGGCTTGGCCTGGTCCCACGGCTCGACGGCCTGGTAGCGGTACTGGATCCAGCGGCCGGAGTTCAAGATGATGCCCGGCTTCTCATAGATCAGCGCGCACGGTAGGTAGTAGACCGTGGTGTCGATCTCGGACGGGTTCATATCCGGGGCGTTCCAGAAGCTGGCGGACTCGGTGATGACCTGGTCGGCGACGACCAGCCAATCGAGGTTTGCCATGGAGCGGCGCACGTTGCCGGCGTTCGGGGCAGAATGGCAGGGGTTCATACCCCAGTTGAAGTAGCCCTTGATGACGCCCTGCTGCATGAGCTCGAACGTGGAGATGTGCGTCCAGTCCTTGATCTCGGCGTCGGCGTGCGAGGGGACCTTGGGCCACCAGTCGTAGCCGTAGTCGTTCTCGACGGTGGCGTTCTCGCCGAAGAACTCCTTGAGCTGGCTGACGATGAACTTGGGCTTGTTGGTGTAGTAACCGTCGGAGTAGGTCTGGCTCTCGAGCCAAGAACGCAGGTCCTTGCGGTCGGTGGTGTTGGCCCACTTGAGGTAAGCGGGCTGCTCCTGCACCAGC
This sequence comes from uncultured Senegalimassilia sp., assembly GCF_934632265.1. Classification (GTDB taxonomy): domain Bacteria; phylum Actinomycetota; class Coriobacteriia; order Coriobacteriales; family Eggerthellaceae; genus Senegalimassilia. Next base: position 2,214 of record NZ_CAKTYH010000168.1, read on the forward strand.
ATGCCCATGTCCGTGGCGCCCTGAACGTTGGGCTCGCCGCGCAGGGCCGCCACGCCGCCGCCGGGGACGCCGACGTTGCCGAGGAGCAGCTGCAGGATGGACATGGCGCGGGTGTTCTGGGCGCCGTAGGTGTGCTGCGTCTGGCCAAGGGCGTACAGGATGACGCCGGCCTTGCCGCGGGCGCCGGACTGAGCGTAGGTGGAGTAGACGGTCTCGAGCTGCTCAAGCGTCATGCCGCAGGTACGGGAGACAGTCTCCATGTCGTAGCGGCTGTAGTGCTTCTTGAACTGCTGGTAGACGCACATCTCGTCGGTGAGGGTGGCGTCCTTCTTGGGGACGGTGAGCACCGGCGGGGTGAACTCGGGAACCTCGGGATTGAGCTCGTGGCTGGCCCACTCGTAGGTGCCGCCCTTCGAGGTATCCCACACAACTTCCTCGGCAGTCTGATAGTGCCAGGAATGGTTGCTGTACTTCTCGGTCTCCTCGTCCCAACCGCTGAACAGACCAGTCTCGACGTCAAACTCGAACTCGGGGTCGAGCAGGTAAGAGACGTTGGTGTAGTTGAGGAGGTACTCGAAGTTGTATGTATCGAGTAGCGCCTGGCGAGCCTCTTCGTCGTTGTTCTCCACAGCCTCAAGGTAAGCCTCAAGGTTAGGATCAATGAGGTTGTCGCAAATGTACTTGTACAGGCCGCCATAGAATGCGATGTCAGTACCCGAACGGATGGGGCAGTAGATGTCCGCCATCTCGGCAGTACGGGTATAGCGCGGATCGACGACGATCCACGTAGCGCCCTTCTCGTGGGCCTTGTTGAGCCACTTGGCGCTGACGGGGTGGTTCTCAACGGAGTTGGAACCGATGTTCAGAATGAAGTCGGTGTTTTGGAAGTCACACCAGTGCGTGGTCATAGAGCCACGGCCGAATG
>NZ_CAKTYH010000169.1 GCF_934632265.1 uncultured Senegalimassilia sp.
GCAGAAATGGGGAGAGGGGCTTGTCTGGGACGAATTGCATCACGCGACAAGGTACCCGTACGCAACGGAGTGAATAAATGTTCCGGACACACTTTTTGTCCTATAAGCCAAAGAAGCAGGTCATGCATACGTATGTCGCTCAGCGTTGTCTGCACTGAATCGTATGGGATGCAGATTGCGAGATTGGTCGCAGTTGTCTCACGGCTATCACAGCACGCGGCGCAGCTGCTGCTTTTTGATCTCGCTTTCAAGCGAGGAGTGCACGATGTTTTGAAACGGCTTCACGTCCGCGGTGATGTCGGCGCAAGTCGGGTCGCACACCTTATGTTGGAGATAGGAAAGAATCGCCCCGGTATAGAATTCGGACAGGAATCGGACGTTGCCTTCCGATAGATAGCGGTTCGACAAGATAAAGCGGATATCCGCCGCCATCGCGGGAACGTACAAGCGGTACAGATAGGCTTGCAGGCTGTCGGGGCCGCTCATGCGCAGCGTTTTAGCGTAGTATGAACGGCGATACTGGAAGCATTCGGCCAGCATGTCGAAGAACACCGACCCGTCCAAGCTGCGCACACCCACCTTCTTATGCACGTAATAGGGCAGGGAAGGGAAGGCGTCATCGCCCTCGGGCTCGAAGATCAAATCGTCGTCGGCCACGTTGGCTTTCAGCACATCGGCCAGATCGCGACGGAACACCCATCGAATCAGGTGCTCCTTGCTTTCGAAATGATAATAGAACGTTTTGCGGTTCTTGCCGGAGGCCGCGACGATGTCGGAGACCGAGATCTTCTCTATCGGCTGATGCTGTGCCAGCTCGATGAACGAGTTCCCCAAAAGTCCCATAGTGTCTAACGAACCCATGGTGTGCATCCTTTCTGCGCAGCAGCCACCAAAGCGCCGATAGGTCATATATGCAATCTCTCTAGCTGATTTGCAGTATACATCAGATGGACAACGGACAACAAATGGGGGGATGGAGAAATAGCGTACCTCTGTGCGATGTTTCGAGTCATACCTTTGAAATGTCCGGAATAAGTCCAGGTCAGACAAATTATGAACGGAAGTTATCAGTTCACCCTCATTTTAATAGGTATTCGCTATGACAGGGCAAAATGGCCAAAAAACACTCAAATCTGCGATAGTGACCGGTTCCCGGTGTTTTCCAAGCGCGTATAGTTCGCTTCAAGGAAACCGGGCAAACCCGGGGGTCCGGCAAAACTCGAGCCAAGGAGAGAAGATGGACTTCAATTTGACCGATGAGCAGCAGATGCTGCTCGAGAGCGTGGATGAGTTCTGCGAGCGCTACTTCACCGAGGACGTCGTGAAGAAGATGTACGAAGATCACGGCATGCCGCAGGAGATCGCCGAGGCTTATCGTGACGCTGGTTTCGGTTTGATGGGCATTCCCGAGGAGTACGGCGGAATCCCGATGGATCGCGTGACCATCGGCCTGATGATCGAGCGCCTGTACCAGAAGAGCGGCTGCATGCACATCCTGTATCAGAACTCCCTGTCCATGTTCGACATCATGGAGTTCGGTACGGAGGCTCAGAAGCAGGAGGCCATGGACCATTATATGGAGACCGGCTGGCCGATCGCTTCCCTTTCCATCTCCGAGCCCGGCGCCGGTTCCGACAACCGCTCCATGACCACCGTCGCCAAGAAGCAGGCTGACGGCACCTACAAGCTGTCCGGCCAGAAGACGTGGGTGACCATGGGTGAGAAGCTGCCCTACACCATCGTCGTCGCCAAGGACGAGGATCCCAGCCACGACAACGGCAACATGTCCCTGTGGTTCGTCAAGATGGACACCCCCGGCGTCTCCACCGCCCCGCTGCACAAGATCGGCCAGCAGTGCATCCCGTTCTGCGAGGTGTACCTGGACGACGTCGTCCTGACCGAGGATCAGCGCATGGGCGAGCCGGGCAAGGGCTTCATGATGCTCATGAAGAACTTCGAGGTCGAGCGTTCCTACATCGTCGCCGAGCAGGTCGGCCTGGCCCAGGCTGCTCTCGAGGACGCTGCCAAGTACGCTAACCAGCGCATCGCCTTCGGCAAGCCGATCACCCGCCTGCAGATGATCCAGGAGCTGCTCGCCGACATGGAGATCAAGGTCCAGAACACCCGCAACATGCTGTACAAGACACTGTGGATGATGGACAACGACCAGCCCGTCCAGCTCGAGTCCGCCATGCTGAAGCGCTATGGCTGCAAGGCTTGCTGGGAGGTCGCCGACTCCGCTCTGCAGATCTACGCCGGCCTTGGCTACACCACCGAGGTCCGCGTCGGCCGTCTGTGGGCCGACATGCGCGGCAACATGTTCGGCGGCGGCACCCATGAGGTCATGGCCTACATCGCCGGCCGTCAGGTCGCCAAGAAGTACGCTGAATAAGCGTCGCTCATCTCGTCGGGGCGACCGCGCAATCGGTTGCCGGTCGCCCCGCTTTCCCATCGTGGCATAACGCCCGTTGCGAATGCGGGCTGCATGTATCGTTTAAGTCTTACGAAAGGACGGATTCCATGAGGATCGCAGTGGCTTTCAAGGCCGTTCCCGACGCCCAGGACGTTCAGGTTGCGGGCGACCGCACGCTGGACTTCTCCAAGGCCAAGCTGACCATCTCCGAGTACGACAAGAACGCCCTGGAGCTGGGCGCTCAGCTGGCCGATGAGGCCGTCGCCATCACCGTGGGCGGCAAGGACATCGACAACTCCAAGCTGAAGAAGGACGTCATGGCTCGCGGCATGGGCCATCTGTTCATGGCCGCCGACGACGCTCTGGCCGACCTGGACGCTGCAGCCACCGCTGCCGCCCTGGCCGACGTGCTGGCCAAGGCCGGCGACGTGGACGCCGTCATCTGCGGCGACGGTTCCGCCGACAATTACCTGCAGCAGGTCGACGTGCAGCTGGCCGAGAAGCTCGGCTGGCCTGTCGTGACCGCCGCCTGCAAGGTCGAGGTCAACGGCTCCACCGCCGTCGTCACCCGCGCCCTCGAGGATTGCACCGAGGTCGTCGAGGTCGAGCTTCCCGCCGTCATCTCCGTCACGCCCGACGTCGCCGAGCCGCGCATCCCGGGCATGAAGGACATCCTGGCCGCCGGCAAGAAGCCGATGGACGTCGC
>NZ_CAKTYH010000170.1 GCF_934632265.1 uncultured Senegalimassilia sp.
AGCGCGTCCATCTCCTTGGGGACCGCCTTTGCGCAGAGCTGATAGGCGATGTTGGCCGCCACCACCAGCGCGATGGCGAACAAGATGGCGTACGGTCGCGCCATCGTGCGCATGGAATCCTTCATTTCCGTCACGCCCCTTCCCTACTTCGCGCCTTGCAATTCGTGCTCCACGGCCGAGGTGCCGCACAGGTACCCGCCGCAAAACGCCAGTCCCACGTCGCCCATGAGCGAGCCCAGGATGGGGTCGCCGATGTAGCTGTTCTCGCCGCACGCGCCGCCGGCGGTGTGCCAGCCAGCGTACAAACCGGGGATGACCAGGCCGTCCGTGCCCATGACCTGCATCTGGTCGTTGATCAGCAGGCCGGCCTTCGTGCCGTACAGGTTGCCGCCGATGCGGCAGCCGTAGAACGGCGGCTTGGTGATGGCGTGCAGCCACTCGGGCGGCATGGGGTACATGAAGTCGTCCTCGCCGCGTTCGCAGCACTCGTTCCACTTCGCCACCGCCTCGGTGAGCACGCCGGGCGCGAAGCCCAGGTCGGCCTCAAGCTCCTCAAGCGTGTCGCGGCGCTTGAGCACGTCGGCGTCGATGGCGTCCTGCACGCCGTGGTGCCAGTCGCGGTAATGCTCGGGCACCTTGTCGATCTGCTCCAGGTCGGGCGTGAGCAACTTGCGGCAATGCTCCTGCGCGAACCCCGCCAGGTGATCCTCGTAATCGGCGTCGAAGATGATGTAGCTGCGATGCCCCGGAGGCGTCATCTGGATGGTTGCCAGGTCGCCCAGGGCGTAGATGGCGTTCGCGCCGTCCTCGCCCACGCGGCTGTCCATGTAGCGAAGGCGGTTGCCGCAACGGTCGATGGTCAGCCACGGCTGGCGCGAAAGCTGCGTCATACCGTCGTACAGGAAGCGCGCCCACTGGCCGCCTTCGGCCTGCCAGTCCACGCCGCCGTCGAAGCTGGCCGAGCTGTTGAAGCCCGACACGTCGGCGCCCGCGCCCAGGCCCATGCGGAAGCACTCGCCCGTTTCGCCGCCCACCAGGTAGCTCGATGCGCAGCCCATGGCCGCCGTGGGGATGTACTTCTCCAGCAGCGCCTTGTTGTTGCAGAAGCCGCCGGCCGTCAGGATGACGGCGCCCTTGGCGTGGATGTACACCTCGTGGTCGAAATCCTCGCGCGCCACCAGGCCCACGATGCGCCCCGAATCGTCGCGCACCAGCGCCGTTGCCGGGCACTGGAACTTGTAGCGCACGCCGTTTCTCTGCCCGAAGGCGAACATGGCGTCGGTGGCGTCCTTCATCTTCAGCACGTGATGATCGAGCGTGGAGTTCTTCGGCGCCACGTACACCGGCACCTCGCCCAAACGCCAGCGCACGCCGCAGTCCGCCATCCAGTCCAGGCTTTTGCCGCCTTCGCTGGCGATCTTGTAGATCAGCTTCGGGTCGGCAGCGTAATGGTACTCGTCCATGGCCCAATCGGTCAGCGCCTGCGCGTCGAAGGGGTAGCTGGGGAAGGCGAAGTGCTTCTTGTTCTGGCCGGAGAACCCGCCCAGGATGCCGCACATGCCCGCGGACTGCGCGTTGCCGCCGTGCAAACCCAGCGCCTCCACGCAGATGACGTCGGCGCCCAGCTCGGCGGCGCGCGCAGCCGCGTTCAGACCGCCGCCGCCTGCGCCCACCACGCACACGTCGCACTCGTAGTCCCACGTCTCGGGGACCGCGCGCGGGGCGATGGGCGTGGCGTCGTTCGCCGGGAACGCCGCAGCGTTGTGCTCGCGGTACGTGCCGTCCGCGCCGCTGCCGTTGGTGGCGGCGCTATCGGGCACGGCGACGTTCTTCGAGCCGTCGGCCGCCCAATCGCCGATGACGCCCTGCTCCACAGCCAGCGCCGCCGCGGGCATGGCCGCCGTGGCCGCCGTGCCGCCCACTACGGCGCAGGCGGCGCTGAGAAAGCCGCGGCGCGTGATGCCGCGCGCTTCGCTATCGTGCTTGCTCATGTCCTCCCCTTTCGCTAGTTGCTCGATTTCGCCTGGTCAGCGGTCGTTTCGGCCGCCTGACCCAAGGCGTTGTCGACCGCCTGCTTCACGCCCGCGGTGGTGATGGTGGCCCCGCTGACGGTGTCGATGTCCGAGCCCTGAGCGGCCTCGATCATCTTGGCGAAGGTGCCGTCGCGCACCGCCTCGAAGCCGCCGACGCTTTGCGTCTCGCCGTCTTGGGTTGTTTCCAGGCACGTGATGCGGTTGTCGTCGACCAGGAGCGTGACGGTCACGTTGCCGGCCATGGCCTTGCCCGTGCCCGTGTACACCCCGTCGCGCAACGGCGTGTCGCACTTCTTGACCGGGTCGATCTGCACTACCGCGTCCCACGGATCGTCGGCGTGCATGGCCAGCTGCTCGGCGCTTGCGGCGTCTTTGGACCCCGAACCCTCGAACGATGCGCCGCAACCCGAAAGCCCCAGCACAAGCGCCGTCGCGCCGCAGGCCGCTGCTGTCGTCTTCCTCATGTCGGTCCTTCCTTTCCGAAACCGGCTTGCCTGAATGCGGCAAGCGGATCTGCGCTACTTGGCCGGGCTGCTCCAGCCTTCCGGCACCTCCCAGCTATGGCACGTGTTGCAGTACATGACCGACTGGCCGTGCACGCTATGGCAGTTGCTGCAATCGATGGCCTCGCCCTGGTGCGACCTGTGCGGGTTCACGCCCGCCTGACCGCCCCAGTTCTCGGTGGCGGCGACCACGTCGTTCCAGTCGTGGCATCCGGCGGTGGCGCATTGCTGCTTGTCCGCGGTGATCAGCTGCGGGGTCAGGCTGCCGTCGGCGTTCGTCTCAAACGACCCGGAAACCCACGCCATTCCCTCGTTGACCTGGGCCTCAAGCGTGGCCTCATGGCACTGCAGGCACGTGACGCCCTCCTGCTGATGCGCCACGGCAAGCTGCGCATGGGCCGCATCGCCCTCGCCGTAGTAGCCGTCCACGTAGTAGTCCATGGGCTCGTGGCAGATGGCATTGCAGAAGCTCGGCTGCTCATGCCACACCAGGCCACCGCCGATGGCGGCGATCAAAACCACG
>NZ_CAKTYH010000171.1 GCF_934632265.1 uncultured Senegalimassilia sp.
GCGGAAGCCGGGCGGCCAGGGCCCTGACAACCGAATATCTCAAGCGGCCCCTTCCGCTTGGAGACATCCTTTCCCCAAACCCCCCTTGCAAACAGGGACGTCTCCAAGCGAAAGGGGCCGCTTCGTGTCTAGGGCCGGACACTTCGGGGACGTAGCGCTATCTGTCCGGATCGCGTTTGCGCGGAAGCTCGGCTCGGATTCGCCTCTGCCGTCCTTCGGCGGGCAGTCGTCGCTTCGCTGCGGGAAACCCGGACAGATAAGGCTACGTCCCCGAAGTGTCAGCAAACAGGGAGGCCTTCGAGCGGAAGGGACCGCTTTTCGCCCCAATCGGCCTCAAAGAAGCCGATTGGGAAGCTGCACTGCTATAGGCGCTTTGTGCTTCCGCTAGACAAATAGGAAAAAAGGAAAAAATAGAAAAAAAAGAAACCGCCGACAGTCGATTGGCGGCTGGGCTAGTGGGATACTTAGGGGATGTAGCATTATCTGTCCGGAACATACTGGCTATTGCTTTGCGGCAGAAAACCGGACAGATAGAGCTACGTCCCCGAGGTGTCCGGACAGATAACGCTACGTCCCCAATTGGCAAAGCCCCGGATCGCTTCGGCGGTCCGGGGCTTTGGTCGTTTCGGCTATGCGGCCGAGATATCGGCGGGCGTTTTGCGGAAATCCCTTACGCCAGCTGCTCGGTGAAGTCGCTGGGCTCGATGACGCACATGCGCTTGCCGTCTTGCAGGCGGATGCGGCCGATGTGCAGCTTCATGACGCCGGCGGTCTCCAGGCTGGTGGTGGTGAAGCGGGAAATTGCCAGCTGCTCGCTTGCCTTTCCTGCCATGGCGTACACGCGGTGCGCGTCCTTCGCGTGCTCCTTCTCCTGCTTGTCAAGGGGCATCTCGGCGCTGTCGAAGTATTCGCGGCAGGGGATGAACCCGTTCACGAAGCCGCTGATGATCAGCACCTTCGGCGAGAGCCCTGCGACTTGGTCGTAGGGGACCACCTGGACGGCGCTTGCGGCGTCGATGCGGGGCGCCAGCAAGCGGCTGCGGAAGCGCTTGGCCATGGCGGCAGCGGAGTTGTCTCGCTCGCCCAGGCACAGCGTGCTCACGATGCCCGGCGCTGCGGCGCCCTCTTGGCTCGTGACCAGCTCGGCAAGCTTATCCAGCAGCGCCGAGCCTTCAAGGCCGGCTGCGGACTCGATGAGCGCAAGGCCCGCTTCGTGTGCATCGGCAACGCGCTTGGCGCCCACCACGCGGTCAGCGTCGCTTGCGTTGGCGGCCACCGCATCGCCCTGCGTGCCGCGCAGGGCCTCCACCAGGCCCATGCCGCGCTCGCCTGCGTGCTTACGCAGGTTCGCCATGGCGGAGCTGTTGGCCAGCCAATCGCCGTACCCGCACCAGCAGCGCCATGCAAGCGCGTTTTCGGGATCGGCCACCAGGTCCAACGCCGTTAGCACGCGGGCGGGCACGCAGCGCTCGTTGTCGCGGATGTCGCCGCGCACCGGCTGGCGATCGTTCAGCGCCTGGGCGGGAACCTTCGCCGCCAGCAGGGCCTTCACCATGTTGCGGCTCCACACGCCGTTGGGCGTCGCCACTACGATGTCGGCGGGGTTCTTGCCGTCCGCCACGGCTTCTGCGGCGAAGCGCGCAACGGCGCCGAATTCGTCTTCGGGCAGCGGGCTTTCCAACACAGCCGTCTGACCTGCGGCGACGTCTTCGGCTGCGTGGAACGCGATCGACTGCATGGCGGGGTCGGCAAGCAGCTTGGATGTCGCAGCGGCCCCGGCTGCGCAGGCGTGGCATGCGGAAAGCTCGATATCCTGCGCTCCTTCGTGCGCATCCATGAACTCGTCCAAGCCCGCGGCATAGGGGTAGCTGTCATAGACCTGCACGCAGGCGGCGCGATCGCCGGCGATGGTAAGCGTTTCGGCTGCCACCAGGCTGGCAAGCAGCTGCGACGCCTTGCTGATGCGTTGATAGTCGTCCACCAGCACGTGGGCGAACGAATGCGCGGCCGCCGCACCGGCGTGGGTGCGCAGGTAGTTCACCGCCAGATTGCCCGCTTCAGGCTCGGCGATGCTGCGCGTGAAGGCCAGGTTGTCCTTCAGCAGCGTGTGCACGTTGGACTCCTCGCCGGGCAAAAGCCAGTCCGGATCGTCGTCGGCAAGCTCGGTCCAGCTGCGATAGAAGAACTTCAGCATCTCGCGCAGGCGTTTGGGGCGCAGGCCGCTCACCTTCATGTCTTCGAGCAGGAACAGCTCTTCGTAAGCGGTGAGCAGGCGCGGCTCGCGGCCCGACCAACGCACCGCCTCGGCATCGCCGAGCACATTGAGCGCCAGGGCTCGCGGCGTGGTCACCGTGACCCCGTCGGCATTTGCGCCGGCTTCCTCGGCGGCGGCGTTCAGGCGCAGCGTGAACGCCTCGCATGCTTGCGGCGTGGCGCACAGCACCAGCACGTCTTCTGCCTTTTCGCCGTTCGAAAGCAGCGAGCATGCGCGTCCGATCAGCTCCTGCGTCTTCCCGCAGCTGACGCCGCTGACGATGCGTGTTGCCTTGATGTTCGAAGTGTCCGTATTCATGTTCGACCTCCCAGCCGGTTTTCCTTTACCTATTTATATATGCGTTCGCGATCTTGCCCGCTAGGCGGGTCGGAGAGCGCTGTTGTCGGATATAGCCGACGGGTCGTTGCCTTTCTCCGGCCCCTCTGCCATCTCGTCTGCGGCGGGGCTTTGCGCCGAGGCGGGCGAGGGGTGCCCGCCGCGGCTTCTCAGGTTGAAAGAGGGAGTGGCGGCCCCTGCTTAAATGGGAGGGTGGGGAGGGTGAAGAAGCGCCGCTCCCGGGCAGAAGGTGGTCTATCCCCTAAACCCTTGCTAGGCCACCCTCTGCCCGGGAGGCCGGGCGCGTGTCGCGTCCGGCTGTTCCCGCGTTGCGTTCCGTGTGCGCCGCAACGTGCGCGTTAGCCGTATCTGCTGGCCGGTTACTTCTCGTTTTCCACCAGCGAGACGGGTTCGCCCTTCTTGGCGATCAG
>NZ_CAKTYH010000172.1 GCF_934632265.1 uncultured Senegalimassilia sp.
CACGATGGGAACCCGGCGGCGCTTGCCACCCTTCGCCTTCACCTGTTCGTTCGTTTCCATCACGCCCTCCTTTCACACTTGCATGCTTTTCGTTGCACTTGTGAACGTGATGGCCGCATAGTAGCAAGATTTCTCCATGAAATGTTTGACGTTTCTGCAAATGTGTTCATTGACGCTGCGTCAACGCGCCTCGTATGCTATGGCCATCGCAAGTACCCAAGGGGAAAGGGAAACGCGAAGCGCGCCAAGGGGAAAGCAAAGCGCGCACCTGAGAAAACGCCCGCACGCCGCGGACGCGCACCCGGGAAGGCAACGCGCATGGCGCAACAAACGCGCACCAAGGGGAGGTGGCACGGATGAGCGACGAAAGACGGCAGCAGATCGTCGACGCGGCACGGCAGCTCTACGAGGAGCAGGGCCTGTCCGCCACGACGGTGAAGGACATCAGCGAACGCTGCGGCGTGGCGCGGTCGCTGTTCTACCACTACTTCCGCGACAAGCAGGAGGTCACCTCCGCGGTCATCGACGATTTCGTGAACGACTACATCGAGTCGCTGCAGTTCTGGAACGAGCAGCGCACCCCCGGCGATATCGAGGGCAGCCTGGCGGGCGTTGTCACCGTCATGCGCGTAGGCGTCTTCGAACACTCGAGTTTCCGCCGCGCGCTCGACACGCACGAGAACGCGTCGCTGTACCTTGAGTTCATCAACCGCGTGGCCGACCGCATGGCCGCCTACTTCGTGGAAACCACCGTGCAGGACTACGCGCAGAACCACCCCATCGACATCGACCACGTCTACGAGACGTTCTACATACTGATCATGGGCATCTGCGGCTACGTGCGAACGCACCGCGACGCGCCCGACGAAGTGCTGCGCGACATCATCGCGCAAACGCTTCACATGGAGCGCGAAGCCAAGCGCAAACCGGTGCAAACCGGTTAACGGTCACTAACCAACCCAGGGAACAACCAGGCAAAACGCCTGGTGAAAGGGGCATCGTATGCGGCCCCGGGCATCGTGCGCCCGAAACGCCGTATGCGAGAGCGTATCGACTCAAGGGAGGTCATCATGTTGTTCCAAGTCTACGGCGACACCGCCGTCTACCAGTGGATCGGATGGGTGGTGGTGTTTCTCGCGCTCATCGGGTTCAACGAGGTCGCACGACGCACGAAGGCCGGCGGCATCACCTGCTTCCTGGTGATTCCCGCCATCCTGACCGCCTACTTCATCGCCATCTACGCCGGCGCCGCCGCCGGAGCCGACTGGGCGCTGAACAACCCGACGTACCTGTACATGAACAGCTGGTTCCATTACGCGAAGCTCTACGCGGCGACCGCCGGATGCATCGGCTTCATGATCTTGAAGTACCACTGGGGCAAGCTGGGCAACGCCGACTGGTTCAAGTGCTTCCCGTTCGTGATCGTGGCCATCAACATCCTGATCGCCGTGGTCAGCGACTTCGAGAGCGCCGTGCGCGCGTTCGGCACCACATGGGTGTCCTCCGAGGGCGTCACCCTGTACGGCGGCTGGCATAACGTGTTCAACGGCATCGCCGGCATCCTGAACATCTTCGTCATGACCGGCTGGTGGGGCATCTACACGTCCAAGAAGAAGCAGGACATGCTGTGGCCCGACATGACGTGGGTGTTCATCATCTCCTACGATATCTGGAACTTCTGCTACACCTACAACTGCCTGCCCACGCACTCCTGGTACTGCGGCCTGGCGCTGCTGCTGGCCCCCACCGTGGCCGGCATGCTGTGGAACAAGGGCGGCTGGATCCAGAACCGCGCCTACACGCTGAGCCTGTGGTGCATGTTCTGCCAGGTGGTGCCCATGTTCGCCAACGACTCCATCTTCGCCGTGCAGTCGGTGAACAACCCCGACGTGAACCTGGTCATCAGCGTGCTGGCGCTGGCCGCGAACGTAGCCGCCGTGGGCTACGTTGCCTACCGCGCCAAGAAGCTGGGCGTCAACCCCTACAAGCACGAGGTGTTCGTGGGAACGAAGGACTACGACAAGGCCATGGCGCGCCGCGAGGACATGGCCGCATAACGGAAGCCATACCATAGGCACATATTCCCCCAGCGTAAGGGCCTAGTTCGAGCATTCGAGCTGGGCCCTTGCCGCGATTAGATACCGAACATGGCGCCGATGCCGTTGAGCACCTGCGTCATGGTTTCCGTATCCATTGATGACCCTGTTTTCTTGGCGCAGCGTTTGGGGCTGCTCAAGTCGATAGCGCGTATTTGCTCTAAGCATACGCATCCATGTACGGCATTGCCGCTGGCTATCTCTACATGTAGGGGATGCCCGTTAACCGTCGATGTAATGGGACACACTACGGTAAGGCTCGAGAGAACATTATTGAAATATCCAACGGATACCACCAAAGCGGGCCGCATCTTCTTCGGCTCATGTCCAAGGGTAGGATCAAAATTGACTTCGATGATGTCGCCTTGTTCGAATAGGGTCATTCGACCACCTCAGCCCCGACATCGCTGCCACCCCATTCTTTACCAACTTTAGGGCCTTCCCAGCCTGCGGCAAACTCTTCCATGGTCATTCGTTTGCTCCGCGAGTAAGCCTGATGCATTGCTTCAAACGAAAACGTGAGCGATCGAGCCGATTCATTAACGGTTACTTTTGCAACGCTACCAACGTCGATTCCAAGTTGGCTGCACAGTTCGCTTGGAACCCGCAAGGCCTTGCTGTTCCCCCATTTACCGAGTACTGCGTCCATAGGGCTACCTCCCAAGAATGGATATCCGTGTATATCCATTATAGAAACTAGCTGCATCGGTTACAACCTCGCTTCCTTATCCTGCGCAAACGGATAGAGGCCCATAGAATAGGCGAAAAGTTGAATGCACAGGAAACTCCGTGATTGCGAGGATCTTACGGGCTTTAGGTACGTTCCGGAGACAAACGTAGCATGGGCATCAGTTTATTTTGAACCAATGCGCCCGTACTGGCTCGGTGAATGCAGTCAGTATACTATATTGGAA
>NZ_CAKTYH010000173.1 GCF_934632265.1 uncultured Senegalimassilia sp.
TGAAAGGACGCCACCTATGGCAATCACCAACCCTCCCGATGCATATGACATCGTCGGCAGCTTCCTGCGCCCCGAGGCTCTCAAGCAGGCGCGCGCCGATTTCGCCGCCGGGACCATCACGCGCGAGCAGCTGACCGCCGCCGAGGACACCGCCATCGCGGACCTGGTGGAGAGGGAGAAGCAGGCGGGCCTGAAGGCCGTCACCGACGGCGAGTTCCGCCGCGCCATGTGGCACCTCGACTTCCTGGAAGGCCTGCAAAACGTCGAGCACGTCGACGCCGAGACCTGGTCGGTGGAGTTCAAGGGTCCCAAGCCCAAGGGCGCCCAGCTGGTGTTCCGCGACAAGATCGCCTTCGGCGACCACCCGTTCCTGGCCCATTTCGCCAAGCTGCGCGAGATCGCCGGCGACTATCCGGTGAAGCTGACCATCCCCGCGCCCTCCATGCTGCACCTGATCCCCTGCGTGCGCGGCAAGGCCACGTACCGTCCCATCGAGCGCTACGCCGATGAGTCGGTGCTCTTCGACGACATCGTGGAGGTGTACCGCGACGCCGTGCGCGCCTTCTACGACCTGGGCTGCCGCTACCTGCAGTTCGACGACACCAGCTGGGGCGAGTTCTGCGACCCGGCAAAGCGCGAGGCGTACGCCGCCGAGGGCATCGATGTGGACCAGGTGGCGAAGAGCTACGTGGACGCGATCAACCGCATCCTTGAAGCCAAGCCTGCCGACATGACCATCACCACGCACATCTGCCGCGGCAACTTCCGCTCCACGTGGTTCTCCTCCGGCGGCTACGAGCCCGTGGCCGAGGTGCTCTTCGGCGGCGCGAACTACGACGGCTTCTTCCTGGAGTACGACTCCGACCGCTCCGGCGATTTCGCCCCGCTGGCGCACATCCGCGACCAGAAGGTGGTCTTGGGCCTGGTCACGTCCAAGTTCCCCGAGCTGGAGAACGAAGACGACGTGATCGCGCGCATCCACGAGGCCGCGCAGTACGTACCGCTCGAGCAGCTGCGTCTGTCCACGCAGTGCGGCTTCTCCTCCACCGAGGAGGGCAACGTGCTCACCGAGGATGATCAGTGGGCCAAGATCGCGCTGGTGCGCCGCATCGCCGAGCGCGTCTGGGGCGAATAGGCACTGACACACGCAACCGAACCCGATATGTTAGGCCCCGAACAAAAATTCGGGGCCTGATTTGCTTTGACACGCGATGATACGGGAAGCAGTGCGAATCCAAAAGATGACAGTGCCCCGACTTTCATACATTTTCGCAGCACCTCGACCGAAGCTCCCCATGATAGAATCGCTGTTGATCCATATCAGTTCCCCATATCGCAAAGGTTTTAGATGGACACGCGTACCACCAGCAAAGGCAGCCGAATCTCGCGCGTCCTCATGACGGCGCTCACCGTCGTGCTCATCTTCCTGTTCTTCGACATCATGTCGCTGGTTGCCGACATCCAAGGCACCGCGCGCGTGGTGAACTATGCCGGATTGGTGCGCGGAACCACGCAGCGCATCGTGAAGATGGAGGACGCGGGACTTGCGCAGGACAAGCTGATCGAGGCGGTGGATTCCTACATCGACGGACTGCGCTATGGAAGCGACGATCTGAACCTGGTGCGCCTTGACGACGATGCCTATCAGGAGAAGATGACCGAGCTCTCCAAGTACTTCGACGATCTGCGCGGCGAAATCGAGCAAGTGCGCGAAACCGGCTACCAGAACACCGACATCATCGCGAAAAGCGAGGATTTCTTCCAGATCTGCGACCAAGCCACCAAGCTGGCGGAGGACTACTCACAGCAGAAGGCCACCGCGCTCGACCGCCTGGAGAACATCGTCGTAGCCGATATCGTCGGCCTGCTGGCGCTGTTCGCCGTCGAGCTGATCCGCGCGTTGCGCACCGCGGCCCTGAACAGGCAGCTGCAGCGCAAGGTGTACCTCGACGAGGCCACGGGCCTTCCCAGCAAGAACAAGTGCGAGGAGATCTTGGCGCAGCCCGAGCCCATCGGCGCCGAAAGCCCCGTTGCCGTATTCGTGTTCGACCTGAACAACCTGCGCACCATCAACAACAACCTCGGGCACGAGAAGGGCGACGAATACATCCGCGCCTTCGCGCAGCAACTGGCAAGGGCGCAAAGTCCCCTATGCTTCACCGGCCGCTATGGCGGCGACGAGTTCCTGGCAGTGCTGCGCGACGCCGACTTCGACAAGGCCACGGCGGTACTCGACCAGATCAAGCGCAACGCCGACGAGCATTCCCAGGCCCATCCAGACATGCCCATCAGCTATGCCGCCGGCTACGCGCTGTCCAGCGAATTCGAATCCCCCACCATGCGCGAGCTGTTCCGCCAAGCGGACAAGAACATGTATATAGATAAGAACAACGCGAAGATCGCCGAGGCGGCAGCGCGTCAGCGGCAAAACGAGCGCATCCTGAAACAGGTTTCCGGCCTTGGCTTCCATTTCTCCAACTGCATATACTGCGATGCGAAGCTCGACCAATACCGTATCCTGCGCGCATCGTCGAATCTGCTCTTAGCCGACAGCGGCAACTACTCGGGCGCCGTCGAGCACATCGCCAGCACGCTGGCCGGCAACGAGCAGCGTCCCGCGGTGCGACGCGCATTGCAGCTGGAAGCGCTGCGCAAGCGTCTCGCGCCGCAAAGCGACCCCCTCGAACTGATCTTGCAAAGCCCGGCATGGCACGGCCGCGTCACCGTGCTCCACCTAGACGACACCGAGGAAGGGGCGCTCCATCATTTCGTGGTCGCCCTCGAGCCGTTCTCCGACGGCACCGCAAGCGAGAAGCAGCAGCTTTCCCGCTATTACGACCAGCTCAGACAATCCATCCTTGAGAACAGCAGCGGCTACGTGGACGCGCTGCTTGATTCGGCGCAGGCGGCATATTCGGTCGACCTGACCAACGACCGCCTTGAGCAGGTGTTCTTCGAGTCCGATTGGAC
>NZ_CAKTYH010000174.1 GCF_934632265.1 uncultured Senegalimassilia sp.
ACTCCACTCCGTTGCCTTGGTACTTCCCGTTGCAGGTGATGAAATAACGGGCCCGTTTAAAGGCGATTCCCAGCTTTCGAAGCTCACCTTCCCGCAAGCACGAGCTACGTCGAGCACGCACGATCAAGCGCGCTCCCCGAGGGCCTATCCCCGGTACGCGCAGCAGCACCTCCAAGGGCGCGGTGTTCACCTCCACCGGGAACAGGTCCAGATGGTTTACCGCCCATGCGGCTTTCGGGTCCACATCCATCTCCAAGTTCGGCACATCGGCGCTGATGATCTCCGAAACGTCGAACTTGTAGTAACGCAGCAGCCAATCAGCCTGATACAGCCGATGCTCGCGGTTCAGCTGCACCGCGGTATTCTGCGGCAGGCGTTCATCGGAGCTTACCGGCAGATAGGCGCTGAAGAACACGCGCTTGAGCTGCAGGGTCTTATACAGCGCCTGCGATAAATTGAGAATTTGAAAATCGGTTTCGGGCGTAGCCCCTATGATCATCTGCGTGGATTGCCCCGCCGGCACGAACGCCCTGGCACGCTCCCGAGGCCGAGTGGAAGGCAGATACGTTGTGCTACGACGAGAAATCCCGCGCGATTCCCGATCCTGCGCCATGTTGTCCCGGATCTGCCGCATAGGGGCTATGATGCGCTGCTTGGTTTTCTGCGGGCATAGCAAACTCAAGCTTGTCTGACTGGGCAACTCGAGGTTGACGCTCATGCGATCCGCAAGATGGCCAAGCCTATCGATAAGCTCTGGAGACGTTCCCGGCACGGCCTTCGCATGGATGTATCCGCGAAACCTATGATGGTCGCGCAGCAATCGCAGCGTGCGGATCATAAGCTCGGTGGTATGGTCGGGCGACCCGATGACGCCCGAGCTGAGAAACAGCCCTTCGATATAGTTGCGACGATAAAACGCCATGGTAAGGTCGGCCAGCTCTTCGGGCGTGAACGCGGCGCGAGGCACCTCGTTGCTGCACCGGTTGACGCAGTACGCGCAATCGTACACGCATACGTTGGTCATGAGCACCTTGAGCAGCGAGATGCAGCGGCCGTCGGGCGTGAAGCTGTGGCAACACCCGGCGCCCAGGGCATTGCCGATATAGCCGGCCTTCGAGCCGCGCTGCAACCCCGACGATGTGCAGGCGACATCGTATTTCGCCGCATCGGCAAGGATCTCCAGCTTCTCCTGCACATCCATAGCAGCCCCTTCCACAAACATCCGTACGTATAGTATCCGCATACTATACTCGTACGCTTGTTCGTGGTCAAGAACGTTTGTGCGATATTATCGCGGCACCCCGGTCAAATCGAACGCGGGGATGAAGCTGTCCTGGGCCGCCCCGCCCTGCTGCCAGAAATAGTCGTCGATCCCCAGCGAGTCGGCGTAGTCCAAAAGCCGCTCGTACTCGGCATCGGATACGCGTCCGCCCAGCTCAGGGCAACGCCGAAGCTGACGCTGCGCCCAGGCATCGCCGGCAGTGGCAGCGTCCGCCAGCACTGGCGTGTACTGATTCATCAGCGACAGCAGCACATCGCCGCCGAAACGCTCCCACACCGTGCGCACCACACGCTTGGAATCCTCCAAGGCACCGGGCAGCATCAGATGGCGAACCACCACCCCGCGCGTGAGGCGCGGCTGCCCGTCCACCTCGTCGCCCTCGGGAGTGCCCACGCAACGCACCATCTCCTCAAGCGCCGCCATTGCCGCCTCGGGATAGTCGGGCGCAGCGGAATAACGGCGGGCAAGATCGCTTGAGCAGTACTTGAAATCGCTCAGGTACACATCCACCGTGCCCACGTTGTCCCGCACGGCCTGCACCGTCTCGTAGCCGGAGGTGTTCCACACCACGGGCAGCGCCAGGCCGCGCGCGCGGGCGCGGGCAACGGCGGCGCGGATATGAGGCGAATAGTGCGTCGGGGTGACGAAATTGATGTTCAGCGCCCCCTGCTGCTGCAGGTCAAGGCACATATCCACCACATCATCCACCGTGACGGGCACGCCAGCGCGCCCGTCGGCGATCACCTGGTTCTGGCAGTACACGCATCGAAGCGGGCAGTTCGAGAAGAATACGGTGCCGCTGCCGCGAGAACCGCTGATGGGCGGCTCCTCCCACATGTGCAGCGCCGCACGGGCCACCACCAGCTCCCCTTGCGCCCCGCACACGCCGCGCTCGCCGGCGGCGCGGTCGGCGCCGCACGCCCGCGGGCACAGCCGACAGCAAGCCAATGCTTCTTCGAACTCCATAGCAGCCCCTTCCCCGCTTCTCCACGCGATCGCCCGTTGAAGCCGCTCGCACGCGCCACTGCCTGCTGCGACATAGCGCTCGCCCTGCCAAAGGACGGCCCAGCCACCTAGCCGACGAAACAGATCCGCATCCCACAACCCGGCTCTGCGGCGCACGGCTGCAGCATCCACGCAGATCGAACAAATGCGCAATCGCCCACACCATTAAAAAGGACCCGCAACGCGCAACCCCCGCCTGCGGCGGGCGACGGCGTCTCAGCACCTGTACCCATCCAAACAGCCGGGCCGCCTTGCGGGCCCTGAAACAACGCTCATTCGCCCTTAACGGGCGAAGCGCCTAGTTGAAACCGGGATAAGCCCCCGTCATGCCGTCGTCGTCCATGATGCCGGCATCGCCGAAATCGTCGCCCCAGTCGGCATCCTCGTCATGGTCGTGATCATGATCGCCGTAGGTCTGCTCGGCGCGGGTCCAGTCCAGGCCCTCCTTCGCGCATGCATCCTCCTCGCGATACACCAAGGACAACGCCGAGGGCGCCTTGTCCGACCCGCCGATGATGGCCAGAAGCTCCAACAGGCGCTGAACGGCCTCGGCCTGCGGCAGGATGAGGTCGGCGTCGTCGGCGGTGGTC
>NZ_CAKTYH010000175.1 GCF_934632265.1 uncultured Senegalimassilia sp.
CACCTTCTTGAACGTCGCCGTCGGTTGCGTGGCGTCCATGCGATGCATGAGCTGCGCGGCGCGGTCGACGCCTTCGCCTGCCTGCCCGCATGACGCGGTTTCGTTTGCCTTCGACATGGTTTTCCCTTCTGCTTCTCCCTGCAACCGGAACAAAAAAATCCGCACGAGGGCATGCACGGCTAACAACAATGCGGTTAGCGTGCAGCCGACGAGCGGATTCATCGTTCTTGGTTGCGGGCTCCTTGCCGATGGCCGAAGGATCGCTTCGGGCAGCGCCAAAGAGCCTGTTTCGTAACACCTATCGTTCTACGGCGCTAAATCATACTACTTTGCTTTGAGTTATGAAATCGCCACCCGGTCAGCCTGGGGAATACGACACAAACCCGTCACACAGCGGGGCGAATGGCGAAGGACGCGCAGCGCGAACGAATCGCGTTTCGCACGGCCGACCTCGATGGAAAGGGGCCCTGGTCCCCGGGAAGCAGGCCAGGCACGCCACGCCTTCTTCGCTTTCCCGCCCCAGCGGAATGGGAAAGCCCGGCCCGGCACCCGCAACCCAGACGCCCGCGCTTCGCCTTCCCCCTGATAACCATCGTTCGAAATAACGGATATCCAGGCTATCTGGTTTCACGCGCACAACACGGTATTCTCCGGTAAACTATCCACCTGGAAATAAACCCTAGAAATATAGTATGGCTTACCGCCATCACGACAGCGAAGAAAGGGACGCCGCTTCATGAACGACTCAAGCTTCGAGGCCATGGCGCAGGAGATCGACGGCCTGCTTGGCATCGACCAGGCAAAACATGCCGACTGGCACGCAGACTCCATCGCCGTGCGCGGATATGAGGGCATCGACGCTCGCACCGGGTCCATCAGCTACCCGCTGTACCAGTCGGCCACGTTCGCGCACCCCGCCTGGGGCGAATCGACCGGCTACTGCTATTCGCGTTGCGGCAACCCCACGCGCCTGGAGCTCGAGAACACCATCGCGCTTTTGGAGGGCGGGAAGAAATGCATGGCGTTCTCCAGCGGCATGGCCGCCATCGCCACGCTGCTGAAGCTGCTGCGCTCAGGCGACCGCGTGCTCGTCAGCGACGACCTGTACGGCGGCACCTACCGCCTGTTCAGCAACATCTACGCGCAGTACGGGCTGGAATTCGGCTACGTCGACCTGGCCGACCTCGAAGCCGCCGAAGCGGCGTTCACGCCCAACACCCGCCTGGTGTTCCTGGAAACGCCCACCAACCCCACTATGAAGGTGGCCGACATCCAGGCCCTGGCCAATTTGGCGCACAGCCGCGGGGCGGTGCTCGCCGTGGACAACACCTTCCTTACCATGTATTTCCAGAAGCCCTTCGAGCTGGGCGCCGACGTGGTGGTGTACAGCGGGACGAAGTACCTGTGCGGCCACAACGACGTGCTATCGGGCTTTCTGGTGCTGCGCGACAACAGCCTGCTCGAGCCGCTGTTCAACGCCACCATGAGCGAGGGCAACCAGCTCAGCCCCTTCGACAGCTGGCTGATGCTGCGCAGCCTGAAGACGCTGGGCGTGCGCCTGCGCCAGCAGGAGGCCAACGCCAAGCGCATCTGCAAGGCGCTGAAGGCGAACCCTCACGTCACGGACGTGTTCTACGTAGGCGACCCCGACCATCCCGACTACGCGCTGTCGAAGCGCCAGACCGCGGGCTTCGGCGCCATGATATCGTTCAAGACCGACACGCATCGGCGCGCGATCGATGCGCTCGAGCGCACAAGGCTTATCCTGTTCGCCGAAAGCCTGGGCGGCACGGAAAGCCTGATCACCTACCCGCTCGTGCAAACCCATGGCGCCATCCCCGCGCCCATGCTGGACAAGCTGGGCATCGATGACCGTCTGCTGCGCCTGTCGGTGGGCATCGAGGACGTGGAGGACCTGCTAGCCGACCTTGACCAGGCGCTCGCGTAGCACAGGGCGGGAAGCTGAACGGAGAAGGAAATGACGAAGTACGATTTCGAGACGATCATCGACCGCCGCGGCACGGGATGCCTGAAATGGGACGCGTGGAGCCGCCGCGGGCACGCCCCCGACGACCTGCCGCTGTGGGTGGCCGACATGGACTTCAAAACGGCGCCGGCGGCCATCGAGGCGCTCACCGAGCGCGTGCAGCACGGCGTGTTCGGCTACACCATGGCCACGGACGGGTATTGCGAAGCGGTGCAAAGCTGGTTCGAGCGCCGTCACGACTGGCGTCCCGAGCGCGAGTGGCTCGTCATGACGCCGGGCATGGTGTTCGCCCTGGCGGTGGCCATCAACGCGTTCACGCAGCCGGGCGACCATGTGATCATCCAGCCGCCCGTGTACTACCCCTTCCGCCTAATGATCCAGGACAACGGCCGCAAAATGGCCACAAGCCCGCTTTTGTACGAGAACGGGCGCTACACCATGGACTACGAGGGCTTCGAGCGCCAGCTGGAGAAGACGGGCGCGAAGCTGTTCATCCTGTGCAACCCGCACAACCCCGTCGGCCGCGCCTGGACCGCCGACGAGCTGCGCCGCATCGGCGACATCTGCCTGCGCCACGGCGTCACCGTCGTCGCCGACGAGATCCACGCCGACTTCGCGCGCCCCGGCTTCAAGCACGTGCCGTACGCCTCGCTCGGCGAGCGCTACGCGCGCCACGCCGTGGTGTGCACGGCTCCCAGCAAAACGTTCAATCTGGCCGGATTGCAGCTGTCCAACATCTTCATCCCCGACCCCGACCTGCGCGCGGCGTTCAAGCGCGCCCGCAACCGCACGGGCTACGACGAGCCGAGCGTGTTCGGCATCACGGCCACCCAGGCGTGCTACGAGCGCGGGGAAGAATGGCTC
>NZ_CAKTYH010000176.1 GCF_934632265.1 uncultured Senegalimassilia sp.
GCTCATGTACTTCATCGAGGAGACGCCGCTTCTGGAAGGCGCCGCGAAGCGTCAGAAGGACCGCGATCGCGGTCAGGTGAGCATGTTCGACCTGTTCGCCGATGATGCGGATTTGGGTTTCCAGGAAGATGTACCTGCGCCCGATGGCGTTGAGTGGCCGAAGCGTCAGCTGCTGACGTACGAGAAGGAGATCATGAAGATCTACGTCTCGGACCATCCGCTCACACCGTACGAGAACTATATCTCCCGCATCACGAAGTGGCAGCTGGGCGATTTAGCCGAGCGCACGAAGGAGATCAAGTCCGCGGTGTTCGTGGGCATGGTGTCCAACGTGGTGACGAAGCTGACGAAGCGCGGCACGAAGATGGCCACGTTCGACCTGGAAGACACCACGGGCCACGTGGAGTGCATCTGCTTCAAGTACGAGGAGAACGCCGAGGCCATCCAAGAGGATGCCATCGTCAAGATCAAGGGCAAGTTCGAGCACTCCGATCGCGGCAACCAGATCATGGTGTTCGAGACGGAAACGCTCGAGCTGAGCGAAGAGGACGCGAAGCCTCGCCAGCTGCGCTTGAGCGTACCGATGTCGGACTTCGACCAGTCGAAGTCCATGCGCTTGAGCCGCATCCTGAAATCGTATCCGGGGCGTGATGGCGTGGTGCTGTTCGTGAGGCAAAACGACGGGCACAAGTTCCGAGCCGAGCTGCCGGTCACGGTTGATGCGGAAAGCCCCATCATGCGCAGCGAGCTGACGGACCTGTTCGGGTATAACGTGCTGACTGCGTAGCGGGTGTGGTTTGGCGTTTGCCGGGGGCGGCCTTCGGCACATTGCGCGCTGGTTGCGCAATCAGCGCATTAATCGGCGCTCGCTGTTCGTGGATGCCTCTTAGCATGTAGCATGCGAAATGTGCGCACGCGGTATTGGATATCCCATGGGACCCGGATGTGAATCCGGGTCCCGTTTCTTTTGCCGGCGGTTGTCGCGTATCATGGACCGCATGGATAAAACGATTGAACATAACGAGCAGGCGGCGCAGGCGGAAGCCGTGACGGCCCAGGCTAAAGCCGCGGCGGCGCAAGTGGAAACTGTGGCAGTCCAGGTTGAGGATGCGACGATGCAGGCGAACAGCGTTGCGGAGCAAGTGAAAACCGCAGCGGTGCAAGCGGAAGCTATGGTGTCCCAGGCAGAGGGCATGGTGGCGCAAGCAGAAGGCTCATCGGTGTACGCCGATGCCGCGCGGGCGAGCGATGCCGAGGGTTTCAACCGTGAGGATGCTGAGCGCACCTTGTCGTTGACGGTGTCCTACAATGGCGGCCCGTTTTGCGGCTTCGCGCGCCAGCCGGGTAAGCTTACCGTGCAAGGGGAGCTTGAGCAGGCGCTGTCCATGGTCATGCGTCGACCGGTGGAAGTGGTGTGCTCGGGCCGTACCGATGCAGGCGTGCATGCGCTCGGCCAGGTGGTAAGCTTCAACGTTTCCGCCGATGAGTTGGAAAGCCGCAGCCTGCATAGCCTGCGTCGCAGCTTGAACGCGCTGACGCATGAGGACATCACGGTGCGCAAGGCTGAGGAGCGCGAGCCGGGTTTCAGCGCTCGATTCGACGCGCAATGGCGCGAATACCACTACCATATCTGCTTGGATGACACGCCGCCGCTGTTCATGCGCGATTTCAGCTGGTTCGTGCATGCCGACCTGGATATACCGGCGATGCAGCAGGCTGCGCGTTATCTGGAAGGTGAGCACGATTTCAAAAGCTTCTGCATGGCGGCCAGCGCCGTGGGCAAGCCCACGTGCCGAAACGTGCACGAGATCTCGCTTTCGCGTGAGACCATCATGGGCGAGGAGGTGCTGACCATCAAGGTGGTGGGCAATGCGTTCCTGCATTCCATGGTGCGCACCATCGTGGGCACGCTTGTCATGGTGGGACGCGGCCTGCGCAAGCCCGAATGGGTGCGCGAGGTGCTTGAGGCTCGTGACCGAACTGCGGCGGGGGAGAACGCTCCAGCAGCCGGCTTGGTGTTTTGGAAGGTGCAGTACTGATGGCGGGCAAGCAGGAAGCGAAGCGCTCCGGGCGCAAAGCGGATAGAAAGCGCCATCTTTCGACGTTCACCCATCTGTACGAAAGCCGTGATAAGCGCTTATGCGTATTCGAGGATGAACACGGCCATCTGACGAGCGTTCGCGCGTCGCGCTTGGCGTGACGGAAGGTTCTTCGTCTGCTGTTCTATCGACAAAAGAGGCCCCTTGCAACCTGCTAGGTTGCAAGGGGCCTCAACGTTACGGCGTTGTGTCGACTAGCGGGCCTTCGGCTTCTCCGGCACCGTCTTGTCCACGAAGTAGATCTTGTACCACATGAGGAACATGTAGACGATCCAGATCTTGCGGCTACGGTCGGCGCCGGCTTTGTGCTCGTCGAGCAGTCGCACCAGCTCATCGGTGTTGAAGAACTCGCGCGCGATGTCGCCGGTGAACCATTCTTTCACCTGGTTGTAGTAGCGGTCCTGGCGCAGCCAGTTCACCACGGGCACGGGGAAGCCGAGCTTCTCCTTCTGCGCCCAGTCCTTCGGGATTGCGCGCTCCGATGCTTCGCGCAGCGTGAGCTTCGTTTGCGTCTCGTTTGCCTTGAGCGGCGTGGGGATGGTTGCCGACACGTCGAAGACGCGGCGGTCCAAAAACGGCACGCGGGATTCCAGCGAATGGGCCATGGACATCTTGTCCGTTTTCAGCAGGATGTCGCCGACCAGCCAGAAATACAGGTCCACATACTGCATGCGCGTGGTTTCGTCCAGGTCTTTGACCTCGGCATATACC
>NZ_CAKTYH010000177.1 GCF_934632265.1 uncultured Senegalimassilia sp.
CCTCAGGACACCGTGTGGATCACCGGCGCAGCGGGGCGAATGGGCCAGGCAATCGAGCATTTCCTGGACCACAGCCGCTACAAGGTCATGACCAGCGACGTCGAGATCGACGTGTCGAACCTGCACGAGGTGTTGAACTTCGCCGAGTCGTACCGACCCGACTTCGTCATCAACTGCGCGGCGCTTGCCAGCCGCACCGAGGCTGACGAGAACCCCGACAAGGCCTACAAGGTGAACGCGCTCGGCGCGCGCAACCTGGCCATCGCCAGCAACAACGTCGGCGCCACCATGGTGCACCTGTCCACCGACGACCTGTTCCCCGAGAACGCGGACCGCGCGTTCAACGAGTTCGACGCCACCAACCCGCCGCACGTGTACGGCAAGTCCAAGCAGGCCGGCGAGCGCTTCGTCAACGAGCTGAACCAGCACCACATCATCGTGCGCTCCAGCTGGGTCTACACCGCCCGCCCCGACGACCTGCTCGGCCGCGCGCTGCTGGCAAGCTCCCAGGGCAAGACGGTACCCGTGCCCGCGAACCAGTTCGCCTGCCCCACGTCGGTGGACACGTTCGCCAAGTTCGTCATCGCCGCCATGGAGTCCGACGAGTTCGGCACGTTCCATGCCGCCTGCACGGGCGTGACCAGCCGTTTCGAGTTCTTCGAGCGCGCCTTCGCCCTGGCCGGCCAGCCTACCGGCAATCTGCGCGGCACCGCCAACCCCTGGCAGGGCTACCGCATCGAGCTTGACGACATGATGGCCCGCCTGACCGGCGTGTACGAGTTCCCCACCTGGGAAGACGACCTTGCGGCGTTCGCCGCCGAGCATGACCTCGCTGCGCTGGCCCGCGGCGCGCAAGAATAGGAGGGGCGTGTGTCTACCGAGATCAACATGGGCGAAAAGCCCAAGCGCCTGCATATCGGGCTGACGGGTTCCATCCTCATCGCGCTGGGCCTGGGCCTTTTGTGCGGCGTCATCTTCCATTACCTGGTACCCGCGGGCACGGTGCGCGACGACGTGTTCGTCAACGGCATCTTCTACGTTGTCGGCCAAGGCTTCATCCGCCTGATGCAGATGCTCGTCGTGCCGCTGGTGTTCTGCTCCATCGTGTGCGGCGCGTCGTCCATCGGCGACACGAAGACGCTCGGCACCATCGGCCTGAAGACGCTGGTGTTCTACCTGTGCACCACCGCGCTGGCCGTCACCGTGGCGCTGACCATCGGCAACCTGATCAACCCCGGCCGCGGCGTGGACATGTCCAGCATGGTAGCCTCCGACACTTCCACCCTGTCGGGCAGCGCCAACACCGACGTGTCGTTCACCGACACCCTTCTCAACATCATCCCGAAGAACCCCATCCAGGCGCTGGCCTCGGGCGATATGCTGGCCATCATCTTCTTCGCGCTGTTCGTGGGCATCATCCTGTCCACCATGGGCCGCAAGGTCGAGGTGGTGCACCGCTTCTTCGAGCAGTTCAACGACATCATGATGAAGATGACCTCCATGGTCATGTACGTCGCCCCCATCGGCGTGTTCTGCCTGCTGGCGCGCACGTTCGCCAACATCGGCTTCGACGCGTTCCTGCCCATGGTGAAGTACATGCTGGGCGTTTTGCTGGCGCTTGCCGTGCAGTGCCTGGTGGTGTACATGGTGCTGCTGACGGTGTTCGCGCGCATCAACCCGGTGAAGTTCCTGAAGAAGTTCGTCTCCGTGATGATGTTCGCGTTCTCCACCGCAACGTCGAACGCCACCATCCCGCTGAACATCGAGACGCTGGAGAAGAAGATGGGCGTCGACCGCCGCATCTCGTCGTTCACCATCCCGCTGGGCGCCACCATCAACATGGACGGCACCTCCATCATGCAGGGCGTTGCCGTGGTGTTCACCGCGCAGCTGTTCGGCGTGCAGCTGGGGCCGGTGGAATACGCCACCGTCATCGCCACCGCCACGCTGGCGTCGATCGGCACGGCGGGCGTCCCGTCGGTTGGCCTGATCACGCTGTCGATGGTGTTCAACTCCGTCGGCTTGCCGCTTGAGGGCATCGCGCTGATCATGGGCATCGACCGTATCCTGGACATGACGCGCACCGCCGTGAACATCACCGGCGACGCCGTGTGCACCACCATCGTGGCCAAGCGCGCCGGGCGCATGGATACCGACGTGTTCAACGACCCGAACGCCGGCCGCGAGCTAGACGACGTGAAGGCTGCGTAGCGAGCGATTTGCCGTTCGGCTGAGTTTGACTACACGCGAAATCGCCCCGTCTCCAGTGGAGGCGGGGCGATTTTTGCTCTTGAGTGGAAGCGAGAACGACTCCCCTGCCTTAATGGCAGCAGCCGCTGGAGTTTTTGCAGTTGGCGGGGCAGGTTTTGCAGCCTACCTTCAGCTCGCCGTCGGTGCGCTGCTGCTTCAGGTACACGCCGATGCCCACCGCGATGACCACGGCCGCGACCAGGCCCGGCAGGCTGAACGCGTCCGCGATCCCGCCCGTGACCAGCGAGCCCGCCAGATACACCGCGAGAGAGATCACCCAGGCGATGCCGCACTGCAAAAGCACCATCTCGAGCGCCGCGCGTGCGCCGCCCTGCTCGCTGCGCACGGTGGCGATGGCCGCCACGCACGGCGTATACAGCAGCACGAACGCCAGAAACGCCATGGCCGTCACCGGCGTGAACAGCATGGCGAGGTCCACGCCCTCGCCCATGACC
>NZ_CAKTYH010000178.1 GCF_934632265.1 uncultured Senegalimassilia sp.
TCCCGCTGCCGGCTCCGGCCGAACGCCGCTGCGACGCGGCGCCCGCCCCGCGCGAGCCACCCGCTGCCTGACGCTTGAGCTCACCCGGGTCCACACGGCGAGTGCGCACCGGGCCGAATCGGTTTTCGCTGGCCACGCCCTAGGCCTCCAGCGCGATCTCGTACGCGGCATTGCGCGGCAGGCCGAACTCGGCCGCCAGCGTTTTCGCGATGTCCTTGTTGCGCGCGCCCTCTGCCTTGAGCTGGGCAGCGCGGACGCGGGCGGAATCCTCGGCACTTTCCTGGGCTGCCTGCCCCTCCGCCTCGCTGGGGCCGTCGATCACGATGACGATCTCGCCCTTGATGCCGCCGGCCTCCTCGCGGGCGGCGAACTCGTCACGCAGCGCGGGCAGCGTGTCGCGCACCACTTCCTCGTGCAACTTCGTGAGCTCGCGACACACCGCCGCCTCGCGCAGCGGGAAGGCCTCGGCCAACGCGGCAAGCGCGCCAGCGATGCGGTTCGGGCTTTCATAATAGATAAGCGCCGCATCCAGCGTGCGCACCGCATCGAGCGCGGCCTTCTGCTCGCCGGCCTTGCGCGGGAAAAAGCCGCCGAAATAGAAGCGCGGGTTCGTGCAGCCGCTGGCCACGTACGCCGTTGCCGTGGCGGTGGGACCGGGCAGCACCTCCACGGGAGCGCCCGCCTCACGGCATGCGCGCACCAGGCGCAGGCCCGGGTCGGACACGCCAGGCATGCCGGCGTCGCTGCAGTACGCGATGACCTCGCCCGCCTCCACGCGAGCCACGATGCCGTCGGCGCGCGAGCCGATGAGCGCCTCGTCCAAACGCTCCAAGCGCTTGCCGATGCCGAACGCCGCCAGCAGCTTGCCGGTAACGCGCGTGTCCTCCGCGCACACCACATCGGCGCTGGTCAGCGCGTCAAGCGCGCGCTGCGGCATATCGCCTAGGTTTCCGATGGGCGTCGGGCAGATAATCAGCTTGCCAGCCATGTAGTTCCTTCCTATCGAGATATGCAACGCGAAAACGGGGGGGGCAAATGGGCGTTCGGTCAACCCGCCAGCCATGTCCTTTTCCTCATTGCGAAGGTATCGTGCTCGGATGAACGGGGGGGGTGAACAGGGGACGGAGGTGTGTTCAGAAAGAGGTTCGCGTTTCCCAAAGCTGCTTCCTGAACACACCTCCGTCCCCTGTTCACGACGCCCCGATCGCCCGCAATCACCTGCGTTCTCGCAAACGAAACGCAGGGGCGACGGTCCCCCATCGCCCCCGTTAGCGGCTTTACGCCCTCGTTTCCTGCACGTCGAGCTTGCCGGCCTCCTCGACCGCCGGCGTCGCCGCCGCCGTGCGGGCGGCGCGCGCCTCGGCCTCCTTGTCGGCCAGGTTGCTCTTCGCCACCGCGATCATGAGCTTGATGCGGTTGAGCTGGTTGACCTCGGACGCGCCGGGGTCGTAGTCGACGGCCACGATGTTGCTCTCCGGGTAACGGCGGCGCAGCTCCTTGATGACCGCCTTGCCCACCACGTGGTTCGGCAGGCAGGCGAACGGCTGCGTGCACACCACGTTCGGCGCGCCCGTGCGGATGAGCTCCACCATCTCGGCCGTGAGCAGCCAGCCCTCGCCCATGGAGTTGCACAGGCTCAAGATCTCGCTTGCGTACTCGGCCAGCTCATAGATGCTCGCCGGCGGGTTGAAACGCGTGGACTCCTCGAGCGCCTTGGTCACCGGCGCGCGCAGGGCCTTCACCACTTGCAGGGCGACCTTGCTGCCGAACGCGCCCTTGGCCGAACGGCCCAGCGGGTCCTTCTGGAAGATGCCGCCCGCAGCGCCGAACAGGAAGAACTCGATGAGCCCCGGCACCACGGCCTCGCAGCCCTCGCGCTCGATGACGTCGACGATCTGGTTGTTCGCCGTGGGGTGGAACTTCACCAAGATCTCGCCGACCACGCCGACGCGCGGCTTGGTGCCCTCGCCCTGCAGCGGCAGCGTGTCGAAGTCCTCGACGATCTGCTTGACCGTGCGCTTGAACTCGCCGCGCTTCACGCCGCGTTTCAGCTGACGTTTGCACTCGTTCATCCAGTGGTCGAACAGGGCGTTCGCGCTGCCGGGCTCCACCTCGTAGGGGCGCGTGCGGTACAGGCACATCATGAGCAGGTCGCCGTACTGCAGCGCGGAAACCGCCTGGTAGAGCATGGCCGGCGTGATGGAGAAGCCGGGGTTGACCTCGCCCAGGTCCTTGAAGCTGATGGCGATGACCGGGATGTGCGACAAGCCCACCGACTTGAGCGCCTTGCGGATGAGCGAGATGTAGTTCGTGGCACGGCAGCCGCCGCCAGTCTGCGTGATGAGCACGGCCAGCTTGTCGGTGTCGTACTTGCCGGACATGACCGCTTCCATGATCTGGCCCGTGACCAGGATGGACGGATAGCAGATGTCGTTGTTCACGTACTTCAGGCCCGCGTCCACCGCCCCGTGGTCTACGGAGGGCAGCAGCTCCACGTTGTAGCCGAAGCGCTCGAAGATGGGCACGAGCAGCTCGAAGTGGTACGGCGCCATCTGCGGGGCCAGGATGGTGTAGCCCGCATCGCGCATCTCCTTGGTGAACTGGGCGCGCGGGAACTCCGTCGAAGCGCCGCTATCGCGCTGCTTGAACTCGGCCTGCCCCTCGGG
>NZ_CAKTYH010000179.1 GCF_934632265.1 uncultured Senegalimassilia sp.
CTGGTCAGCAGCTTCTTCATCATGGTGGTCCCCAACTGCGAGTACGGCCAAAACGGCACCTTCCTGTTCAGCGACTGCGGCCTGGAGATCCAGCCCGACGCCGAGAAGCTCGCGCACATCGCCGTGAACTCCGCGCAGTCCTGGAAAACCCTCATGGGCACCGAGCCCGTGGTGGCAATGCTTTCCCACTCCACCTACGGCTCCGCCAAAAACGACGACGCGAACAAGGTGGTCGAGGCTGCCGCAATCGCCCGCGAGCTGGCACCTGAGCTGGCGCTCGACGGCGAGCTGCAGGCCGATGCCGCCATGGTGCCCTCCGTGGGCGCTTCGAAGGCCCCCGATAGCAAGGTGGCCGGCAAGGCGAACTGCCTGATCTTCCCCGACCTTGATGCGGGCAACATCGGCTACAAGCTCGTGCAGCGCCTGGCGCATGCCGAGGCCTTCGGCCCGGTCACCCAGGGCATCGCGGCACCGGTCAACGACCTGTCCCGCGGCTGCACCGCCCACGATATCGAGGGCGTCATCGCCATCACGTGCGTGCAGGCCCAGGCGAAGAAGGCCGCCGACGCCCAGTAACCCGCACCGGCGCGAAGACGCTCGGACGATCGGAGCCTAACACCCCAAACCGAAACGCCCTGCTTCCCGAACCGATCACGATATTAAGGAAGCAGGGCTTTCTTGTCTGATGCGCGGAGAAGCACAACGATTTAATCAAAAGAAAAGCCCTCTGACGAGGGCTTTTCGACACTGCAGAGTATGCAGGGCATTGCTGTTGCGCGGATATCCAGGCGTCTTACGGCTGGATGCCGACCATCTGGTCGTGCACGATCTCGTAGGTGTCGCGCGCGATCATGTACTCCTCGTTGGTGGGGATGATGATGATCTGCACTGCGGAATCGTCAGTGGAGATGATGCGCTCGAAGCCGCGATGGCGGTTCTTCTCCTCGTCGAGCACGATGCCCAAAGGCTGCAGGCCGGAGAAGATCATGCGGCGCATCTTGTCGCAGTTCTCGCCGACGCCGGCGGTCAAGACGATGGCATCAACGCCGCCCATGACGGCGATGTACTGCCCGATGTACTTCTTCACCGAGTTGGAGAACATGTCGTAGGCCAGCATGGCGCGCTCGTTGCCCTCTTCGGAGGCGGTGCGCACGCTGCGCAGGTCGTTGGACACGCCGGAGATGCCGAGCAAGCCGGACTGCTTGTTCATGAGGTTGTTCATTTCCTCGGCAGTGAGGTTCTCGTGCTCCATGACGAACGGCACGATGGCCGGGTCGATGGCGCCGCAACGCGTACCCATCATCAGGCCGTCGAGCGGGGTGAGGCCCATGGAGGTGTCCACGGCCACGCCATGGTCGATGGCCGAAGCCGAGCAGCCGTTGCCCAAGTGCAGCGTGATGAGCTTGAGGTCCTCGAGGGGCTCGTCGAGCACCGCAGCGGCGCGCTCGGAGATGTAGCGATGCGAGGTGCCATGAGCGCCATATTTGCGGATGGCATACTTCTCGTACAGCTCGTAAGGGAGCGGGTACATGTACGCTTTCGGCGGCAACATGGTGAAAAACGAGGTGTCGAACACGGCCACCATGGGGATGCCCGGCATGTGCTTCATGCACGCATGGATGCCCATGAGCGCGGCACCGTTGTGCAAAGGCGCCAGCTCGGCAAGCTCGTCGATCTTCGCGATGACGTCGTCATCGATGAGCACGGAGCGATCGAAGTACTTGCCGCCCTGCACGATGCGGTGACCGACCGCATCGATCTCGGAAAGCGAAGCGATAGCGGCGCCCTCGCCCGAGACCAGGGATTCCAGCACGAGCGCCATAGCGTCGTCATGATCCGCCATCTTCGCGTCGATGACCACTTCGTTATCGTCAAGACCGTGCTTGTGGAACGCCTCGGCCGAACCGACGCGCTCGCAAATGCCCTTGGCCATGAGCGTATGCGTTTCAACATTGATAAGCTGGTACTTCAGCGAAGATGAACCCGCATTGATAACCAAAACGTTCAACGGCCTGCCTCCTTACACAAAAGATTTCGAGCCCTCATTGTAGATGCAAAACAGGGCGTGCGTCGCCGCAAGCGGCGCCCGCGCGGCACTCTGTCGGCAAGCGGCGCTACGAAAGCGTGGTATCGCGCTGCTCGTCCGATACCTCCGGCTCCAGCTGGCCCATAAGCACGTCGACCTTCTGCTGCGCCGTTGCCAGGCGGCCCTGCAAGGCGCGCAGCAGCGCAACCCCGCGCTCGTAGCTGGCAAGGCTATCCTCTAGCTCGAGCGTATTGGATTCAAGCACGCCGACGATGCCGTCCAGCTCGGCCATGGCCTCGCGAAACGTCAGATCCTCAACCGGCTTCAAAGCTTCATTGCCCATTTCATGCTTCCTTTCACGCAAGGTCGTCCGCGCCGGCGCGCCGGACCCCCGACACGCTGCATTCGATAACGCCATCCGATACCGTCACATCAAGCGGCTGGCCCGCCTTCGCCTGCTCGACCGACCTGACCACGCCCCCATCGCCGTCGCGGGCGATGGCATAACCCCTGCCGAGAACGGCTAGGGGCGAGAGCGCATCAAGCTGCGCCGCCGAAAGGCCGGCTTGCCGGCGGAACGGCTCGAGCAGCTG
>NZ_CAKTYH010000180.1 GCF_934632265.1 uncultured Senegalimassilia sp.
GGTCGATGCGTCTTTGTCTCCCGTGCGTTCGAATTAGAGGGCGTTGCAGACGAGTTTTCGCCCTGTCCGTGTGTCAGTCTGTAGGAAAGTCGATACGTCTGCGTCTAACCCGG
Organism: uncultured Senegalimassilia sp.; assembly: GCF_934632265.1. GTDB lineage: Bacteria > Actinomycetota > Coriobacteriia > Coriobacteriales > Eggerthellaceae > Senegalimassilia. The sequence goes on from NZ_CAKTYH010000180.1 coordinate 114, forward strand.
GGAGCCTCAGGTATCAAATTTGCGCACAATCGTTTGAGCAGGGCAAATGGCTTCTCTCCCAGGTCTGCTACTCGTAAAATGGGAGAACAAGCACAGACATATCGCCTTTTGCTACGAAAGAGATTGCCGGCGGACGGGATGCACTAGCGCAGTGGAAGGCCGATACGTCTGCGTTCAAACCGGGAAGCCCCAAGTAGTCAATTTGCATGCAGCCGCTTGACCAGGGCAGACGGTTCCTCTGTCGAGCTGGCTACTTGGGAGTTGGGAAACAAACGCAGACGTATCGGCCTTTGCCGCGAATAGGCTGCCGACGGTTGGGATGAGCGGAAGACCGCGTGGAATAGAATGCTGCTCAATGCATTTTCGTGGGGACGTTATGCAGAAGGGCTTCGTGGCGGTTTAAAGTCCTGTCTTTGTATATGGCCCGTCTTGGGTGTATGACCCGTCTCCGGTACGCGGACCGACCCCGGTACACGGCTAGGCTCGGGCATATGTGCCGGCTTGGGTGCGCGGCTCGGCCTGCGAATATGGTTCGGCAGGTGCGCGGCTCGACTCGGGCATATGACTTGGCAAGTACCTGGCCCGGCTCGGTCTGCTATGTGTGCTTTATCCTGCCTGGTCAACGTGCTTTTGCACGAGTGTTGCCAGCTCCTTTTTGCTGTGCACGTCAAGCTTGGCGTAGATGCTGCGCGTGTGGGCCCGGATGGTGTAGATCGACACCACTTCGCGATCGGCGATCTCCTGGGCGGTCCGGCCGCGCGCCAGGCCCAGGAACACCTCGGTCTCGCGAGCGGACAAGCCCGCGGCGCGCGCGACCTCCTCGCAGGCGAGCTTCCATCGGCCCGGTTGCCTGGCTGCGCCGATGCTCGACGCATCGTCCGCCGAATCCGCGCCGCCTTCATCCACGGGCAGCAGCATGCTGTTGATCTGCTTCTCGGAGAAAACGAACAGCACATCGACGAGCACGGCAACGCCGATCAGGGCGATGATGGCCTTCATCGCGTTTTCCGAGATATGTGATGCCTGATATGCCATGGCCAACAGGCTTGCCACGAGCGTGCCTCCCGACAGCGCCGCATTGCCGAACGCCACGATGCGAAGCGCCCCGCCGCGCCACTGATATACCAGGTAATACAGCATGGCCCACACCACCATGTTGTAGCACGTGCACACTACCCAGGCGCCCGACGCCACGGCAGGCGTGTTAAGGGAGAACATGGCGATGCATACGATGAGCACCGTTAGCGCGCATGCGGCGATGGAGTACATCTTGGCGAACCCGTCGCGGCGGGATTTCGCGAGCAGCACGGCGACCATGATGGCGATCATAAGGGGGATCTCGATGAGCTGGGAAACCACGTTCGCGCTGACGGCGAATGTCGGCGGCACGCTGATCAGCACATATGCGCGAACCAGCTCAAGCGCCGTGGAGCATAGGCCGATGGAGGCGAGCAGCACCCAGAACCTACGCGTCAGCTTCACCGGCGTGTCGAGCACTTGCCTCTCGCCGCGCACGTCTTTGCGGCGGACGCAGAACAGCGCGGCGCCGATCACGGGCAGCGCGATGAACGCCGCGACGGCGATAGGCTGCGGACAGCCTTTCAGCACGAAATAGATAGCGATTGAGAACAGCGTGCACTCGGCCAGCCGGTAGAGCGCACGGTGGGGCGGCAGCGTGCCGAACAGGGCGGCCGCGCGCACGAACAGCATGGTGGTGCCGACGCCCGCGAGCACGCAACCGGAGTTGAACAGCATGGTGAGCGTGGAGTGAGGGACGGCTGCGCCCAGGACCTCGTTGCGGGCGTTGCAGATGAGGAAGGTGCCCACCGCGGCCACAAGGCCGCCAAGGAACGTGGTCCGGTTTTTCGCCACCCACTTGGAGCAACGGTCGGCGAACAGAGCGACCAGCAGCAGCGTGACGAAGCATGCCAGCAGATGCACGAGCATGAGGTTCTCGGTGATGTTGCTGTTGCTCGTCTCGTGCAGCCAAAACGATCCGGAGAACGCGATGGCGTTCCATGCGGACCAGCAGCCCAGGCCCAGATACGTCAGGCTGGGCGCCTGCCGATCGATGGACGCGAGCGCCGTCGAGAATCGCTCGGCCGTGCCCGTGATTGCCTTGCTTTGAGCGCGCCGGTTTTGCGCCGTGTCGTCCTGTTCGCAGATTGCCATATCCCCCCGATTCTCGAATGGCTTCTATACCGCTATGCCGCTATGCCGTTGGCAGGAAGGCGCCGCGAGCTCTCGTCCCGCAGCGAACAGGGTGAACAGGGGACGGAGGTGTGTTCACGGCAAGGCGGTGCGTGCCACGGCGAACATGAACGCACCCCCGTCCCCTCATATGCCCATCGAGATGTCAAGAGACAAT
>NZ_CAKTYH010000181.1 GCF_934632265.1 uncultured Senegalimassilia sp.
GAATGGCTCGGCTAAGTCTGAACGCAAAAGCCCGGTGCTCGTGCAGCCCGCAAGTCGGGTGAACGCAAAAGCGGGGCGGGCGCGTTCGTTGCGCCCGCCCCGCCTGCCTGTTACGAAGCTGTGGTGGAGCTTGTGGATCCGCCGTTCGAGGAGCCGGACGAGGAATTGCCCGTGGACCCCGTGGCTCCGCTGGTCGACGAGGAGCTTTCCGTCCCCGTGGAGCCGCTGGTCGAGGAACCGCTCGACGAGCTGCCGGAGCTGCTGCTGCCGGAGCTGCCGGTTTGCGAACCGGACGTGCTGCCGGAGCTGCCGCCGGTGCCGCTGGTGGTGGAACCCGTCGAGCTGCCGGTGCCGCTAGCGCTACTTGATTCCGTGCCGCTGGTCGTCGACCCGCCGGCGCTGCCGGACCCGGAAGCCGAGCTATCCGACGACGCGGTGCCGTCCTGATGCACGGGCGCGGCGGAGTTCTGCGAAGCGGAGCTGTCCTCGCCCTGCGTCGTGGACTGCTGGGACTTGCCGCTCTGCTTGCCCTTCGTCGTGGAACCATCGTCGGTTTGCGACGTGGAAGCGCCGGTGAACAGCGGCTCGGTCTTGGTGCCCACGCCTTCGCCGGCCGTCACCAGGTTGATGATGCCCGCGGAAATGGCCACCGCGGCCAAGGCCGACACCACCGACACCGCGATCACGCCGCGCTGCATGCGCCGACGGCGCAGATGCTCGGCGCGGCCTCGCAGCACGCCCGTCTCGCCGCTTTCGCGCAGGTCGTGCACGCTGCGGGTAGGGGTTGCGGAAGCTGCCGGGCCGTCGGCTGCGGCATGGTCGCCGGATGCCGCCGCGGCGCCGGACGCGGACATCGTGCCCATCACGCGGGTCGCAGATGAGCCGCCCGCGGCCGCCGGCATCACGCGGGTTTCGCCCGCGGCTGCGGAAGACCCCGCCTCATCGAGCGGGTTCAGCTCGCGCAGCTTGTCGGCGGAAGCCTGCAGAAACTGCTTGTACACCTGCGATGCGACGGTGGACACCACCGAGCCTACCGCCACGCCGATGACCGAGCCGGCGATGCCGATCTTCGACGACAGCAGCATCGACGTCACCGCCGCCAACGCGCCGGCGGCCACCTGCGGCACGGACAGCCCCTCGAGCAGCCCGCCCAGCCCCTTGCGCTTGGGCGCCTCCTCCGTTTCGGCGGCTTTTGCGGCTTCCGCAGCCGCGGCGCCGTTTGCGCCAGGCACTCCGTTCGAGCTGGACGCCGAAAACGCGGCATTTGCGCCGAACGCGCCACCTGCCGCAAACACACCGTTCGCAGCATTCGCGCCCGGCACGGCTTCCTTAACCGAGACACCGTTCGCACCGGGCGCGGCACCCGCACCCGGAACCGCAAACTCCCCGTTGCGACCGGGTGCGCCGTTCGCGCCGGGCGCAACGTCCGCACCCGGGATCGCATTCCCCGCATTCTCACCGGAAACGGCGAACGGCGTAGCCACCTGCTGCATCGGCGCCGGGCGCCCCTGAAGCGGGTACGGCGCCTGAGCCGCCCGCACGGGCCTATCGGCGCGCAAGGGCATTTGCCGCGTTTCGTCCCCTGCCGGCATCCTCGTATCTTTGCCCGCGGTTTGCGGGTTTTCCTGCATATGCGCCATGAGCAACCTCCTCATGCTCGCGTTTACCTGAGCGCGGCTGGCAATCATCGCGCTCGAACCTTGTATTAAGCTGAAGGCTACGCGCTTCGTCACCGCCCCGATACCCTTTCAGCGAACTTCCACCGAAGCGATACCGACCCGTCAAACAACAAGCGCCGAATCCGCGCAAACCCAAGTGAGGCCGGCACCCCGAGAGATGCCGGCCTCGTGTCAAGCCGTTTGCAATCGCGAAATCCAGTGCAGCGTCTCGCCGCCCTCGCGCGGCAAAACCCTGCGCGGGCGCCCCCCACTTGCCGCGGCGAACGCCCACGACAGAAGCCAACCCCGCCATCCCGATAAACGCCCCATCTTCTGAGCGATTTCGCAAGCGGCGCCGACTTCTGGGTGGTTTAAAGCACGACACCAACCCCTCGCGGCACCGTGGACCACAATCGCGAAACGCGAAGCAACTTCTGGGCGGTTTCGTAGGCGATGCCGGCCTTTCCGCAAAAGCTGACCTGGGGTTATTCCGAGCACCTGCCGAAATCTGCCCCGAAAACCGCACAGAACTCCAGACCCATGTCAAAATCAGGCCCGTTTTCCTGCAAAACCGTCCAGAACTCCAGGGCCGCGGCAAATACCGGGCAACCGCCGCCCAAACCACCCAGAACGCCAGGGCCGCGGCTCGGCCGCTGCACTGTTGCAGCTTGGCGAACCAAACGAGGCCGGCGCCCCAAAGGGACGCCGGCCTCGCGTCAAGCCGTTTGCAATCGCGAAATCCAACGCAGCGTCTCGGCGCCCTCACGCAGCAAAGCCCCGCACGGGCGAGGCGCCCGCGCAGCCCCGCCGCAGCCC
>NZ_CAKTYH010000182.1 GCF_934632265.1 uncultured Senegalimassilia sp.
TCGTTCTTCGCCTCCTTGTGATACTGCGCCGTGCTGATACCCAGCAGGGCGCCGAGGAACACGGTGACGCAGGAGATCGTCCCCGCCACCTGCTCCACCAGCGGGAAATTCCAGATGCCGCCCAGCCCCACATACAGGGCGCTCAGTGCGGGCAGCACGATCATGACCATCCATTTCAAGATGTCGTATACCTTGTTGCTCAGCTTCATAACAAATTCCTTTCCGGCGCGTCTGCGCCTGTTCCATTTTATGCCTCACCGTATGGGCAGCTTCCGCACTTCCTCCATGACGCGCCGCGCGCTGCCGTTGCCGCCCATCTCCTCATACGGCTCGTAGAGGTACACCTGCAAATTCTCGTACTCGTCCTGCGTGACGTAGCCCCTCTCGATGTACACCATGCCAAGGTGGATGATGCGGTCGTGGGCCAGTCCCACCAGCATCTTCCGCTCCGACTCGTCCGCCTTGCTGCGCTTGGCCGTCAGCTCCATACGCTTGAGGATCACCTTGCTCACCACGCCCCACAGGGCGGTGGAGGTCAGCAGCGCCACAAGGAGCGGCACCACCACCTGCGTCCACACTTCCATCAGGTCACCTCCTTATGCGCCGGACAACTCCGCCGACAGCTTCAGCGTCGCTGAACACACCGCGCCCGCGCCCGCGATAGCCGCGTCGGTGGTGTAGTCCTTTACGCTGTTCTTTGCCGTCCATATCGTGACGGCATTGAGATGCTGCGCCCACACCCCGTAGCCCGGTGCATCGATCAGCTTTGCACGCCCGGCTGTCGTATAGATGTCTGACGCTGTTACATCCGCAACAGTGACGCCGCTGCGCATCGGCTCTATGAGCGGAACGGTAAAGTACAAACGTCCCGTTGCGCCGACCTCACCCGCAAAAATAGGGAAATTCTCCCCTTGGATGGATTGGTAATACCGCAAGCAGCGCCGGTACTGCTCGCTGTAATCCGGGATCTCGTTGAGCACCCACACGCCGTTCTCCTGATGGACCAGCGTCTGCTGGGTACCAAGCTCCAGCTTGATGGCCTTGATGTCATACGTTGTACCGGCAGCTGTCCCGCGAAAGCGCGGACTCTGGAGAACCGCTCCGATCCCGCTCGGAATGGTAAGCGGCAGCGTGACCAGCTCCCAGTCGCCCGTACCCGTAAGCGTGACGGTTTCAGAGTAGTCCGCGGCATCCGTACCATCCTTGCCAAATCTGCATTGAAGTCCTGCGTTCGCCGTTGCGCAGCGCATCAGCGCCGAGAGCGTCAGCACTGTACCGGGTGGGTAGGGAAACTCCTGAATCTGATCTACCGCCGCGCCGGCCGTCCGCGTTGTTACCGTGAGGTAACCATCATTGACGACCAGACTTGTGTTGCCGCTGCTGGGGAGCCACCGGTCGACGGCATACGCGCCGCCGGGGTAGCTGGTCTGTCCCCGCTGATTCACGGGATTGCCAAAGTACCAGTTGTCCAGCAGGTTCGGGTTGCAGGGAAACGCCTTGGTAGCGATGACGCTGCCGCTGATGGAGATGTTCTCCCCGGCGGTGTATTCCGGTCCCGGCTCTCCCTGCGGGCCTGCCGGTCCAACCGGACCCTGCGGCCCCTCCGGGCCTTGGATGCCCTGCTTTCCCTGCGGACCCTGCACACCCTGCGGTCCCTCCGGCCCGCGTTCACCCTTCACGCCTTGTATGCCCTGCTCGCCCTGTGGGCCTTGCTCTCCCTGCGGACCGGGAGCACCTGCCGCACCGGTATCGCCCTTATCCCCCTTGGGGCCGGTATCCCCTTTATCTCCCTTCGGTCCGCCGATTCCTACCGGCAGGTTGCTGTCGTGATACACACCCTCCTCTGCGTCCCACAGCAGCCAATACCCATTACTCCCCGGCTTCGGCGGATGTGCCGCCAGCTCCTTGAGCCGCGCCTCCAGCTGGCGAAACGCCGCCGGGATCTCCGGCCACGCCGTATCCCCCGACAGGCTCTCCGGCACCAGCACCTCCGCCACTGTGCTGTGCCGCTGGGTGGTACCGTCAGCTTGCAGCGTCCCCCTGAGCTGTAAGGCGTAAGTCCCCCACTTCGGCAGATTCTCCCGCTTCAGCAGCACACCTACGCCATCGGGCTGTTTCTCCAGCGTCAGGATGTCCATGCCGCCCTCCGGCTCCCGCATCAGCAGCTCCCAATTGTACCCCGTCGGCATTTCCCCCACGATCTCCAGCCGCACGCTGTCATTGTCGAACTGCATCGCCACCGGCGAGCCGTCCCATTCCAGCCGCCAGTCCTTGAATTGGATCATATACCTTTCCCTCCCTCGATCAATGTCACCTCTCCCCCCGAACCACCCTTCCGGTTGCACTTTTCGGTGCGGGAACGGGAAATAACGCGCGCCGCGCTTTTTTACCTCTCTGAAAATATGTAAACATCTTCATGTTCTCCTGCATTATTCCATCTTTTTTTGTGCTTT
>NZ_CAKTYH010000183.1 GCF_934632265.1 uncultured Senegalimassilia sp.
CGATTGCCTGGCCCACGGCGCGGGTGCCGGCAGCGAAGGCCTCCATCTCGAACACGCCCATGGGGCCGTTCCAGAACACGGTTGCCGCCTGGGAGATAGCCTGCGCATAGAGCTTGGCCGTTTCCGGACCCACGTCAAGACCCATCATATCAGCCGGGATGTCGTCGACGGAAATGGTCTTGGTGTTGGCGTCCTCGGCGAACTTATCGGCGCACACGACGTCGACGGGAAGCAGCAGCTTCACGCCGCGCTCTTCAGCCTTGCGCAGCATGGCCGCAGCGCGCTCCACCCAGTCCTCCTCTTTGAGCGAAGTGCCCACCTGCTTGCCCTGGGCCAGCAGGAACGTGAAGCACATGCCGCCGCCGATGATGAGGGTGTCGCACTTGTCCATGAGGGCATCGATGACCTTGATCTTGTCGGAGACCTTCGAGCCGCCCAGGATGGCAACGAAGGGGCGACGAGGCTCATCGAGCATGCCGGTGAGGGTGGCAACCTCGTTTTGCATGAGGTAACCGGCGTAGGCGGGCAGAAGCGCCGCGACGCCTGCGGTGGAAGCGTGAGCGCGGTGCGCGGTGCCGAACGCGTCGTTGACGTAGGCTTCGCCCAGCTTGGCGAGCTCCTGGCAGAACTCGGGATCGTTTTTCTTCTCGCGTTTGTCGAAGCGGAGGTTCTCGAGCACCAGCACCTGACCATCTTGAAGGGCCGCGGCCTTGGCCTGGGCATCGGGGCCGACGGTGTCGGACGCGAACGCCACAGGACGGCCGAGCAGCTCAGAGAGGCGCAAGGCGGCGGGGCGCAGCGTGAACTTCTCCTCGAAGCCCTCGCCGGACGGGCGGCCGAGATGGCTCATGAGGATGACGCGGGCACCTTCGTCGATGAGCTTTTCGATGGTGGGCAGCGCAGCGCGGATGCGGGTATCGTCGAAGCAGACGCCGTCTGCCACGGGAACGTTGAAGTCGACGCGGACGAGCACGCGCTTGCCGCGCGCATCGAGCTGGTCGACGGTGGCGATTTCAGCCATGGTGACTTCCTTTCAAACCACCGCATGTGCGGTGATGGCCGACTAAAAGGCCCTGGTCCCGATGATTGCCACCCTGCAAAGCCGCCGTAGGTGCTTCAGCACGGACGGCACGGCGCGCAAGGGGCAAGGTCGGTTCCAGGGCCCTTCATAGCGTTAAGCGGTTAAGCCGATTACAGCAGGATCTTAACGAGGTCCTTCACGCGGTTGGAGTAACCCCACTCGTTGTCGTACCAGGACACGACCTTGACCATGTTAGACTTGCCGCCCATGACCATGGTCAGCTTGCTGTCGAAGATGGAAGAGTGGTTGTTGCCGACGATGTCGATGGACACGATGGGATCCTCGGTGTACTCGAGCACACCGGCCAGCTCGCCTTCGGCGGCTTCCTTCATAGCGGCGTTGATCTCCTCGATGGTGACCTCGCGCTCCAGCTCGACCGTCCGGTCGACCATGGAGCCGTCGGGCGTGGGAACGCGCGTGGCGAAGCCGTCGAGCTTGCCTGCCAGCTCGGGGAGAACCAGCGACACGGCACGGGCAGCACCCGTGGTGGTCGGGATCATGGACATTGCTGCGGCGCGGGCACGGCGCAGGTCCTTGTGCGGCAGGTCCAAGATCTTCTGATCATTGGTGTAGGAATGGATGGTGTTCATGTAGCCGCGCTTGATGCCGAACTTCTCGAGCAGCACCTTGGCGACGGGCGCCAGGCAGTTGGTGGTGCAGGAGGCGTTGGAGATGATGTTGTGCTGATCCTTGTCGTACTGCTCGTCGTTGACGCCCATGACGACGGTGATGTCCTCGCCCTTTGCCGGGCAGGTGATGACGACCTTCTTGGCGCCGGCCTTGATGTGCTTGCTGGCAAGCTCGCCGGTCTTGAAGATGCCGGTGGACTCGACGACGACGTCGACGCCCAGCTCGCCCCAAGGCAGGTTCTCGGGATCGCGCTCGCAGAGGACCTTCACGGCATGGCCGTCGGCCACGAAGCCATCCTCGGTGACCTCGACCGTGTCGAAGGCGCGGCCGTGGACCGAGTCATACTTCAGCAGGTGAGCCATCGTCGGGATGTCGCCGAGATCGTTGACGGCCACGACCTGGATCTCCGGGTCCTTGACCATGGCGCGATACGCCAGACGTCCGATGCGGCCGAAACCGTTGATGCCTACTTTGATTGCCATTGCGTATCTCCTTTTCATTCAGATACTCAAGTTATGGGCCATACGAAACGTTAGTGTAGCGGAAAGTCAAACGCTTGCGACGCGAATTTGGCAGACGGTCGACAAGCGAAGACCAGCGCATCCCGCACAATGCCAACACACCGGTCACATTCGGTTACCGGTGCTGATTTTCCAGCTCAGCAGCCAATTGCTCGATACGGCGAACACGGTGATAGACCGCGGATTTCGACAGCGGAGGGTTGGCAAGATCG
>NZ_CAKTYH010000184.1 GCF_934632265.1 uncultured Senegalimassilia sp.
ATGTTCAACGCTTGGGTAGGTTCCGCGCCTTCGGTCTGCTCGAAGGCGGCACGAGGCAGCTTGGCCCCGCACTCGTCGCAGAACTTCGCGCCATCGCGATTTTCCGTGTGGCAAGAAGGACAGATCATGCTTGAAACTCCCTTGCGCGTGCTTACAGTATGGTTTCCCGTAAATTGTACCGAAAAACAAGATTGAGGTGCCGCTTGGCACCTCAATCGCAAAATATCTTACAAGACTGAACGCAACCTGCTACAAACCCTCGCCGTACCCGAATCGGCGGATCTGCGTGGCGTCGCGACGCCAGTTTTTCTTGACCTTCACCATAAGGTCAAGGTACACGCGCGTGCCGAGCAGCTGCTCAAGGTCTTCGCGGGCTTCCTGCCCGATGCGCTTGATGGCGCTTCCGCCCTTGCCGATGATGATGCCCTTCTGGGAATCGCGCTCAACGTAGATGCGGGCCAGGATGCGGTTGAGGTCCTTCTTCTTTTCATACTCCATATGCTCGATGGTGACGCCGATGGAATGAGGAACTTCGTCGCGAAACGTTCGGAGGATCTTCTCGCGGATGAACTCGGCGACGATGACCTCGATCGGCTGATCGGTTTCCATGTCGGCCGGGAACCATGCCGGGCCCTCGGGCAGGAAGCACTGGACCTCTTCGATGAAGGCATCCACGTTATAGCCGGATTCAGAGGAAAGCCCCACCATGGCGTCCCAGTTCGCCAGCTTCTTAGCGGCCTCGGCCTGCTCGTGCATCTGCTCGGTGGTGACCAAGTCGCCCTTGGACAGAACGCAGATCTTCTTCGCATGCTTGCAGTGCGGGCCGTCAAGTTGGGCGGCCACCCACTCGTCGCCGCGGCCGACGGGCTTGCTGGCGTCGATGAGCATGGCGATGACGTCGACGTCTTCAAGCGCCTTGAGCGCCGACGTGTTCAGCTCCTCGCCCAGCGCATCGTGGGGCTTGTGCAAGCCAGGGGTGTCCACGATGATCATCTGCATGTCGTCGCGGGTGTAGACCGCGCGGAAACGATGACGCGTGGTTTGGGCGGTATTGGAGGTGATGGCGATCTTCTTGCCCATAATGGTATTGAGCAATGTTGACTTTCCGGCGTTGGGACGGCCGATAAGCGTGACGAAGCCGGATTTGAAGCCCTCGCCCGAAGGGGGCGCGGCATGTCCGAAGTATGCGTCGAGGTCCATGAAACTCCTAGGTTTTAACAGTGGTTTACTATGCTATAAGCGCCACAAAGGGCGGGATGAAGACGATGCAGCCGACGATAAGGGAAGCGAAAGCCCCTGCAAGCGCGGCGCCCGCCGCGCAGTCCTTTGCCTTTCGTGCCAATTCGTGATAGCCGGGGCTGGCAAGATCGACCACGGCCTCGATGGCCGTGTTGACCGTTTCAAGTGCGAACATCATGCCGATGCATATGACAACGGCAAGCCACGATGACATATCGATGTGCAGCGCGAAGCCGAACGCAACGGCCACCAGGGCCATGCATGCGTCGATGCGCAGGTTGCGTTCCGTGCGAACTGCTTCGAACAGCCCCCGTCCGGCATTGGCGAACGCAGATGTCAGCTTGTAACGCTGCCCTCCGCACTTCGTTTCAGCAGAGCGCACGAAGGCATTGTCGTCAGAAGGTGATGCTCCCATGGCCGCTAACGCGCATTCCAGGCGGCCAAGATCTCGTCCTCAAGGGCCTCCATGACCTTGGCGTCTTCCTCGATGATGTGATCGTAACCGCACAGATGCAGCAGGCCGTGCACGAACAGCAGGCTAATCTCCTGCTCGAAGGTGGTGCAGAACTCGTGGGTTTGGCGCTCGGCCACATCCGGCGCGATGACCACATCGCCGAGCTCGTACACATCGCCGAAACCTGCGGGGACCATATCGGAAAGCTCGTCCTCGACGCCGTCGCATTCGAAGGACAAGACATCGGTGGGACCCTGCTTGCCGCGATACTGCTCGTTGAGACGGGCGATCTCTTCGTCGGTGACAAAACTCAAGGACACCTCGGTGTTCTGGGGCTTTTCCTGATGCTCGAGCACGAACTGCGCAAGCTCGATAAGCGGCATGTCCTTCAGCTCGTCGCCGCGGTGATCATAGTTGATTTGAACGTCCATTGCTGCCCTTCTTCTGCATGGCGTCGGCCTGTGCGCGGTCGTACGCCGAAACGATGGCCGCCACCAGCGAATGACGGACCACATCTTTACCCGAGAACCTGCAAAACGATACGCCTTCGATGCTGCCGAGGATATCCTCGATGCCCTTCAAGCCCGAAACGCCGCGCGGCAGGTCGAGCTGGGTGATATCGCCGGTGATGACCATCTTCGAACCGAATCCAAGGCGCGTGAGGAACATCTTCATCTGCTCGGGCGTGGTGTTTTGCGCTTCGTCCAAGAT
>NZ_CAKTYH010000185.1 GCF_934632265.1 uncultured Senegalimassilia sp.
GGCATAAACAAATGACGGATAATTGCAAACGCGTGCATTTTATCGGCGTTGGCGGCGTGGGCATGAGCGGCATCGCCCGCGTGGCCCACGACCAGGGCATGCAGGTGTCGGGCTCCGATATCAAGGAAAGCCGCTACACCAAGCAGCTGCGCGAGGCCGGCATCACCGTGTTCATCGGCCAGCAGGCCGACAACATCCCCGAGGGCGACCCGGTCGTCGTCATCTCCACGGCCATCCTCGAGAACAACCCCGAGCTGATCGAGGCGCGCCGTCGCGGCCTTGAGATCTGGCATCGCGCCCAGATGCTCGCGCATCTCGGCGTTGGCCTGGACACGCTCGCCGTCGCGGGCACGCATGGCAAGACCACCACGTCGTCCATGCTCGCCAGCGTCCTCGACGCGCTCGGCGCCGACCCCACCTTCCTTATCGGCGGCATCGTGCGCGCCTACGGCACCAACGCCCACTCCGGCACGGGCCGCCACTACGTGGTGGAGGCCGATGAATCGGATAAGTCGTTCACGTACCTGTCTCCCAAGGCGGTGCTCGTCACCAACATCGAGGCCGATCATCTCGACCATTACAAAGACCTCGACGAGATCTACGACAAGTTCCACGACTTCATGGGCCTCGTCCCTGAGGACGGCGTCATCGTGGCGTGCGGCGAAGAACCCCACGTGGTCGACATCGCCCGTTCCGAGGGCCGTCGCATGTACACCTACGGCTTCAACGAGGCCTGCGATGCCCGCATCACCTCTTACGAGCCCCACGGCATCGGCAGCCGCTACACCGCCGTCATGCCCGATGGCACGCAGGTGGAGGGCGCCATCAAGCAAAACCCGGGCCGCCACAACGTCTTGAACGCCACGGGCGTCATCACGCTGCTGTGGGCGCTCGGCTTCGATGCCGCCAAGGCCGCTCAGGCGCTCTCGGGCTTCGCCGGCGTCCGCCGTCGCTTCGACCTGGTCGGCGAAGTGGGCGGCGTCACCGTCGTCGACGATTACGCCCATCATCCCACCGAGATCGCCGCCACCATCTCAGCTGCCGCCGGTCTCGGCTACAAGCACGTCCACGTGCTCTTCCAGCCGCATCGCTATTCCCGCGCGCCCCTGTTCACGCAGGTGCTGCACGATGAGTTCGGCGCCGCCTTCGACAAGGCCGACAGCGTCACGTTCATGGATGTCTATCCGGCAGGCGAGGCGCCGGTGCCCGGCGTCTCCGGCAAGACGTTCCTCAACGTCGTGCTCGAGCACGAGGGCCATCCCCAGGCAGACTTCGTGGCCCATCGCGTCGACGTCGTCCCGCATCTCATGGAGAAGCTCCAGCCGGGCGACCTGGTCATCACTATGGGCGCGGGCGACGTCACGGCCATGGGCCCGCAGATCATCGACGCGCTGCTCAAGGCGCGAGGCTAGGCCGTCATGTGCGCGCGTCACGCATGCTCGCCGCTCGAGGCGCTGCTCGTCGATAGCTCTTTCGACGCCGACGTCTATCCCGACGAGCCTATGCGCCGCCATACCATGTACCGCATCGGCGGCCCCGCGCGCTTCTATGTGCAGGTGGGCTCCATCGGCGCGCTCAAGCGCCTGGTGGCCGCCTGCCAAGAATGCGCCATCCCGTGGGTGGCGGTCGGCCGCGGTTCGAACCTGCTCGTCTCCGACGAGGGCTTCCCGGGCGTCGTCATCGCCCTCGGGCGCGATTTCCGCGCCTGCCGCTTCGACGAGGAAACCTGCAGCTTCATCGTGGGCGCGGGCGTGCCGCTGTCCAGCGTCGTGCAGGAGGCGTTCCGCCGCAGCCTTTCGGGGCTCGAGTTCGCGGTGGGCACGCCGGGCACCGTCGGCGGCGCCTTGCGCATGAACGCCGGCACCCGCGAGCTGGGGATAGCGGACAGGGTGGTCTCGGTCACCACGCTTTCGCCGCGCTCGGGCCTCGTCCGCCGCGAGGCCGCCGACATCCAATGGGGCTATCGCTCCAGTTCGTTCGCCCCCGACGAGGTCATCGTCGAGTGCGAGCTGGCGGTCAAGCCCGCCGACCCCTACCTGCTGCGCGGCAAGATGGAGGCGGCGCATACCCGCCGCAAGAAGACGCAGCCGCTCACGCTGCCAAGCTGCGGCAGCGTGTTCAAGAACCCCGAGGACTCGTCTGCGGGCCAGCTCATCGAGCAGGTGGGGCTCAAAGGAGAGCGCGTCGGCGGCGCGCAGATCTCCGAGGTTCACGCGAACTTCATCGTGAACAGGGATAATGCAACCGCTCAAGACGTGTTGGAACTCATTAACATGGCAAGGTCGAAGGTATGCGCGGCGTATGGCTTCGAATTACAACCGGAAGTCCGCTTCCTCGGGTTCGCATAGGCGCCCCCAGGCGCCCCGCGGCGGG
>NZ_CAKTYH010000186.1 GCF_934632265.1 uncultured Senegalimassilia sp.
CGCGAACGGTTTCGTCTTCGATGGTAAGCGCCGTTTCCTCCAGGGTTGCCGTGGCGAACAGGCCCTCGGCGGCTTCCTGGGAAAGGCCGCGGCACTTCAGGTAGAACAGCTGGTCGGCGGCAACGTGGCCGATGGTGGCGCCATGGTTGCCGGCCACGTCGTCCTCGTCGCACAGGATGACGGGGATGGTCTTGTTGTCCACGCGCTCGTCCACCAGAAGCACGGTCTCGCGCTCGGTGCCCTCGGCGCCCTTGCAGCCGCGCACCATGTCGATGGTGCCGCGCAGGACCTTCTTCGACTCGCCCATGAGCGCGCCGTTGGCGTCGATGTTGCAGCGGGTCTTCTTGCCGCGATGGCGCACGACGTAGTTGAAGTCGCGCACGTCCTGGCCGGCGGCCAGGTAGCGGGTGTCCACGTCTACGCGCGACAGGTCGCCGCGCAGGTCGGTGGCCAGGCCCGTGTAGGACTTGCCGGCGCCCAGCATGCGATGGCGAACGGTGACGAACGCGCCCTCGTCGCAGACGATGCCCGTGTCGTCGAGCGCCATCCACGTTTCGTCGAGCGTGTGCACGGACGTGACGTTGACGTGGGCGTTCTCGCCGGCGAACACGCGCAGCACCACGCCCACCACGCCGCTGCCGGCGGCGGGGGAGTCAAGCGACACGGTCAGGTCGAACGCAGCGCCCGCGGGGGCCACCACGTCGATGGTGGCCACGTTGGCGGCGCCGTCCACGCCGGCGATGCGCACGGTGGCCTGCCCGCGCTTGCCGGCGGCCGGCGCGAACACGGTTGCGGCGCCCTTGCCGGCGGCCTGGGACAGCCACTCGGTGGCCTGCTCGCCCATGCCGCACTCGAACGCCTCGGCCACGTTGTTCGCCATCTCCTGGCGCACGGCCTTGTGCTCGTAGGTGGAAAGCGCCGGGATGTCCAGGTCGGCGGGGTCAACGTCGGGGTCGACCGCCTTCAGGATGGCGCGCGTGTCGGCGGGGCCGGCGGCGCGGGCCGCATCGACGCGCTCCTGCAGCGCGGCCACGGCCGCGTCGAAGGCGCCCGCTTCGCCGATCAGCTCGGCGGCAGCTTCCACTTCCACCTGGGCTGCGAAGGACAGGCCCTCGGGCAGCTCCACGGCGGTCTCGTTCATATCAAGGCGATGCCAGGTAGGCGCGGGCATCGCGTTCACGTTGCTCAAAACGTCGGCGCCCATTATCCGATCGCCCCTTCCATTTCCAGCTTGATGAGGTTGTTCATTTCCACGGCGTACTCGAGCGGCAGCTCCTTGGAAACGGGGTCGGCGAAGCCGTTCACGATCATCGTGCGGGCCTCTTCCTCCGAGATACCGCGGCTCATCAGGTAGAACACCTTGTCGTCGCCGATGCGGCCGATGGTGGCCTCATGCCCGATGTCGACGTGCTTGCAGCGGATGTCCATGGCCGGGATGGTGTCGGAGCGGCTGTGGTCGTCGAGCATGAGGCTCTGGCACGACACGCTGCACGCGGAGTTCTCGGCCTTCGGCGTGGCGACCACGCTGCTGCGGAACGTGGACACGCCGCCGCCCTTGGAGATGGACTTCGTCTCGATGGACGCCGAGGTCTCCGGTGCGGCCAGCACCACCTTGCAGCCGGTGTCGAGGTTCTGGCCCGTGCCGGCGAACGTGATGCCCGTGAACGTGCACGTGGATTTGCGGCCGGCCAGGATGGACATGGGGTACAGGTAGCCCACATGGCTGCCGAAGCTGCCGGACACCCACTCGATCGAGCCGCCCTCGTCGCACGTGGAGCGCTTGGTGTTGAGGTTGAACATGTTCTTCGACCAGTTCTCGATGGTCGAGTAGCGCAGGTGCGCGTTCTTGCCGACGAACAGCTCCACAGCGCCCGCGTGCAGGTTCGCCACGTTGTACTTCGGCGCGCTGCAGCCCTCGATGAAGTGCAGGTCGGCGCCGTCTTCCACGATGATGAGCGTGTGCTCGAACTGGCCCGCGCCCTTCGCGTTCAGGCGGAAGTAGCTTTGCAGCGGGAAGTCGAGCTTGGTGTCCTTCGGCACGTACACGAAGCTGCCGCCGGACCACACCGCGCCGTGCAGCGCGGCGAACTTGTGGTCGGTGGGCGGGATGAGCGTCATGAACTTCTCGCGGATGAGCGGCTCCCACTGCGGGTCGTGCAGCGCCTCCTCGATGCCGGAGTACACGATGCCCATGCGGGAAGCGGTGTCCTGCATGTTGTGGTAGACCAGCTCGGAGTCGTACTGCGCGCCGACGCCGGCCAGGTAGCTGCGCTCGGCCTCGGGGATGCCCAGGCGGTCGAAGGTGTTCTTTACGTCGTCGGGCAGGGAGTCCCAGTCCGACTTCTGGTCGGTGTTGGGCTTGA
>NZ_CAKTYH010000187.1 GCF_934632265.1 uncultured Senegalimassilia sp.
TGGCCGCGCGGGATGGACTGGATGCCGCTGCGGTAGATCTCGCCGAAGTAGGCGGCGTAATTCAGGATGAAGCCGATGCAGCAGGCGAAGTACGCCCAATCCGAGCCCATGGAGGCGCCGAACAGGTAGAACGGCCCGAACATCCACATCATAAGCTGCAGCATAAGCGGCGTGCCGCGCATGACCGATATATAGAACTGCACCAAAAGCGACAGCGGCTTGAACTTGCTCATGCGGCCAAGCGCCACCAGCACGCCGAGGGGCAGCGACCCCACAAGCGTAACTACGAAAATGATGGCGGTGAACTGCAGGCCGGAGAGCAGCAGCCCCATCATGGTTCCGAATTCCATTGGTCTCCTTCCAAGAGAAACGCTCTTGTCTTAACACGCCGAACGCCAACCTTGGCAGGTTGGCGGAAAATAGCAGCCGGAAGGCCGGAGACGCTCGCCCTGCCCACCATGCACGTGAACGCGGTTTTGGAACGCGCCGCATCGTGCATAGGGGCAAAGATACGCATCTCCGGCCCTAATAGGATACGCTATCAAGCTGCTTGCCGGGGGCAAGCGGAAGCATTACTTGCCGAGCACCCAGTTGTCGTAGCTGATGCCGTAGCTGGCGTACTTCTCGCATAGCTGCTTGACGGTGCCGTCGGCGTCGAGCTGCTTCAGGGTCTCGGTGACCTTCTGAGCCAGCTCGGTGTCGCCCTTCTTGAAGCCCACGGCGTAGTGCTCGGTGGACAGCGGGGTGGACAGCTGCACGTACTTGTCGGGGTTCGCGGCGATCTGGTACTGGGCGATGGACAGGTCGCAGGCGACGGCATCGATCACACCGGAATCAAGCTGCATGAAGGCGTTGTTGTAGTCGCCGATGGTCTTGGCGGCACCGCCCTTGAAGGTGGCGGCAACCTCGGCCTGATCGCCCTCGAGCACGTCAAGCGCGGCGGAGTCGACCTGGGTCATGACGGTCTTGCCGGCAAGGCCAGCGAAATCGGAGATGTCGCTGCCTGCCTTCACGACGATGACCTGCTCATTGAGCATGTAGGGATCGGAGAAGGTGTAGCCATCCTCGCGACCCTCCATGGTGAAGCCGTTCCAGATGCAGTTGATGTTGCCCTGGGCCAGCAGCGCGTCCTTGGCATCCCAATCGATGGCGGACAGCTTCAGCTCCCAGCCGTTCTTGTCGCACACGGCCTGGGCCAGATCCAGGTCGAAGCCGGTGTACTTGCCGTCGTCGCCGACGAAGCCGTACGGCGGATAGCTTTGGTCGAAGCCGACCGTCAGGGTTTCCTTGCCGTCAGCGGAGTCGCCGCCGGTCTTGTCGCCAGAGCCCGAGCAACCCGCCAGCAGGGCGCCGGACAGGGCCAGAGTGGCAACGCATGCCACCAGGCCGAGGAGCTTCTTCTTCATGTTCCCTTCCCTTCCGCGCATGCCCGTGGGCATGGCTGCTTGGTTCCTTAGCAATCACTTTATCACAGTAGAGTGCTGAAGTGAAGTATACCAGACGTGCCGGAACGTGCAACCGCTGGCGCGAAAACGACCGCGAACGGCATAAGATGCGCTAACGGACCTTCCACGCGATGACCGCGAGCAGGCACAGCGACAGCACGGCCGAGAAGCCGAACGCCAGGTGATACGGCAGCGCCGCGAGCACGTCGGGCGCAGCTTGCAGCCCACCGGCAAGGCCGCCGCGGGACGCGATCCCCTGCCCCGCCGAGATGGCCAGCACCATAGCCGACGTGCCGAAGCTGGCGCAGGCCTGGCGCACCGCGATGGACAGAGAGCTGCCGTGCGGCACGAGCGGCCGCGGCAGTTCCGCCAGGCTCCACTGGGTGAGCGGGCCGATGAGCAACGACACGCCGCATGCGCGCACGCCCTGGAACACGACCGCCTGCCACAGCGGCGAGGCGGCATCGAGGAAGCACATGGGAACGGCGCCGGCGGAGAGCATGAGCCCGCCGACCAGGCACACCCGTCGCGCACCGATGCGGTCGGTCAGCACGCCGCCGAGCGGGTTGAGCACGAGCGCGGCAACGGTGCCCGGCAGCAGCACCATGCCCGCCTGAAGCGCCGTGCCGCCGCACAGGCCTTCCACGTAAAGGGGCACTACCAGCGTGACGCCCATGAAGGAGGCGAACAGCAGGTTCTGCGCCGCGAAGCCGGCGTTGAAGCGGCGCGAGTGGAACACGCCAAGGTCGATGAGCGGATCGCCAAGCCGCCTTTGGCGCACGACGAACACCGCGCACAGGGCCGCGCCCGCAACGAGCGGAGCCCACACATATGCGCTGTTCAGGGCGAAGGACGACGCGTTGCTGAAGCCGAGCAGCACGCCTCCCAGGCCCAAGGTGGACAAGATCAGCGAGCCG
>NZ_CAKTYH010000188.1 GCF_934632265.1 uncultured Senegalimassilia sp.
GACCAGGCCCCCGTCGACCTCGGCCAGGCTCTGCTCGACCATGCGGCCCACGAACGGGATGGCGGCCACGGTAAGCGGCACGATGGCGCCGGGCACGCCCAACGACGTGCCCACCACCAGGCGCGTGAACGGGATGATGGCCACGAGCAGGATGATGAACGGGATGGAGCGGCCGATGTTGACGATCCAGCCGAGCACCGTGTTAAGGGCGCGCTGCGGCTTCAGACCGTCTTTGGCCGTGATGACCAGCAGCACGCCGAGCGGCACGCCGATAAGGTAGGCGAACAGCGTGGACGCAAGCGTCATGACGAGCGTGTCCACCGTTCCCTGGGCGAACAGGGCGCCGTACTGCGAGATGAAGTTGCTGATGTAATCCATTTAGCCCTCCTGGCCTTTCGCCTCATCGCGCCCGCTTGCCACGACCAGGTCGTCGTTTGCAAGAAGCTCGCGGGTGACGGGGCTTTGCGGATTGCCGAACACGGCGGCCGTGGCGCCCTCCTCCACGATGCGGCCATGGTCGATGACGGCCACGCGGTTGCAGATCTTGCAGGCCACGGGCAGCGAGTGGGTGATAACCACCAGCGTGACGCCCAGCTCGCGGTTGATGTCCTGCAGAAGCTGCAGGATGGAGGCGGTGGTGCGCGTGTCAAGGGCGCTGGTGGCCTCGTCGCAGAGCATGACCTTGGGGTTGTTCGCCAGCGCGCGGGCGATGGCCACGCGCTGCTGCTGCCCGCCGGAAAGCTGGCTGGGATAGCGCTCGGCAAGGTCGGCCAGGCCCACCAACTCGAGCAGCTCCATGGCGCGCTTGCGAGCGGCCTCGCCCTTCTCGCCGCGAAGCTCGAGCGGGAAGGTGACGTTGCGCAAGACGGTGCGCTGCTGGAACAGGCTGAAGTTCTGGAAGATCATGCCCACCTGGCTGCGCAGCTCGAGCAGCGGCCGTCCGGACAGGCCCGTGATATCGCGGCCGTCGTAGAGGATGGCGCCCTCGGTAGGGCGCTCGAGCAGGTTCAGGCAGCGGACGAGCGTGGATTTGCCGGCGCCCGAGGCGCCGATGATGCCGAACACGTCGCCATCGTTGATGGTAAGGTTCACGTTGCGCAGCGCATGATGGGCGTTTTCGCCTTCGCCATACGTCTTGCACACGTGCTGCAATTGGATCATACGTTTCCCGATCACTTGGTTGGATACGACGCAACGGGCGCCAAGAGCCCTGTTTTGCGCGCGCGATTGCGCAACTTCTAATAATAGGCGAAGCGCAAGCCACGCACAAGGACGGCCTTTGTCGGAAGGCGCCCATCGGCGCTCGAATCCTACGGGGCTCGTGGGGGTTCGCTGTTCGCCAAGCGCGGCAAGGCGCAGGCTTGGTATACTTGCTCCCATGAATACGCAAACCTACACACAGCGCGCCCAGGCGCGCCCGCGCCCCCGCATCGCCGTGGTCACCATGGGCGTCAAGCTCGGCGACGAGACGCGCGGCTATACGCGCTTCCGCGTCCTGTCCGAGATGCTCGTCGAGCAGGGGTTCGACGTGGATCTGATCACCTCGTCGTTCCAGCACTGGGAGAAGGCCCAACGCGACACCTCGAAGGCCTGCTACCAGGGCCTTCCCTATACCGTGATGTTCATCAACGAGCCGGGATACACGCGCAACTTGGACCTGCAGCGCATCCGAAGCCACCACGTGGCGGCGAAGAACCTTCGCGAGCACTTCGAGCGCACCGCAGGCCGTTACTCGCTCATCTACTCGGAGATCCCGCCCAACGACGTGGCGCGCGTCTGCGCGGAATACGCCTCCGAGCACAACATCCCCTATGTGGCCGACATCAACGACCTGTGGCCCGAGGCCATGCGCATGGTGGTGGACATCCCCGTGGTCAGCGACGTAGCGTTCTACCCGTTCGCCCGCGACGCCAAGCGCGTCTACCAGCTGCTCTCCGGCGCCGTGGGAACCTCGGAGGAGTACACGGCCCGCCCTGCGAAGGATCGCACGGCGCCCTATCCCCACGCCACGGTGTACGTGGGCAACGACCTTGCGGCGTTCGACGAGGGCGCGCGCGAGCACATGGCCGACGTCGAAAAGCCCGAGGGCGAGCTGTGGGCCGTTTACGCCGGCACGCTCGGCGCCAGCTACGACCTGGCAACCCTTATCAAGGCGGCGGCGTTGCTCGAGAAGCGCCGCGCGACGCACACCGCGCGCACCACCGCCGCAGGAACCGCCAAGCGCCATCGCCCCTTCCCTCCCGTGAAGGTGAAGATCTTAGGGGACGGGCCCGACCGGCAACGCCTGGAAGAGCTCGCCCGACAGGAGAACGCCCCCGTGGAGTTTTTGGGCTACCAGGACCACGGCAGCATG
>NZ_CAKTYH010000189.1 GCF_934632265.1 uncultured Senegalimassilia sp.
CGCCGCGGCTCCAAGCCGCGGCGCCTCTTCTTTTGCCAGTTCAGGCTTATCCCGGATTGGATGCACACCAGTCCGCAGTTGCGACCACGGATTCCGCTTAAGCCCAGGCGCAATTAACAACAGTGGCCAAATTATCGAGGATTGCTTCATTTCCGCCTATGCACCATTACGCATCCGCAGGCGTTTACGCAACCAACGCTCAAAACACTGCTATGGCATTGGTCACAGCGCGTCCATTGGGGAGGCGGGGACGCATAACAAGGCGTCCATTTGCTCAACTCTCATCTTTTTGGCCAGCAGTCGTGCTTTTCACCCGTCATCCACAGCTTTGCGCTGGGCAAACGACAGCAAGCGTCCGTAAAGCAAAAGCAACCGTCACAATCTTGAACCCGATTTAGGCAACACCAGGCTTCGCAGCTCTAAGTGCTTCTTCGGCCAATCGCTCGCCCTAATGCGAAGCCTATGCCCGATCGCCCTGCTGATAACGGACGCCGTTTCCGCGCATCTTGCCCTATTCATAATCTGAGCCCTGCTGACCGTAACGACATCGTATCCCATATGCAACAAGGCGTTGCGCCTGGCAGCATCTTCGGCAATACGACCAGGACCGGCATGAAAGGCATCGCTATCGTACTCCACGATGACGCGCTGCTTTCTCCAGCACATATCAGCAACGTAATAGCGTTTCATGAACGACAACTCGCTCCGAACAGAGATATCGACTCGTGCGTTCAGCTCCGCCGCCGGAAGACCAAACCCGCCAAGAGACGCCGGCAAGCAAAGCAGCATTGCAAGCGCCGACTCCATCGGAGACGCCGCCCCTTCAAGCACATACCGCCCAACGCGGCGCAATGCCGCCGAGCCGAACAAATCGCTATGAGCCCTTGCGAACCGGGAAAGCGAAGCTCGAGCGATAAGGGGATCCGCCTTCACGAAACCCCTCTCGTCATCACGGCAAACGCGGTACGAACCCGCTAATTCGAAAGCCCATGCCAAGGCTTCAAGTTTATTTCGCTGACCAACATGCAGCAGAGCAAATTCAGGGCGCACCGCAAACACACCCGACGCCAACATCGAAAACGAGCTTCCGGCAAGCCGCCCCTCATGCACATGCCACCTCACGCCAGCATGATTTCGACGCATCGCAGCACGTGGGACCAACACGTGCAACGGAGTCGAGCAGCAACCGAGCCCGCGCCCGGCCAAGTCTCGAATCTCGACCGCATGAGGTTGCAGCTCTTGCAGGCTTCGCACCGAGCCGAAGGCGAACGGCGCCTCGCGCGGCACCGCCCCTGCAGCAGAAGACGCCCGCAACGTCTCAAGGGCCGATATGTCCGTCAATAGAATCCCCATGCATCCCAGCATAGCCATCCAAGCTTGCACAACCCTTGCCGAAACGACCAATGTCAGCCGCCTCGAAGCCAGCACGGGTTACCGATCTCGGGCAATCGGCAATCAGCGTAAGACCACCCTCAGCCTCGCAAGCAGCTCAGGACTCCCGGCCTTCGCAAACGGCAACATCGCGGACGAACCCGACGGCAATGCTTATCTTCGCTCGGAAGTGCGCACCCCTTTATCAGCGACCCCTTTCCATAAGGCCGCGATCAGCCTTTCCTTTACCGCTGCCCAAGGCGCTCGATTCGCGGCAGCTCAACAGTGTGGTGGCCAAATATACGAGAGTTGCTTCATTGCCGGTTAGGCGCATTACGCAAAGCTTAGGTTTTTCGAAGCAAAGCATCTGGAATGCCGCCGTAATGCAGCCTGCGCAGGATCCGTTGACTGCCGAAGCCTCATCGGGGGAGCCCTACATGCTCATTCCTCAAATAATTGGCCACCGCTTCGGCAGCATACCCACTCTCCGCCACCAGCGGAGCGCAAAACAAGCGACCCCTGGGGGCAAACCCGAAGCCCTCAGAATCAACCGCATCCCATAGTGCCGAATGACCGCACCGGCTTCGATACAACGCGCTGGAATCCGCTCGTCCAGGAAGCGACGCCCCAACCGCCATGACATGGACCTCTGATTTCGGACAACCCCAAGCAGTGGGCAGCTTGGCTACCCTTCAGGAGCGCCAGCCCCATCTTGTCCGACCCCTCTGGTTACAGCGGCCCACATAATCGTCCGTGAGTTTCACCATCTCATCGCGCGCCATGCGGTCGGTCGGTCCTAGCTGCGCTTTCGCCCATCCCCAGAAGCTCTCTATCGGCGCGCTGTCCCAGCAGCACACCCACGGGCTACGCCCTCGTCCCATGACGACGCGTCGGTAACCCACCGCAGGTAGACTGCAAGAAACGCCGCGGCTTGAAGCCGCGGCGTTTCCTCATCCCAAGCTTGCTGCAGACTGGATG
>NZ_CAKTYH010000190.1 GCF_934632265.1 uncultured Senegalimassilia sp.
ATATTGGAACGTATGTTCGCTAGTAGTAATATAGCTTTCCCCGATTCCGCAAGGTCTACGGTTGCATGCGCATCTACAACCCTGTCATCAAACTTGCGAAATCGGTGATCGCCGACCCCATCCCCAACCTGTACAGCGCCGGCGAGTTCGGCAGCGTGCGGTTCGACATATACAACGGCGGCGGCAACCTGGGCGAATGCTGCGCGTTCAGCCGTATCGCCGTGCGTAACGTGCTGGGCATCACGCTGGGCTGCGTCGTGGCCGTGCTGGTGGTGGCGGGCGCCGGGTTCATGGTGTGGCATGAGCAGCCAAGCTTCTGCAACGCCATCTGCCACGACCCCATGGACCCGTACCTGCCCACGTTCGAGGCCACGCCGAGCGAGCCGGCAACGGACAAGTGGGGCAACGAGGTGGAGGACGCCGGCAGCATGCTGGCAGCCGTTCACAACCAGGTAGGCAAGACCTGCATGGACTGCCACGTGCCGCAGCTTGACGAGCAGATGACCGAGGGCATGGAGTGGGTGACGGGCAGCTACGACAGCCCGCTCGCCGAGCGCACCGCCACGCAGCTGGTGGAGGCGCGCGGCCTTGAGAGCTCCGACGAGTTCTGCATGAACACGAGCTGCCACCCCTACGGCCGTGACGAGCTGGAGAAGAAGACGGCGTGGATGGGCAAAATCAACCCGCACACCCCGCAGCACGGCGAGCAGAAGTGCACCACCTGTCACAAGGCGCACCGCGCCAGCGTGAACTACTGCACGCAGTGCCACACCGACGCCATCGTGCCCGACGGCCGGCTGAGCTACACCGACAGTAAGCTCCTCGAGGAAGCAGCCGGCATCAACGGCTAGCAGTCGGCGGCTGGCGAATAGGCCAATAGCGAACGGAACCGGGAAGGTTACGCCTTCCCGGCTCCTTTTGTTGCGCGGATCCGGAACCGCACCTGCACGCTGTCGCTGTCCGGACGCTTTGGGGATTACCCCAAACGCGTTTCGCCGGCTTTTTCGCTTACAACTGCACCAGGGTGCTGAGCAGTTTTAGGCCGTAGAGGGTGATCACGATGCCGCAGATGCGGTTCACCCAGGTGAGAGCGCGGGCGTTGATTTTGCTGCCCAGGCGGTTCGATATGAGGGCCAGGGCGTTGAACCAGACGAAGCTAGCGGTTGCGAAGCCTGCGATGAAGAGCGGGTCGCTGCCTGGGGGAAGCGTGGCTCTGAACGCGCCCAGCATGATGGTTCCGTCGACGATGGCCTGCGGGTTCAGCCACGTCACCACGAAGGATGCGAGGATGATCTTCGCGAAGGGCTGGTTCATGTCCTTGTCGCAGGATAGGTCCGCTTCCGACCTGATGAGCCCCACGCCTATGCACACGACCAGCAGGCCGCCGAGGCCCAGCACGATGTTCCTGAGCCACGGGAGGGCGTCCATCAGCGCGCCGGCGCCGAAAAAGCAGGCCAACGCCAGCGAGACGTCCCAGAACACCACCACGAGCGCGGTGGCCATGGCGCGGCCCAGCCTATGGCTCAGGGCGCTGTTGATGACGAACAGGTTCTGCATCCCGATGGGCGCCAGATACGCCAGGCCCAACGTCAGTCCCTGGATGAACACGGATAGCAAGTCCACCAATATCCCTTACCGCCCGAGCAAGGCCCGGAGCATCGCGAGGTGTACGACGCTGCTGATGATAGCGCATGAGTGCGCAGGCGGATGCGGGATGCGGGGACGAGCGGGGACGAGCGGGCGCGGGATGTGGGGGCGAGCGGGAACGCTGCTTCGCCATCGATTCCGATTGGCTGTAATCTTCAATGTTTCGGTGTAATGTTCAATGTTTTCTGAAGATTAGCTACGCTGACTGAAGATTCGGAGGGGTTTCGGGGAGTTGCTGCCAATAATTGCGCGAGTGTGTGTAATCGCGAGGACACTGCTGGTCGACTCGGGCATAATCTGCGCCCAACGTGCTGAAATGCGTGATTTCATGGTTTGCCATCAGGATATATTCGCAGTAGTCAGTCACCTGGACACCTACCTCTAGCCCTCGAACACGCATTCGCGCGTTTTTTGGCAGCAAACGGGTCCAGCCTTCACGATTCACCTTAATGCTTCTCGACAATATCACGATACCGTGATATTACTCGGGCAACGAAGCTTGATCCTCTCGATTAAGGAGGTATGCCATGAAGTTCCATAAGGTTAAGGATGTATCGGCTCTTCCCGATATGAAGCTGAGCGTGCAGTTCGCAAACGGCACCACAAAGATTTGTGAGCGTCAAAGATAGCGCGTCTTAACGCGTGCTTTTGTTTGACCCATGATTGTCGCGAACGTTTTCCGACCTTG
>NZ_CAKTYH010000191.1 GCF_934632265.1 uncultured Senegalimassilia sp.
CCCGAACACCAATCCCGACGCCAAGCTCATCCCCCATGTGGAAAGCATCGGGCCCGAGATCCTGGCGGTCGCCGGCGGTGCGGGTTCCACGGTGGGCTCGGGCGGCATGATCACCAAGATCAAGGCCGCGCGCGTGCTCATGGTGGCGGGTATCCCCATGGTCATCTGCTATGGCCGTCAGCCCCATGTGGTCGAGGACGCCGCGGCGGGCAAGCCCGTCGGCACGCGCTTCTCGGCGTTGAAGAAGCCCCACGAGATCACGCCCCGCAAGCTCTGGATCGCCCTTGGCGACTCGGCGCGCGGCGCGGTGGTGGTCGACGAAGGCGCGAAGTCGGCGCTTATCGGGCACGGCAAATCCCTGCTTTGCGTGGGCGTCGCCAGCGTGGAGGGTCGCTTCGAGGCCGGCGATATCGTCGACATCAAAGATCTTGCGGGCCACCTGTTCGCCCGCGGACGCGCGGCGTTCTCCGCCGACGAGGTGGAGCTTGCCTGCGGCAAAACGCGCGAGATGCTCGAGCGCAACCGCTTGCTCGCCGCACTGACCCAGCGTCCGTTGGTTCATCGCGACGAGCTGGTGGTCTTCGAATAGGTTCAAGCTGCTTGGCGCCCGGCGGGCCGAGGCGCCGGCCATCGGATACGCCGCCTGCCGGCGCCGTTTCGCGGTTTGCGAGCGGGCCTGTGCGGGGTGGTGCGCGTATGCGGGACAATAGCGGGTGAGCGGCTCTTAGGGTGCTCACCTTCGCTTTGGATATACGACAGAATGTGAGTCGATCATGCTGGAACAGGAAGTGCTGGCGGTCGCGCAGGCCGCCAAGGATGCGAGCCCGGCGCTTGCGCAGGCAACCGTGCAGGAGCGCAACGCCGCATTGACCGCCATGGCTCGGGCGCTGCGCGAGCAATCGGGGGCCATCGTGGCCGCCAACGCCCAGGATATGGACGCCGCGCGTAAAGCCGGCACGAAGGAAAGCCTGCTCGATCGCCTGATGCTCGATGAGGGGCGCGTTGCGGCCATGGCCGATGCGCTCGAGGACCTGGTGGCGCTTCCCGACCCGCTCGGCCGCGTGTTCGACTCGCGCACGCTCGATAGCGGCATCCAGCTTTCGCGCGTGGCCGTTCCGCTTGGCGTGGTGGCCGTGGTCTACGAGGCTCGCCCCAACGTCACGGCAGACGCCGCGGGCATCTGCCTGAAGTCGGGCAACGCCTGCGTGCTGCGCGGCGGGTCCATGGCGGCCAAGTCCTGCGCGGCCATCGCGCACGTGCTGCATGATGCCGCCGTTTCAGCCGGCATGCCCGCTGGTTGCATCGGCATCATCGAGTCCACCGATCGTGCCGCAGCCGACGTGCTCATGGGCTTGCGCGGCGTGGTCGACGTGCTCGTGCCGCGCGGCGGTGCGGGCCTGATCGCCCACTGCGTGGACTGCGCGAAGGTTCCCGTCATCGAGACGGGCACCGGCAACTGCCACGTGTACGTGCATTCCACCGCAGATTTCGACATGGCGCGAAACATCGTGGTCAACGCCAAGTGCCGTCGCTACGGCGTGTGCAACGCATGCGAGACGCTGCTCGTCGACCAGTCCGTGGCCGAGCGGTTCCTGCCCGAGCTGTTCGGCATGCTCGCCGACAAGGGCGTGCGCATCCATGGCGACGAGCTTGCGTGCAAAGTCGCGCTTGCTGCCGGTGAAAAGCGGTTACCGACCGATGCCGCTCTGCAGGTCGAGCGTGCCTCCGAGCAGGATTGGGAAACGGAATACCTGTCGCCCGACCTGGCCGTGCGCTGCGTCAGCGGCCCCGAGCAGGCTATCGCCCATATCAACCGTTACGGCACGATGCACTCCGAGGCCATCGTCGCCGATCCGAAGCTTCCCGAAGGTGCGGCAGCCATCGAGCGGTTCGTCAACGAAGTGGATGCGGCCGCGGTGTACGTGAACGCCTCCACCGCGTTCACCGATGGCGGCATGTTCGGCCTGGGCGCTGAGATCGGCATCTCCACGCAGAAGCTGCACGTGCGCGGCCCCTTCGCGCTTGAGGGCTTGACCTCCTACAAGTACATGCTGCGCGGCTCGGGGCAGGTGCGCGCTTAGGATGGGGCTTATGCAAGCCGGCGGAGAAGCCAGGTCCGAGCAGGTATCGGCTGCGCCCGTGGTCTGCGAGCGCTTCGACGACCTTGGGGCCGACGGCAGCCCGGTGCGCCTCGGCATCATGGGCGGCACGTTCGACCCCATCCACATCGGGCATTTGGCCTGCGCCGAGCA
>NZ_CAKTYH010000192.1 GCF_934632265.1 uncultured Senegalimassilia sp.
CTCCGACCGGATTCGAACCGGCGACCTTCGCCTTGAGAGGGCGACGTCCTAAACCGCTAGACGACGGAGCCATTAAACGAATTTACCAAAAAATGGCTGGGGTGGAAGGAGTCGAACCCTCACATACGGTACCAGAAACCGCTGTCCTGCCATTAGACGACACCCCAGTGGCAAATCCTCTGCGCCGTTTCCTTCGATGTATTTCGGAGGGCCAGGCGCGAGAAGATATATTACGCACCTTCCCCTATTCCGTCAACACTTTTTGGCAACTTTTTTGAAAAACTTTTCCCAATCAAGTTGCTGAGCGCATATTCCTCCAGGTCAGGTGCCGAATTAGCAACTTCGCCATCTATAACGGCGTCAAGCAATCTCGCCAAGGCTTCCCCGATCTCGGGCCCTTGGGCAACTCCCAGCTTCATAACGTCGCGCCCGTTGATGGCCAAGGACTTTACCGTGAAGGCTTCATCGGCGGCGATTATCTCCTCAAGCGTGCGCTGCAGATCGTCGGCAAGCGCGATGCGCGGATCGCTGAACTTCGGCGATTGCCCCCTCGCGTCACCTCGCTTCAAATCGCAAAGGGCGGCGAACAGCTCGGTATCGCCGCCAAGGCGCGCGAGCATCCGCTTCACCGCCCTGGGATTTGCGGGCACTACGTCGTCATGGCGCTTGACCAAAACAAGCACTCTGTCGATGAAGGCGTTCGAGAACGTAAGCCGTTGCATAACGCCGCGCGCTATGGGAACGCTCACCGCTGCGTGTCCATAGAAGTGACCGGTGCCGTTTTCATCTTTGAAGAAGCACGCAGGCTTGCCCATATCATGGAACAACGCGGCCCAGCGAACCAACGGGTAGGGCGGAACGCCATCGACAACCCGGGCGGTATGCTCAAGCACGTCGTATATGTGATAGGGCGTTTGCTGATCGAAGCCCTTCATGGCGACAAGCTCGGGCAGAGCGGCCGAAAGCGCATCAACGCAGCCAAGCAGTGCGTCGCCGGCATGTGCTCCAAGAAGCAACTTCTGCAGCTCGTGGGTTACGCGTTCAGCAGATATCTTCGACAACAAACCCTTGTTTTCCAACATGCCCTGGTAGGTGCAAGGCTCGATGGCGTACCCCAGCTCCGCGCTGAAACGGCAAGCTCGCAGGATGCGCAGCGCATCTTCGGCAAACCTTTCGCGAGGATCTCCTACTGCGCGGATTAAGCCGCGCTCCATATCGGCTCTTCCGCCAAAGGGGTCGATTAAGCCGCATTCGGGCCGCCAGGCCATAGCATTGATGGTGAAATCCCTGCGGGCAAGGTCTTCCTCAATAGAAGATACGAACGTCACCGAATCAGGGTGCCTTCCATCCTTATATCGTCCGTCGCTGCGGAAGGTCGTCACCTCAAAAGCCGAATCCCCGCTGATAACCGTGATCGTCCCATGCGCCACGCCGGTCTCATGGGTCCTCAGTCCCGCCTGTTCGCAAACGCGCTTCGTGTCTGCCCACATCGCGCTACAGGCGATATCGATATCCGAGCAGGGTCGGCCGAGCAGCGCATCGCGCACAAAACCGCCGACAGCCCATGCCTCGAATCCTGCATCATCCAATACGGAAAGAAGCGCAAGGGCATCTTCGGGAAGATCGATCCGCAGATCTGCGCCCAAATCAATCACCACCTTATATAGGTTCGTCAGCCTTATAGTAAAACAAGGTAGCGAATGGGGGAGAGGCAAGAACGCATCCGATTACGGCGAACAGCCGTTTCCGGGTTGCCGACGAACGGGCCCGGGCCAGAAAGGTTCGGTTCAAAAGAGCTCGGCTATCGCTGTTCGATAAACGACAAGATTAAGCAAGCGAATGGCGCCAAGAAACAAACAAGAGAGCGGCAAGGCCTTGCGCGATAACTGCGGACAGCCATCATAAGCACATCGTCGTTCGCATCAGCGACAAGAAAGCTCAGACAGAGGAGAGCGATCAACGCACAGCAAAACCGAATAATGCAAAGACGCAAGAAACGGAATCGGGAAAGAAGCCGTGTATGAAACAAGAACGAAGAAATGCAGGAACGTCTTAAGACGTAAGGGGTTGTTCTAAGGGAAGCTTGCCTGGTGTCAGGATGTATTGGGTTCGCAAAAACCACTATATGTAGTGTATGACACAGACTCGGACGCAAGGAATGTAAAGAAGATGCTACATATTGTGTACAGGATGTGAAGACAAGGGCAAAATCCGAATCAAGGGATTGTCAAGAGGCCGGCAGCCGCGT
>NZ_CAKTYH010000193.1 GCF_934632265.1 uncultured Senegalimassilia sp.
TTCGCGCCCCGCCCGGATACCCGGGCGGGGCTCATTTGCGTTACGGGGGTAGCGGACATGCCGCAGGCCGAACACCGCGAACCAGTGAACGGCGAACGGGGGACGGGGGACGGCCAAGCACCGCGTATGCGGGCTTCGCCGTCGCAGCGTCCCCTTCCCCAGCAACGCGCGCACGTTAGAAAGGTTTCATCATGAAGGTCCTCGAGAAGATCAGCGACTTCGCCGGCAAATGGATGGCCATCATCGCGCTTGCGGTCGCCATCATCGCCTTCGTCGCGCCCGCGCCCGTGCATGCGGCGCTGCCCACCAGCTGGGTCAACCCGCTGCTCGGCATCGTCATGTTCGGCATGGGCATGACGCTCAAGCTCGGCGATTTCAAGGTGGTGTTCACCAAGCCGAAGGCCGTGATCACCGGCATCCTGTCCCAGTTCATCATCATGCCGCTGATCGCCTGGGTGCTGTGCCTGGTCTTCCAGCTGCCCACCGAGCTTGCCGTGGGCGTCATGCTGGTCGGCTGCTGCCCCGGCGGCACCTCCTCCAACGTCATGACGTACCTGTCGAAGGGCGATGTGGCGCTGTCGGTCGGCATGACCGCGTGCACCACCATCATGGCCCCGATCGTCACCCCGGCGCTCGTGCTGCTGCTTGCCGGCCAGAGCGTCGACGTCAGCTACGTCAGCATGCTGCTGTCCATCGTACAGGTGGTGCTCGTGCCCATCGCGCTGGGCTTCGTCATCAACGCCGTGGCGTCCAAGGTGGCGCAGGCCTGCTCCAAGGTGCTGCCGCTCGTCTCCGTCATCGCCATCTCGCTGATCATCATGGCAGTGGTGTCCGCCAACGCCGCAAAGCTGGCGACCGTCGGCGCGCTGATCATCGTGGTGGTCATGCTGCACAACATCTGCGGTTACGCGCTGGGCTATTTCGTGGGCCGCGCGCTCGGCCTGTCGAAGGCGCAGATGCGCACGCTGTCCATCGAGGTGGGCATGCAGAACTCCGGCCTTGCCACCTCGCTTGCCACCATGCACTTCGCGAGCATGCCGCTGGCCGCCGTGCCCGGCGCCGTGTTCAGCGTGTGGCACAACATCTCCGGCGCCGTCTACGCCAACATCCTGGCCCGCACCGCCGGCAAGGACGAAAAGGCCGAATAACGCCGCCGCAGCGCCAGCAAAGACGAGAAGTCAGGATAACGCCTTAGCAGCGCCGGCAAAGACGAGAAGTCGGGAGCGCCCCAGCAGCGCCGCGCCGACGGTGCGACGTTTGCCCTGTTGTCGAGCCCCGCCCGGGTATCCGGGCGGGGCTCGTTTGCGCTTGGGAGCGCGGATACGAGCAGGGTGCCGCCCAAAGCACGCTTTTGAAGAGCACGGACGCGAACAGACGCGCGAAACCGCCATCGCAAAGCCGGGAGGGGTTCGCCCCTCCCGGCTTTTTCGCGCCTCGCGTTTTCGACAAGGCATCGCGACACGCTTCCGCCCCCGCTCACCCGCCCCCTGTTCACCGCAGGCGTCATCAGGGTGAATGCGTTCTCGCCGGGCTCCGGCGAGGGGCGGTTTCATCCTCGCCGGGCTCCGGCAGAGCGGTTACGTTCTCGCCTGCCTGCCGGCAAAGGCGGTTGCGTTCTTGCCGGTTCGGGAAAGAAGGTTTTTCGGCTTTCACGTCTTGAAACGCGAGTTTTCCGAATGTTCGACAACGCTGATTTCCTTAGATTGCAATGAACGCATGTGATTCCGTAACAAACGATTGCATGTCGTCGTCTCGACGGCTTCCAGCACCCGGAACCGCCGTCTAACACTCGGAAAACTCGCATTCTCAGCCATAATCCGGCGAAAAGCTTCCCTTCATCCGCCGCCCGTCCCGGTCAGGGCCGGTAGCCCGGCCTTCAATCCCGCGCGCCCCGGCCGCTCCGCGCTCGCATAAGAAATCGAAGCGCACCCCTGCGAGCGCGGACAAATCGGAGGGCCTGCTCATTCGCCTCTCCAGCCGACCGCCCAGGACTCGCGGCCCGGCCGATCCCAGAGCGAACAGGGGATGGAGGCGTGTTCAACGTGCGACACAACATCTCCGGCGCCGTCTACGCCAACATCCTGGCCCGCACCGCCGGCAAGGACGAGAAGGCCGAATAACCACGCAGTGCCGGCAAAGACGAGGAG
>NZ_CAKTYH010000194.1 GCF_934632265.1 uncultured Senegalimassilia sp.
GCAATACGTGCACGCGTTGTTGCATCCGTCCTGCACCTTCACGCCCACGCGCGTCCTGAAGCCGTCGCCGATCGCAAGCGGCATGGCCCCGTGGCCGATGGGCCCGACCAGGCGATCGAGCACATCGTCGACCTGCAGCTTGCCGGCAATGTGCACGCGATCGGGATCCATGGAGGTGAACGCATCGGCATCGATGGCGGCGGCGCAACCCGTCACCACCACGTCGGAGGTTGCGTTTGCGCGCAAAACCTGCCTTACCGCCTTGCGAGTTTTCTTTTCAGCTTCGCCGGTAACGGTGCACGTGTTGACGACCACGACATCGGCTGCCTCGGGGCCCGTTTCCAAGCCGCCGCGAGCAAGCAGGCCGGATGCGAACGAGTCGGACTCCACTCGATTGACTTTGCAGCCGAGATTCACGATGGCGAAATTCACGCTCGCTCACCTGCCCCCAAGCCGCCAAGCTCATAGAGCACCAAGGCGGGTGCGACGATTCCGGCGGTTTCGGTACGAAGGATGGAAGACCCGAGCGACACCATGCGCGCATGATCGTTGCACGCCAGGATAGCGTCGACCTCTTCTTGGGCAAGGCCTCCTTCAGGACCGACCACGACCGCAACCCGCGCAAGACGATCGGACGGTGCGATATGGGAAACCGGACGAAGGGCATCGCAGAGCTTCGCGGTGCCGGGCGCCTCCTCCCAGCACAGGATAACGGCATCGAAGGACGCAAGCGCGTCTTTCAGGGCCGAAAGCCTCATAGGCTCGTGCACCTGCGCAAGGTGGGTTTGCCCCGATTGCATGGCAGCGCTTTTCGCGATAGCTTGCCAGCGCTCGGTTTTCGAAGCCGATTTCTTCGCGTCGACCTTCATGATGCTACGCGAAGCGGCGAAGGGGATGAACTCGGAAACGCCAAGCTCGGTGGCGTGGCGGATGACCGTTTCCATCTTGTCGCCCTTGGCAAGGCCTTGCACCAGGCAGACATGGGCGGCAAGCGGCTTGGCGTCAAGGTGCCCCGAAATGGAGACGATGGGCGTGCCGCCATCGAATGCCTTGATCTCGCACTCGAAATAATCCTGGGCAGCATCGACCACGGCGATATGCTCGCCAGCGGCTAGGCGCAGCACCTTTGCATGCTTGGCATCATCGCGCGAGAGCGCAAGCGGGAACTGTTCACAGGCCTCATCGGCCAGAACCTGTTCATCAAGGAAAAATTGAGGAAGCGACACGGGGATCCTTATCTCGGAGCAAGGGACTTTGGGACGCGGATGCGAACGCTGCCGGGCGCCTACCCGAATCGAAGCGATCCAGGCATCCCGTAGCTGAGCGCCCGAACACCACCGCCAGGCTGATCCGCCCGAGCGAAAATAGCACTGGAACGGACGACGCTTTACGCAACCGTAACTCCCGCGGTTGCGTAAAGCGTCGAACGCGAGCGGAATCGCTCGCGAACCGGGCATGAGCCCGGTTAGTTGAACTTATCGCGCAGTTTCTGCAGGGGCGTGCGAGCCTCGGCTACATCCTCGCCCATCTCGTGTGCCAGCTGCTCGAGAAGCTCACGCTGCTTCTTCGTGACCTTCTTCGGCACCACGACGGTGACATGAACGTACATATCGCCACGAGCATCACTGCGGAAACGCGGCATGCCGAAGCCCTTCACGCGCACGATCTGATCGTTTTGCAGGCCTTCGGGGATACGGACCTTGACCTTCTCGTCCTCGAAGATGCCGTCGACTTCGATTTCGGAGCCGAGCGTCGCCTGCACGATGGAAACGTTCGCACGGCAATGCAGGTCGTCCCCGTCGCGCTCGAAGAACTCGTGCGGCTGGATGCGGCACGTGACGATAAGGTCGCCCGAAGCCGCACCGCGCAGGCCGGCCTCGCCGAAACCGGTGAGGCGCAGCTGCTGGGAATCGCGGATGCCGACGGGCACCTCGACTGTGACGCGCTGACGATCGGGGACGCGGCCTTGGCCGTCGCATTCGGGGCACGGGTTGTCGATGGTCTGGCCGGTGCCGTTGCATTTGCTGCAGGTGGTTGCCGTCTGCATATCGCCCAAGAACGTATGCTGCACAGTGACGACACGGCCCTTGCCGCCGCATTCGGGGCAGGTG
>NZ_CAKTYH010000195.1 GCF_934632265.1 uncultured Senegalimassilia sp.
TGTCGTCGGGCACCGACTCCCAGTCGTGCTTTTGGTCGGTGTTGGGCTTGACGTAGGTGACGATGTTGTCCATGTCAAGGCCGGCGATGGAGGGGCCCCAGTCCGACGTGGGCATGCTCTGGTAGATCTCCAGCGACTTCAGGCGGTGCTGGAGCATCCACTCCGGCTCGTCCTTCTTCTCCGAGATCTCGCGGACGATCTCGGGCGTCAGGCCCGCCTCGAGCTTCTCGGTGCTGTCGCCGTATGAAAAGTCGTAGAGGCTGCGGTCGATGTCCGCTACCTCGGTGCGTTGCTTAGCCATGGCTGCCCCTATTCGGCGGCTGCGGCCGCGGCCTGCTCGAACTGCTCGAAGCCGTTCTCGTCGATGTCGGCGATCATGGACGCGTCGCCCTCGGCCGTCATGCGGCCCTTGACCAGGACGTGGACGCGGTTGACGTCCACATGCTCCAGGATGCGGGTGTTGTGCGTGATGATGACGAGCGTGCCGTTGCAGCGCTTGCGATAGACCTCCAT
Source organism: uncultured Senegalimassilia sp. (assembly GCF_934632265.1). Lineage (GTDB taxonomy): Bacteria > Actinomycetota > Coriobacteriia > Coriobacteriales > Eggerthellaceae > Senegalimassilia. The sequence goes on from NZ_CAKTYH010000195.1 coordinate 514, forward strand.
GCCGCGCGAGACGACGGACAGCGCGTCCACGTCCAGGCCGGAGTCGGTCTCGTCAAGGAAGGCCAGCTTCGGCTCGAGCAGCAGCAGCTGCAGCATCTCGAGCTTCTTCTTCTCGCCGCCGGAGAAGCCCACGCCCAGTTCGCGGTCCAGGTAGGCCGGGTCCATGTTCAGCTCCTCGGCCAGCTCCTTGACGTGCTTGCGGAACTGCTTGCCCTTCATGTCGCCCACCCCCGGGCGGCCTGCGGAAATGGCGCGCAGGAAGCTGCTGACCGGCACGCCGGGGATCTCAACCGGCGCCTGGAAGCTCAGGAAAAGGCCCGCGTGCGAGCGTTTATCGGTGGACAGATCTGTGATATCCTGTCCGTTGAACGTGATTTTGCCGCCGGTCACCGTGTACTCGGGATCGCCCATAACCACGTGGCCCAGCGTCGATTTGCCGGCGCCGTTCGGGCCCATCAGCACATGGGTCTCTCCAGCGCCCACGGTAAGGTCGACGTCGTGAAGAATGACCTTCTCATCCACGGCGGCCGAAAGGCCTGCCACGTTGAGGAGGATGTTCTCGTCTGCCATCTTCTTCTTCCCCTTCTCATTTCCTATAAATAAGGCTATGCTTATTCATATACGTTTGATAGGATTAAGATAACGTGACATGCGGATTTGTCAAGCGAAATGCTTGCCGCAAGGAATCAATCCGCGGAATGAGCGCGAACGCGCATGCTTTACGTCTAGTGTAACCTATATGTTCAGAGGGCGACACCGGGCGGCATGCACGGCCGGCAGATGACCGGGGGTCGTCAGGGTAGCGCGGCGGGAAGGCGCGTGCGGCGTGCGGCGTGACGAGCGCGCGGGTTTGCCGGGTGCGTTCGTCCGGTCGGCGCGCCGGCTTGCGCGGTGCGGCGTTGGGCTGCGCATGCTGCGGCGAGCGCGCGGGTTTGCCGGGAGGGCGGGCTCGTTGGGCGTGCCGGGCGATGTCGCGGGCTCCGCACAGACCCGCGTGCACGACTGGCGCGCCGGCCTGCGCGGTGCGGCGCTGGGCGGTCTGCTGGCGACGCGCGAGGTTGCGCGTCGCGGAGCTTAGGCTGGCTCGCCGACCGCTTTGCGCCGGGTGCGGGCTCGCCGGGAGGGCGTGCCCGTTGGGCGAGCCGGACGATGCCGCGGGCTCCGCATGGGTTCGCCATGTGCGTCTGGCGTGCCGGTCGTGCGTTTCGCGGCGAGCGTTTCGGTGGTTTGGCGAAGGTAGTTGGAATCGATAAGGGGGAATCGTGCTTATCTCATCGAAGGGACGATATGCATTGCGCTTGGCGGTGTGCATCGCGCAGGCGGGGCCCGAGGCGAAGGTGTCGCTTCGCGAAGTGGCCGAACGCGAGGAGCTGTCCCTGAAGTATCTGGAGCAGATCGCCCGCCCCATGGTGTCGGCGGGCCTGTTGGCAAGCGTGCGCGGCAAGGGCGGCGGGTACCGCTTGGCGCGTGACCCGCAAGATATCCTGGCGGGCGACGTGCTGCGCGCGGTCGAGGGTACCACGGTGCCGGTGACCTGCGCGGCGCTCGACGGCCCCGAGCCGTGCCATCGCGCCGGCGTGTGCACCAC
>NZ_CAKTYH010000196.1 GCF_934632265.1 uncultured Senegalimassilia sp.
GTCATATGCGGGAACAGCGCGTGGTCCTGATAGACGATCCCCAACCGTCGCTGCTGCACGGGCAGGCGCCGGATGTCCTTGCCGTCAAGCAAAATGCTGCCGCTTTCCAGGGGAAACGCGCCGGCGATCGCCTCGAGCAGCACGGTCTTACCAGCCCCCGTCTCCCCCACGATGGCGAATATCTCGTGCGGCTCGATATGCAGGTCGTCAACGCGCAGCGAGAAGCTGCCGCGCCGCGCCACCATGTCGCGAATCTCGATGCTTCCGCCGCTCATCGCTTTCCCTCGCATTCCCCGCATGCCTTCATGCGCCTCAAGCCCAATCCCTTGCCGGCCCTTCCCACGCGGCTCTCGCCCGTGGGACAATCGAGCACGTTCGCCACCACCAGCGTGAACGCCGACACCAGCAGCATGATCATGGCCGTGGCCATGGCGGTCTCGGTGTTGCCGGTCGAGATACTCAGGTAGATGCTGCCGGGAAGGGTCTCGGTCTTCATGCGCGTCACGCCCACCAACATAAGCGTGGCGCCGAACTCTCCCATGCCGCGCGCCCAGGTCAGCACGAAGCAGCTGATGATCTGGTTGCGGCACATGGGCACGATGATGGTGCGGAACACGTCCCAGGGCATGGCGCCGAGGGTCTGCGCCACGAATTCGATGCGCGGATTGACGCCGGCGAAGGCGGTGCGCATCATGCGGATGGCGAAGGGCAGGTTCACGATCATCTGGGCGAATACGATGCCCGTAGGCGAGAAGACCACGGCGAAACCGGCTTCCTTGAGCGCCTTGCCCAACGGCGACGAGAAGATCAGCAGCAAGGCGAAGCCCAGCAGAATGTAAGGCAGCGACAGCGTCAGCTCCATCAAGACCTCGGCCAGGCGCTTGCCGGGAAACGCCACATGCGACAGCGCATAGGCGGTCGGCAGCGACAGCAGCAGGCAGATGACGGTGGAGATGCTTGAGGTGGTCACGCTCATGCGCAAGGAGAACAGCACCTCCTCGGAGCTGACGGCCTCGCCGAAATGCGAGATGCCGCCCGCCACAATAGCGAAGATGGCGCTCCCGATGAACAGGAGCACCATCCCCGTTACCAGCATGCACAATGCCGGGAAGATGTTGCGCTTGCGGCCTCTGTGACGTTTTGGCTCAGGTGCCGCGGACATACGTTACACCAGCTCGTAGCCGAATTTGGTCCAGATGTTCTTAGCGGTTTCGCTCTGCAGGAACTCGGAGAAGGCCTTGACGGCGTCCGCATCGGCGGCGCAGGCAAGCTCGGCGCTCGGAACGGTCTTGACGTAGCTTTCCATGCCGGAGTTCTCAAGGATGGTCAGGCCGTCCTTGCCCGCGTTCTCCTTCCACACGATGGCGGCGTCGCCCTCGCCCTTGGCCAGGGCCTCGGCGATCTGCGGCGCGGTGGTGGAGGTGGTGATGGAACCGGACTGCTTGACCTGCTCCATGACGCCAGCGTCGGTCATGGCCTTGACGGCGATCTTGCCGATCGGCGTGGACTCCGGGTCGCCCAGCAGAAGCGTGTCGCACTTCACAAGGTCGCTGACGGTCTGGATGCCCATGGGATTGTCGGCGGGCACCACCAGGACGGGGATGTGCTTGACCAGGTCGGTGCTGGTGGCAACGTAATCGCTGACGGGCTTGAGCTCATCGGCGGAGCCGGCGATGAAGAAATCGCCCTCCTGGGTGGTGTTGATCTGCGTTTGGATCTGCGCGGCGTTGGCGAAGGTGATGTTCATCTCGCAGCCGGTCTCGGCCTTGAAGGCGTCGGCGATCTCCTGGAACGGCTTGGTCATACCGGCGCCGCAATAGATGCTGAGGCTTTTGCCCTCAAGGCTTGCCGCGGCGGTCTGCTCCGGCTGATCGGCTTTCTGCTCGCCCTTGTCGGAGGAGCATCCGGCCAGCACGCCGCAGGCGAGCACGGCGCTCAGCGCCACGGCCGCGATCGCGGCCAAGCGGGTCTTCGTCTTTTTCATAGCAGTTCCCTTCTTTTTGTCCCCATACCACCAGGCGCCCCTTCGCATGCGAAAGGGCGCCTGTCATTTCGCCGATTATACACAAACAATGATAATATTTGCAATAGCATATAAT
>NZ_CAKTYH010000197.1 GCF_934632265.1 uncultured Senegalimassilia sp.
GCGCAGCGACGTGGAGGCGTAGCCGCAATGGCGAAGCTTGCGACGAACACGCGCCGCAGCGAGCATTACGGCCAGCTGCAGCGCGTCGTCGATTCGGTGTTCGCCGGCGGTGGGAAGTTCGTGCGGCGGCTCGACGTCGTCGTGACGGCCGAGTCGTTCGACCTGCCCGACGACCTTGACGAGATCATCGCCTTGCTGCCGCCGGGCACCTATACGCGCCAGCGCCTATGCGATCAGCTGAACTCGGCTATCGGCGGGCATGCCTGGGGCCAGGTGTACGGCACGGTGGAATAACGGTTCTCGCGGGGCCGCGTCCCGGTTCGGGCGCGGCCCCGCGGTTTGAAGCGGGCATCCCGCGGAAGGGGTTTTCCTTATATGGAGGATTTCGAGCACGGCATCATATCGGCGGTGGGCAACGCGTGGCTGGGCACGCTCATAACCGCTTTAGTCATCATCGTGATCACGGCGGTGGTCGGGCATCTGCTCACGAAGTTCCTGCGCCGCGTGCTCAACTACTCCGATGAGCTGCCCTCGTCGTCGATCTTCGTCAACATCGGACGCGCCATCGTGTGGGTGGTGGGCGGATCGGTGGTGCTGTCCACGTGCTTCGGCGTGGACGTGTCCGCCGCCATCACGGCGCTGGGCATCGGAGGTATCGCCATCTCGTTGGGCTTCCAGGACACCATCTCCAACCTGATCGGCGGCGTGCAGGTCAGCCTTTTGCGTATCGTCTCGCCGGGCGACAACATCTCGGTCGGCGGCGCTGCGGGCGTCGTGAAGGATGTGAACTGGCGGCATACCACCATCACCAACTCCAAGGGCGAGACGGTGGTCATCCCCAACTCCATCATCAACAAGACGTCGCTCGTGCACCTGCCGCCCACGGGTAAGGTGACGCTTTCCCTGGTGGTGGAAGGCGGCGGCGAGGACCTTGACGAGAGGGCCGGGCACATCGAGCAGGCGGCGCTCGCCGCGGCGCGCCGGGTGGGCGCGGTCGAGGCGTCCCCGCGCCTGTGGTTCACCGAGGTCGTCGACGTCGGTTTCGCCGGGTCGCTCATCTTCACCATGGCAAGCGGCGATGACGCCACGGCGGCGAAGGACGCCGTGTTGCGCGCCATCGCGCCGTTGACCAGGCAATAATCGAATTTCGCATATGAACGGGCCGAGAACCCCGGAGGCGGATGCTTCCGGGGTTCTCGGCTTTTTTGCGTTTTAGCGGGTCGTGCCCGCCCGCTTCGGCAGCCTTTGCGGCGCGCGGCTCTTCCCGTCTGCCCATGGGCAAGGCGCGCAAAGCATCTTGCTCCCTTCGCCTTGTCCGTGCGACAGGCGCGGGTAAAGCGTCTGCGGCGAAGCGGGCGGTTTGTAAAGCGGCGCGGGCCGGCTTGTAAGCCGCGCGTAAAACCCTGTCACGCTTCGGTCATGGACCGCGCTTGCGGCCGTGAGCTGGCCGGAGATGCGCGTACCATCCTCACCTGCAAGCTCGTCTTGCTTGGGAAAACATCCGAAGGGAGTATACGTACTATGCAGGGTTCTTACATCAGCCGCCGCAGCTTCATCGGCATCGCCGGCATGTCCGCGTTGGCCGTCGCCGGTTTCGGCCTGGCAGGTTGCTCGGGTTCCAATGGCGGCTCCGCCGAATCCGGTAACGCCGCGTCCGGCAAGAAGGCGCTTTCCGGTACTATCACGGCGGTGGGCTCCACCGCGCTGCAGCCGCTGTGCGAGGCGGCCGCCGAGCAGTTTATGGAGGAGAACCCTGGCGTCCAGATCACCGTCCAGGGCGGCGGCTCGGGCCAGGGCGTCACGCAGATCGCCCAGGGTGCTGTGCAGATCGGCAACTCCGACGTGTTCGCCGAGGCCAAGCTGAAGGATTCCTCCGACATCTCCAAGATCGCCGATAACAAGGTGTGC
>NZ_CAKTYH010000198.1 GCF_934632265.1 uncultured Senegalimassilia sp.
CTAGCAGCCTGGGGGTTCACCATCCACCTGCGCTGCTCGGATGCGCTCATCGCGCGCTACCTGAAGGCCAACGCCGCCCTGTGCGTCGCCTGGCTGCTCATCGTCACGCTGAAATACCAAACCGGCAACGACCACCTGGTCTCCATCATGTGGTACCTGTATTACGTGCCCATGCTGCTGACCGGCACGTTCAGCCTGTTCAGCGCCATGCGCGCCTCGGCGCTCGACCGCATGCCCATCACAAGCTACGCGAAACGGGCCGTGCTGGCCATCGATGCGGCGCTGATCGCGCTCGTGTTGACGAACAACCTCCATCACGTGGTGTTCCGCTTCTCGTTCGACGACCCGCTGTGGTCGGGCAGCTACACGTACGGCCCTGGGTATTGGGTGGTGCTCGGCTGGATGATTGTGCAGATCATGCTGTTCTTCGCCTGCTCGTTCGCCGCTGCCCGCAAGCAGCTGCGCAGCGCGTTCGCCCCGATGGCCCTTGTCGTGGGCGTGCTGGGGGTGTACACGGTGCTCTATATCCTGCGGTTCCTGATCGGATCCAACCTTGCGCTCGTGTACAGCATTCTGCTGATATCCTGCCTTGAGATAGCGCTTGACCTGGGAATACTCCCTTCGTACTACTGGCGCGAGTCGATGTTTTCCGCGCTTCCGTTCAACCTGCGCATCCTTTCGCGCAGCGGCGAGGTGGCGCTGCACACCGCGCAGTTCCAGCCAAGCGACGGAGACGACGCGCTGCATTCCATGTTCCTGCTCTCCGACCTTCCACGCGGAAGCATCTCGAGCTTCCGCACCACGGCGGTCCCCCATACGCTGTTCAGAGGTTACAACGTCACGGGCGGGTCGGCGCTGCTGGCCGAGGACGTCACCGCCATCGACGAGCGGCGCGAAACGCTCGAGCAGCGAAGGAGCAGCCTGCGGGCGCACAACGAGCTGCTGAAGCATCGCCACGCCATCGACAGCGTGCTGTACCGCACGCAGCAAGAGCGCGCGCTGGTCGACGAGATCGAGCAGACGCTTGCGGCCAAGACCCGCCGCATCGACGAACTGCTCTCCGACCTCCCCCGCGGCAACGACCCGCAAAGCTTGGCGAAGCGGCGCGAGCGGCTCACCGAGGTTAAGCTGCTCATCGCGTATTGCAAGCGCAAGGGCGGCCTGGTGCTGGCCGGGAAAAGCGACCCGGCGTTCAACCGCGAGCGCCTTCAGCTGGTGTTCAACGAAACGGCCGCCGACCTGCGCACTTTGGGCATCGACTGCGCCGCGCTCGTGGACGCCAAACGCGTGCTGCCCGCCTCCACGGTTAGCGTGCTCTACGACTGCCTGTACGATTTCGCGGCGGCGGCGTTCGCGGCGAGCAACCCCATCCTCATGCTGTTCGTCAGCGACAAGGCCGAAGCTGGCGAAGCGGCGGACGAAGGGGCGACCGCAAGTCGGCAGCGCCGCGTCGTGGAGTTGCGCGCTGCCCTGGAAGCCGAGGAGTCGGCGCAAACCGAAGGCTACACGCGCTCTCTTGAGGAGCTGCGCCGGATCCTCGAGCGCCGCGCCGTCCGTTTCTCCCTTGACGTCGCGCCCGGTGGCGCGACGCTTGCCGTGCAAGTAAGCGAAGGCGAAGGGGTGGCGTGATGGAAGAGCTGCTGTTCATCAAGATTCCCGTGGTCGCAACGCTTACGGCGGCGTTCTTCCTGCTGAGCGCCGCGCAGACGTTGCACGCGCTGTTCCTGGCCGCGCGCAAAAACGCCCGCCCTGTATCGGCGGCCACCGTGTACGAGGCGCTGCTGGTGGTGCATCTGTACCTGGCAACCGCCACCATGCTGTCGGCATA
>NZ_CAKTYH010000199.1 GCF_934632265.1 uncultured Senegalimassilia sp.
CGTCGGGGCGATGCGCGTCAAGGCCGTCCGTTGCCGCGACCAGTGCACCGGCATAAGCGGGCGTGGCCTGGCCGGTCGCGCGAAGGAACTGCGCACCGGCCGCACGGAGCTGCTGGGCAGCCTCCATCATGACATCGGGGCGGTGATACGGGTTTTCCGGCATCGCCTGACGCTGACGGGGGTTGTGCTCCACCACGTCGAGCTGCGCAAGCACGGGCAGGGGCAGCTTCGCCGCCTGCTGCGCGAGCTCGCACGCGCCCTCGATGGGCGCCTGCGTGCAAAAGCCGGCCACGCTTGCCTCGAACTCGGCCATCACGTCGAGCGCCTCGTTAAAGCCATGGCGGCCATCCGCAAGCACGCCATCGGCGCCCACGCTCACAGATGCGAACACGGGCAGGCCGCTGACCTGACGCAAGCCCATGAGCGCGCACTTCAGGTCGCTTGGGTTGGTAAACCCGTTCAAGAAGAAGCCGTCAAGGGAAAGGCTCTCGAAGGCGCGCGCCGCGCGGGCGTACTGGTCACGGTTCTCATTGAGCGATGCTTTGCTGGACGCGTCGAGCGGCAGGCCGCATGGCCCAAGCTCCACGAGCACATGCTGAGGGCGCAGCTTCGCGGCGCATGCGACGGCGGCGCGGGCAAGCTCGGGCAGGCGTTCGGCCATGCCCCGATGCGCCAGGCGCGCCGGGGTCATGCCGGCCGTCTCGGTGACAAGGCACTGCACGCCCGCCATAAGGTTCAGGCGGAGGGCGTCCTCGACGGCCTCGGGTTCCATAAGCGTGGCATATTCCACATCTCCATCGAGTTCGAACCCTTGACGCGCGAGCACAGGGGCGATGGGACTGGAAAGCACGAGCATATCGCGGTGGAACCGCAGCTGGATATCAGGCATGGATGTTTCCTTTCGACTCGAACATGATACCAAAGGGCCCAAGGAGCCAGGCAAAGGGGCATCGCAGGCACACAAGCGCGCCCCACATGCGCCCTTCACAAGGTTACGGAAAGAGAACATCGGCTTTCATCAGGGAAAACCGCAGCATTGCCTCCCTGTTCCCACCTGCTTGGCAACGGGAAGGTAACGGCATCTCCTGGGCATTCACATTCCGTTCACGAGCACATCACCCCAAAGCCACTCCCCGGACACGCCCGCTTCAACACCGGCCGCTATAGTAAGCCTTGCAAGCGGGACATCCCCTTTCCACCGCTTGCCTGCTTCCCATAGCAGATCGCGATGCGAACGCATCGTTCCTCCCCTCCTTTCGGGCCGCAAGTTTCCCCCTTTTCGCTTGCGGCCCACCCCTTTTCTTGAGCCGGAAGCGGCGCGTCCCGCAAATGACATCGCGGTAGCACGCAAGCCCTTACGCAGGCATTCGTCCGCGCTACGATAACGATGCGGCACAGCCGCAATCCCGATACGCGAAACATCGGATCAGCCTTCCGGACAGATAGACCTCCGTCCCCAAGCGTCTTTGTCGCGCCCGGTTGTTCACCAACTCGTAACAAGACTGCCGGCGGCTTCACAAAATGCGCAAGCCGCTGCCATAACGCCTTCAACGTCGATGGCTATACTGCGTATCAGCGAACGGAAAGGTTCCCCTCCTTCCTCCGTCGCTCTGCTTTCTCCTTAAAAGCAGTTAATCGGCGCCAATGAACCGGCGTCGTATATCCCCTCCTTAATGGCCCCGGCAGGTTCCCCTTCCTGCCGGGGCCGCTCCTTTTCCTGAACAGGGTGAACAGACGATATGCCCATCGAGATGGCAGCAAGATAGGAAGCCTCGCTGTTGTTGATTCATATGCGCCTTCG
>NZ_CAKTYH010000200.1 GCF_934632265.1 uncultured Senegalimassilia sp.
GATATACCGCGAAACCGAATCGGGTTACGCGGAACGGATATTATAGATGTGGTGAACCTAAAGTGCGATCCGTTATTGTTGGGCTCGATGCGCACGGAAACCGGAATTTTTCCCGCATACCATATGAACAAGGAAAATTGGGTTACAGCAGCGTTAGACGGCAGCGCGTCGGAGGAAATAATTAAAATGCTGCTTGATGTAGTCTGTCATTGTCTTGTTCTCCTTTTCGATAGATAGTGTGGGCAGTAGATAACGGTAGCACGGAAGCTCTGCTTGCAGCTTCTTTCGCATTTCCTGCAAAGCTCGTTGTATTTCTTCCTGCCACGCTCATCAAGAAAGAGCGCCCATTCTCTCTTGAGGTATTTCGGCATACGGGGCATAGCTGACACCTCCTTTGTGCTGCCTAATTGCCGATTTGCTCCCGAAACGCAGAAACGCCCAAAACCTGACCCCGCTGTATGGTTTCGGGGCGATTTTGGGCGTTTTCTTTCGATATGAGTGGCTTCATATTGGCGGCGGTATCCTTACCGTCCGCCATTCAAAAGCCGCTGTTTGTCGCTTCCGGGTAACAAAAAAGCGCCGTATTGCTACGACGCTTTTGTCTTGCTCGGAAGATGGAGCAAGGGAACGCTATTCAATTATCTGTTGTACTTTTTCTTTCTGCTTACAACCGTTGTGCCGATGGCTGCACCGCCGCTGATGAACAACAGGGCAATCCACAAAGCAAGGTTGCTTGTATCGCCGGTCTGCGGACTCTTATCGGATGTTCCCGGTTTGGTACTGGCAGGTTTTTTCTCAAGAGCAGCAATCGCATCTTCGATAGCCTGTGCCATCTTGTCTACTTCGTTCTGCTCCGTAATATTTTTACCACGGACAACAGCTTTGACAGCAGCTTCTACAGCAGAGAAGTCCTTGTAGTTATCCTTGTTCAGTGCATTTGCTTTGGCAATGGCTGCATCAACCTTTGTGTAATCAGCATCCTTGTATTGCAGGGTAGCAATGGCATCTTCAATAGCCTTCGCCATTGTATCCACTTCGCTCTGTTCAGTGATGTTCTTGTCACGGACAACAGCCTTGACAGCAGTTTCTACAGCAGAGAAGTCCTTGTAGTTGTCTTTGTTCAGTGCATTTACCTTGGCAATGGCTTCGTCAACCTTAGTGTAGTCGGCATCTTTGTAAACAAGGGCAGCAATGGCATCCTCAATCGCTTTCGCCATTGCATCTACTTCCGTCTGCTCAGTAATGTTCTTGTCACGGACAACGGCGTTGACAGCGGCTTCTACAGCAGAGAAGTCCTTGTAGTTGTCCTTGTTCAGTGCATTTGCCTTGGCAATGGCTTCGTCGACCTTAGTGTAGTCGGCAGGTAAATAAGTCATTGCAACCGTCTGCGTATGCGTTGCCGCATCGGCGGTGATCGTTATATTGCCGGTGTATGCGTTGCAGTTATCGGCTGTTACTTCAACAGGGTAAGTTCCTGCTTCCAAACTGACAGAGCCGGTAACCTCCTGACCATTCACTTTAACAACAACATTGGTCAGACCGTCTGGCGTTACAACGAAAGAAACCGGATAGACAGCCTTTGTGATAAAATGAACATTTTTATAAAGTGCAAAGTACTGAGTACCGCTGGAAAGCAGATCAATTTCTGTTCCTTCCGAGTCTACAGCTTTTGCATAGTTCAGGTGATAGCCATCGGCAATCACAGGCACACATTCATCGAAAATTGCAGGGATATTATTCTCATTCGTATTCTTTGCATCAATCTCTGCTTCTTCTACGGT
>NZ_CAKTYH010000201.1 GCF_934632265.1 uncultured Senegalimassilia sp.
CCTTCGCCGAGAGTACTGCAGCGCAAGGCTGCGGGAGGGCAGGGCGTCGCGCTCGCGGAGGGCGCTTTTCTATGCGCTGTATGCGCTCCGTGTAATTAGCCCTGGCTTGTCCAGGGCTTTTGTTGTCTTTGGTACCATTACGTTACTCATTTTAGTAACTTTGACTCTAAGGGGAAACGCATGAAGCTGTCCCATTATGATTACCTGGTTGTCGGCGCCGGCATCTCTTCGGCGGTGTTCTGCCACGAGGCCGCCAAGCTCGGCAAGACCTGCCTTGTCATCGACCGCCGCGACCATATCGCCGGCAACATCTACACCGAGGACGTGCAGGGTATTAACGTGCACTGTTACGGCGCGCACATCTTCCACACCTCCCTGCGCCCGGTATGGGACTATGTCAACCGCTTTGCCGAGTTCAATAACTACGTGAACAGCCCCGTAGCCGTCTACAAGGACGAGCTGTACAACCTGCCGTTCAACATGAACACCTTCTCGAAGATGTGGGGCATCCGCACCCCGGCCGAGGCCGTTGAGATCATCGAGCGCCAGAAGGCCGAGGCCGCCGACCTGATCGGCGAGGGCGAGCCTAAGAACCTCGAGGAGCAGGCGCTGTCGCTGATTGGCCGCGACGTGTTCGAGAAGCTCATCAAGGGCTACACCGAGAAGCAGTGGGGCCGCAGCTGCACTGAGCTGCCGCCGAGCATCATCAAGCGTTTGCCTGTGCGCCTGACCTATGACAACAACTACTTCAACGACCGTTGGCAGGGCATCCCCATGGGCGGCTACACCGCCATGGTCGAGCGCATGTTCGGCGACGTCGAGATCCTGCTGTCCACCGAGTACCGCGAGTTCCGCGAGCAGAACCCGGGCATCGCCGACCGCACCATCTACTGCGGCCCCATCGACGAGTACTTCGACTTCAAGCTGGGCACGCTGGAGTACCGCAGCCTGCGCTTCGAGTCCGAGGTTGTGGAGTGCGAGAACTGGCAGGGCAACGCGGTGGTCAACTACACCGAGCGCGAGGTGCCGTGGACGCGCATCATCGAGCACAAGCACTTCGAATCGCAGTCCTCGCCGGTCAGCGTGATCACGCGCGAGTACCCGGCCGACTGGAAGCCCGGTGACGAGCCGTACTACCCCATCAACGACGAGCGCAACTCCGCGCTGTACGCACAGTACGAGGAGCTTGCCAACCAGGAGGGCGATGTGGTGTTCGCCGGCCGCCTGGGCGGGTACAAGTACTACGACATGGACAAGGCCATTGACGCCGCGTTCGATCTGGTGAAGGCCGAGTTGGGCGTTGACCTGCGCGCGTAATCCTTCACGGAGGCGCTAGTTGCTTTTGGGCCGCATTGCTGCTTCGAATGGCCTTTCGGGTTAATTGCAGGGTGCTCATATTCGTTTTGGGAAAAGCGTCCGTGATCGCTTGAATCAACGGCTGGGACTTCGGTCCTGGCCGTTTTCGTTTTCAAGGAACTCGAGATGGTGTTCAGCGATGTTTGATCGAAGGTGTTCGTAGCAGATACTTGCCAGGAGTTGCTGGCCAACGGAACTCGCAAACAAGTATGACTGATGTTTTGGGGTTGGGCCATTGAGCAATGCGATTGCATCGATTAGTTTTCACCCCGCCCCTTGGTAAATACAATCTCTTGGCATTTTGAGTATTGCGGTTGTATTGCGAAAGACGCTCCTATAGTTGTCAATCCCCGATTTCCCGTCCCTCAATTCGATTGAGGAGCTCTTCGTAGGAATCCCTT
>NZ_CAKTYH010000202.1 GCF_934632265.1 uncultured Senegalimassilia sp.
GGCCAGCATCGGGCGCGAGCGAAAGAAGGAGAGATGGACAACACGGACAACCGCACGGATCTGCCCGAGGGCCGCGCGGAACAGACGAGGGGGGCGGCCGATACGGCAAAAGCGCAGGCCGCCGCGGAGAAGCAATCGAAAACCGGCGGCATGACGCGCCGCACGCTATGCCTGGGCATCGGCGGCGCCGCGGTGATGCTCGGCCTGGGCGGGCTGAAAATGGCGAACCCGCAGGCCATCATCCGACCTCCGGGAGGTCAGGATGAGGATCGCCTGATCAGCGCCTGCATCCGCTGCGAGAAGTGCTACGAGATCTGCCCGCGCGACGTCATCCGCCCGGCGCACATGGAAGACGGCATCCTGAACATGCGCACGCCCACGTTCGATTTCAGCGACGACTACTGCGATTGGTGCACCGAGGAGAACGGCGGCACGCCGCTGTGCGTCTCGGCCTGCCCCACGCGCGCACTTGAGCTGCCGGCGGACGCCACGAAGGAGAACACCATCATCGGCCGCGCCGTCATCAACACCGACTGGTGCCTGGCGTACAAGCTGATCGGCTGCCGATTCTGCTACGACTCGTGCCCATACGAAGCCATCACGCTTGACGACGAGAACCGTCCCGTGGTGCTGGACAACAAGTGCAACGGCTGCGGAGCCTGCGAAAGCGTTTGCGTATCGCTGCAAAACGGCTCCATCTCCGAGGGCGCCACTTCGCGCGCCATCACCATCAAGCCGCTTGACCAGGTAGAAAGGTAGGGTGCGGTCATGAAACGCAATTCCAAGACGCTGCGCACCATCACCGCGCTCGCCATCGTGGCCATCGTGTTCGTGGGCTTTTTGACGAACCTGGGCATCGGCACCATTTCCGCGCCGGGCATCTGGGATATCTCGATCCTCTGCCCGCTGGGCGCCCTGGGCACTATGCTCGCCAGCAAGATGATGGTGCCGCGCGCCGTGGTGTCGCTGGTCATCATGGTGGTGCTCATCATCGTGTTCGCCCGCGCGTTCTGCGGCTGGATGTGCCCCGTTCCCCTGGTGCAGAAGCTTCGCGGCATATTCGCCAAGCCCGAGAAGCAGGCGAAGGCCGAGAAGGCGAAGACCGCGAAACAGGCAGACGACAAGGCGACCGAAGCCGCAGCCGACATCGCGCCGCTGACCGAAGACGAGAAGGCGACGCTGGCAACCGGCTGCGAGAAGGACTCGAAGGGCCTGGCCGGCTGCGCAAGCTGCGCGAAGAAACGCGGCGAGGCCGTGGATGCCCGCCACTTCGTGCTGGGCGGCGCGCTGCTGTCCACGTTCATCTTCGGCTTCCCGGTGTTTTGCCTGGTGTGCCCCATCGGCCTGACCTTCGCCACCATCCTGCTGCTGGTGAACCTGTTCGCGCAGGGCGATGTGACGTGGTCGCTCATCGTGGTGCCCGCCATCCTGATCGCCGAGGTGCTGCTGTTCAAGAAGTGGTGCCATAAGCTGTGCCCGCTTTCGGCGTTCATGAGCCTGATCGCCAAGCTGAACCGCACGTTCAAGCCCACCATCGACAACGCGAAGTGTCTGGAAACGGCCCAGGGCAAGAAGTGCGGCGCTTGCGGACGCGCCTGCGAGGAGGGCATCGACCCGCGCCACCCCGAGCTGTCCGAGGCCGCATGGAGCGAATGCACGAAGTGCCGCTCGTGCGTGGACGCCTGCCCGGCGCACGCGATCAGCATGCCGCTGATCG
>NZ_CAKTYH010000203.1 GCF_934632265.1 uncultured Senegalimassilia sp.
TGCCCGGCGTGATCAACGATGCCGCGGCGACCAAGACGGTCAGCTTCAAGGTGACCGACGACGGAGCCGGCAAGCTGACGGTCGAGCGCCAGGGCGCTGCGGCGAACCCGGCGTTCTCCTTCGCCAACACCTACACGGTGAAGCCTGCAAACTCCAGCGTGACCGATCAGGTGACGGTGACCAAGACGCTGACGGGCCGCGACATGGCCGCCGGCGAGTTCGCGTTCGAGCTGCTCGAGGGCGAAGAAGTGGTGGCGACCGGCGTTAACGCCGCCGACGGCAGCGTGACGCTGAGCGCGGTGAAGTACACGCAGCCCGGCACGCATCGCTACACGTTGCACGAGGTCGGGGGCGGCACCGTCGTCAACGGCGTTACCTACGACGGCGCGACGTTCACCGTGGTCACCACGGTGAAGGACAACGGCAACGGCACGCTCAGCGTGGCCCATGCGCTGGAAGGCGCGCGCGAGGTGACCTTCGCCAACGCCTACCAGGCAGCGCCCACGACCGTGACCATCGGCGCCTCCAAGACGCTGGTGGGCAAGAACCTTGTGGATGGGCAGTTCACGTTCATGCTGACCGCGGCCGACGGCACCGAGCTTAAGGCGAAGAACGCCGCCGACGGCAAGATCGCCTTCCCGGCGCTGACGTTCGACAAGCCCGGCACGTACGAGTTCGCGCTCACCGAGCTTGACGATGCGCAGGCGAACGTGACGTACGACAAGCGTGCGTACAAGGTGACCGTGACGGTCGTCGACGATGGGCTCGGCCACCTGAACGCAACGGTGGCAGGCGATGCCGACGTGCTCGCGTTCACGAACACGTACACCGAGCCTCCGACGCCTGTGCAGCCCACGCAGCCCAGCGGCAAGAGCTTCACGCCGAGCGGGCTGGTCGGCAAGGTGCTGACGCAGACGGGCGACGACAAGCTTGCCCTGGTCCTGCCGCTTGCGGCAGTGGCCCTGGCGGGCGCGGCGTCCATCGCGGCGCTGGTCATCATGCGCCGTCGCGATAAGCGCTAGCGCAGCCGATCCCGGCGAAGGCCGGATGCTAGAACCCGCTGCCGCACCTGCATAGGGCGGCAGCGGGATGCAAGAAGAGGGCCGGGTTGATCCCCGGCCCTCTTCGCGTTTCGTTGCGTTGTGGGTTGTTACACGGGCTTCACCTCGACGCCGGCCTCGGTCAGCGCGGTGCGGATCTTGCCGGCGAACTCGAGCGCGTGCACGTTGTCGCCGTGGATGCAGATGGTGTCGGGCTTCACGGTGATCAGCTTGCCTGATGCCGACTCGATGGCGCCCTCCTTCACGGCGCGCACCACGCGCGCCACGGCGAAGTCCTCGTCGGTGATGACGGCGTCGGGAAGCTTGCGCGACACCAGCAGGCCCTCGTCGGTGTAGTTGCGGTCGGCGAAGAACTCCTGCGCGGTGCGGATGCCCTCCGCCTGGCCCGCGCGGATGAGCTCGCTGTTCGCCAGGCCCACCAGCACCAGGTCCAGGTTGGCGTCGTGCACGGCGGCGGCCACGGCCCGCGCAAGCTCCGGGTCCACGGCGGCGCGGTTGTACAGCTGGCCGTGCGGCTTGACGTGGTGCATGCGCGCGCCGGTGGCGTGGCAGAAGGCCTGCAGCGCGCCGATCTGGTACAGGATGTAGTCGTAGGCCTCGTCGGGCGACATGGCGATGTCGCGGCGGCCGAAGCCCTGCAGATCGGGGTAGCCC
>NZ_CAKTYH010000204.1 GCF_934632265.1 uncultured Senegalimassilia sp.
GGATAGAAGCAAGGGACATGGCTATGGCACAAAGAGCATTGATCGAGTTGTTGCAAAGTTCGACGGCAGGTTGGAAATGCGGTATGATGAGACTACTCATGAGTTTCACAGCATTATTCACTTTCCCCTTCAGTGATTTTATAGCTGCTTGGTATTGAAGAATAATTTGGCCTAAAAAACTCTTCTCACGGTGAGATGAGTTTTTTAGTACCATTGCGGCCTTGCTGTAATGCCGAAAAAGCCATCCATACCCGTAATCACAACATTGTTGTACCCACCGCCAGTGCAGTGGATGATGAGCAAGTTGCCGTTGTCATCATGCCCGCCGACGATCCCGACGTGACCAATATCGGATGCAAACACAAGGTCACCCGGAAGTGCTTCACTCTCGGATATAACATAGCAGTTATTCAACTGTGCCTGCGTTCCACCGTCACCGCAACTCGGATAATACTGTCCGTCCGTTGCGTTGTAAAATGCCCAGTCTACAAAGCCAGAACAGTCAAGCCCATACGGCCTGTATGTGCCGGTAGACTGGCTTCCCTCTGACGTGACCTTTATGGTCGTGCCCCATCTGTAATCCCAACCGAGAGTAAGGGACTTGCCGCCCCAAAAGTAGTTGACTTTGCCAACGAGCGACAGTGCGGCTTTGACCACTGCACAGCGTTCTTCATTTAGATCGTCGGGCAGATTTTTCAACAGTTCTACGGCGTCAGCCTGAGTTATAGTCAGGTCAGACATGAGCCCTCTCAACAGTGTCGGATCACTGAGCAGTTCATCAAGAGCTTTGTTTTGGGCTTTTGAAAAGTCATACGCGCTGCGCATATCATCGGCGGCTTTGTGCCCGATAGTGATTTTCAGGGTGTTTTTCACTATAATGCCGCCGATGTTATCCGGGGCATCATCTTCTGTCTCAACGGTTTCTATCTCAAAATCGAGGCTCACCATGTCCCAAAACACGGAGCGCAGCAAAGAGATACGCTTTTCGTCCATTGTCGCAACATCAAGACCGTTTTTCCCGCCAGCGACTTTGCAAGCAAATACGGCGACTACCTCCCGCCAATCCGGCGCATCACCGTTTACTATTATTTCTTCAAACTCGCCGTCCTGTATTTCGTCAAGGCGCGCGGCGTACTCGGCATTGATTTTGGCAACTGCCGCATTTAGCTGTATTGCACCGTCACCCTGCGGCTCGTTTGCAAACAGGATGCCGAACGGGGATGCCGCGATACCCGCGATCAGCATGAGCGCGCACACAGCAATGATTATCACGCCACCGGCAGCCGAAAGCACCACAGAGCTTGCAGCTCTGGTGGTGCTTTTTGTCAACGCGGCAGCAAGACGCCGTATGAGTTTTTCTTCGGTCTTAGCTCTTCCGTTGCGCAGACGGGTCAGGTTTTTGTACTGAACATATTTCTTGCGCTGCTCCGTACCTGTCGGCTTAGCAGGGGACGGAGGCGCGCTGACTTTGGGCAAAGAGCTTTTTGATTTTACATCCTGCTTTGCGGATAGCCCGCTATCATGCTCCGCGCTCTGCGCCGGTAAACTGTCGGGGGCATTTGCGCTTTGCCTATGACGCAGTCTCTCTTTTGCATTCATAACGGCTGCCCTGCGCATTTTCTCCTGCGGTGTATTGTCTGCCGGAGCGGAACCGCGCCGCCGCATACTTTGTATTTGCGCTGCGCCAAGCCCGACGGCA
>NZ_CAKTYH010000205.1 GCF_934632265.1 uncultured Senegalimassilia sp.
TTCCACGGCTTCGGCAACGACCTGGTGCGCTTCCTCATCAAGGCCATCTACGGGTTCGAGTTCTCCGACGTCATGACGGGCTACCGCGCCTACAACAAGGTGTTCGCCAAGACCATGCCCGTGCTCTCGCCGGGCTTCGAGATCGAGACCGAGCTGTCCATCCACGCCGTCGACAAGCGCTGGCGCATCGCCGAGGTGCCCATCGACTACCGCGACCGCCCCGAGGGCTCGGAGTCGAAGCTGTCCACCTTCTCCGACGGCTTCAAGGTGCTCATGATGATCATGTCGCTGTTCAAGGACTACAAGCCGCTGGCGCTGTTCTCCTGGGTGGCGCTTTTGTTCGTGGTGCTCGGTCTGGTCGCCGGCGTGCCGGTCATCGCGCAGTTCGCCGCAACGGGCCTGGTGCCGAAGCTGCCCACGGCGCTTCTGGCGGTGGGCCTGGTGTTCGTGGGCCTGCTGTGCTTCGCGTGCGGGCTTATCCTGGACACGGTGGTCAAGGGCAACCGCAAGCAGTACGAGATCGAGGTCACGGAAGCCTACGAGCGTTACGGGCGCTCAAGCGCCGCGAAGTAGGCCGACGGCTTCCCGTGTCCCCCTTTTCCCGTCGAGAAGGGCGTCCCCCATCAGCGCAGGCCAATGCACCCGATCGTTTCGCGCCCTCGTCGACGATCATCAGTCTACGGGGATTTGCGGCGAGCGAGCCCATCCGGTCCGTTGAAATGGGACCAAGTTGTGTAAGAAATATGCACAACCCCGCACTCGGGTCTTGCGAAACGAATTGCTTTTTGGCATACTAAACGGGCTGCTTTTCGACACGGAAGCGCAACCCGTCCCCATAGTCTAGAGGTCAGGACGCGGCCCTTTCAAGGCTGAGACACGAGTTCGATTCTCGTTGGGGGCACCATTTAAACGCTAGGGCTGGTCGAGTACCGGCCCTTCTTATTAGTGAAAGCCGGTTCGCCGGCTTTTTCGCTATCTTGAAGGGAAAGGCATCCGCTATCGCTACCCCCGCAGAAACCGATCCGCACAACGATAAGGCCGCACCGCTGGTCATCGTCATGCACGCTTCGGTGGGCTCGGGGCATCGAAGCGCGGCCAATGCCGTCGCTCAGGCCTTCGAATACATGCAAGCCGAGCAGGCCGAGGGCCGCGAGCAGCCCACGGAGGCCTTCCCCACCGTGCCGAAACTGCCCGACGGGCTTGAAGTCGAGGTGCTCGACGTGCTCGATTTCGGCCGCGTGGTGTTCGATGGCGACAAAACCGCTTCCATGTTCACCGGCCCTACCCGCCCGATTTATGACCTGACATGGCGCTTCACGCTTACCGGCAGGCTTTTGTGGGGCGGCGGGAGCATCTGGTCGCACCTGATGTACGGCAAGTTCACCGAACTGGTGCGCAAGCGTCGCCCGCTTGCCATCATATGCACGCACATCACCGCAGCCAACGTCGCCGTGGCGGCGCGCATGCTCACCGGCCAGCGCTTCCCCATCGTGTGCGTTCCCACCGACTACGAGACCGAGGGCCTGTGGCCGCATCTGTCGACCGACCTGTTCTGCGTCGCCACGGAGAGCATGGCCGAGACGCTGCGCCCGCGCCTGGTGCCCGAGCAGCGCATCCGCATCACCGGCATCCCCACACGCGAGGATTTCCGCGCAAGCTATGATCGCGAGCAAACCCGGCAACGCCTGGGCCTGCCG
>NZ_CAKTYH010000206.1 GCF_934632265.1 uncultured Senegalimassilia sp.
ATTGGTTCCGAGCGGTATCGCGGCGGCGTTGTCAACCGCCTGTGAGGCGGTGCTGTACAGCATGGCGTTCTGGTTGGTCGCGGTTGCGCCCGCCGGTCCCGTCGCTCCGGTCGCGCCGGTTGCGCCCGTCTCACCCTGCGGCCCCTGCGGTCCCGTCGCTCCGGTTGCGCCCGTCTCACCCTGCGGCCCCTGCGGACCGGTCGCACCGGTTGCGCCCGACGGCCCCTGCGGACCCGTTGCGCCGGTCGCGCCTGTCGCACCCTGCGGCCCCGCCGGACCGGCAGGACCCGGTATCCCCTGCGGACCTTGCGGTCCCTGCGGTCCCGGAGGCCCCTGCAAGCCCATTGGCCCAGCCGGACCTACGTTGCTGCCGCAGCCGCAGCAGCCGCAGCTGCCGTTGCAGCGGTCGGAATATATCTTGGTGGAGTAGTAATCGTTATCAGGCATATAATACCTCCGAATTTTGGTATTTGCGAGGTTGCCCTCGGAGCATTATATGCATCTGCCGTTACCGGCGTTATGCCGCCGGAACACAAAAGAACACAGACTGTCAAAAAAGTCTTGTAAGGACTTTTTTGACAAGCTGAACAGGGAGCGCGCCGCGCTCCCTGTTGATCACATATGGTTTTTATCCGCCGTATTCGCAGATATATGCTATTTTACCGCTGTACATATGCGCAAAGTCCTTGCAGGGGTCGTTGCGGCTGTCGTTCTGTGACCAGCCCCTGTTATTCCACAAAAGCATATAATCCTCAGGAACACCGTTGTCGGTGTAGGAGGGTTCGCCGTAAGCCCATTTTTCGTAGACTTCGGATGAACCGTCTTCCCAGATCACGGTTCCGTTTTCGCGGTGTCCGCCGATCCAGACATATGTCACGCCGGCATCGGAAGCAAGCTGAGTAACCACGGCAAATTCGTCCGCGTCGTTGATGACGACAAGGTGGCCGCCGAGGGCTTCACACTTTTCCTTGGCCTGCTCCCAACTGACGTCTTCAACAAATACCTTATAGCTATGCTCTACCGGCTCGGAGGACTGCGCCGTTCCGGCTGTGTCGGCGCCGGGAATATAAGGCGCTTCCGAAGGATCGGGCGGTATGTCAA
Organism: uncultured Senegalimassilia sp.; assembly: GCF_934632265.1. GTDB lineage: Bacteria > Actinomycetota > Coriobacteriia > Coriobacteriales > Eggerthellaceae > Senegalimassilia. The sequence continues at coordinate 1,102 of NZ_CAKTYH010000206.1, forward strand.
GGTCGTTCGAGGTGTCCACGGGCGCGGGCGTCACGTTGACGGCGGAGGCGGCAGGTTCATCGTCGTCTATAAGTGCCGAATAGTCGCCATGTTCAATGTTTTCGGCTGCTTTCTGCGTCTCCTCGGTACTTTCGGTAAGATCTTTTATCAGGGCGTTGAAGAGAATAGAGACGATGACGAGTACGGCGCAAAGCACAAGGATTATTGCCACGGGGCGGCGCTTGCGGCGATTAAGCTTTTCGGCGGAGATACGCTCCCTTTCCGCACCCTTGGTGTACTGCACCGCAGGGGCGGCGTTTTTGTCCGCAGTTACATATACCGGCTCAAGCTCACCCTCATCGCCGTCAGGCTCACTCTGAGGGATATACAGGTCAAAATCCTCTTCGCCGCTTGCCGCGGCAGGGACGGCTTCGGCTGCTTCCGTTTCATCTTCCGCATTTTCCTCGACGGGGGAAACGTCTTCGCTATCCTCCGGCGCGGGAATGGGGGTGTCTTCTGCCTTTTCGATAATACCA
>NZ_CAKTYH010000207.1 GCF_934632265.1 uncultured Senegalimassilia sp.
TTGTCCTGATGGGCGACAAGGTTTGGTGGCATTACGCCGTTGCGATCGTCATGTGCTTCATCATTTTCTACTGCTTCCGCTACCTGCTGTACATCCACCTGCCCAGAGTCAAGGTCTGGCTATTCTGACAGAAGGGAGAAACGAATATGACTACATGGCAATTGATCCTCACCGGCGCATCCAATGTCTTTACGATCGCGCACCTTCTCTGGATGAACCTCGGCATTTTCATCGGCGTGGTATTCGGTTCTCTTCCGGGCCTCACCGCCACAATGGGCGTTGCGCTGTTTCTGCCCGTCACCTTTGCGATGCAGCCGATCCCCGCGATGCTGCTTCTGCTCGGCATCTACTGCGGCGGCATATACGGCGGCTCCATCACGGCCATCCTGATCAAGACCCCCGGCACGCCCGCCTCGGCCGCCACCGTACTCGACGGCTATCAGATGGCGCAGAACGGCCACCCGATGCTCGCACTCGACACCGCTCTCGTCGCGTCCACGGTCGGCGGTATTTTCTCCGCACTCGTCCTGCTCTGGGGCGCGCCGTCTCTCGCGCGCGTCGCCGTGAAGTTTTCCTCGGCGGAGAAGTTCATGCTGGCATTCTTCGGCCTTTCCATCATCGCCACCATTGCGGGAAAGCATGTTTTCAAGGGCATGATCTCCGCGGTATTCGGTCTTTTCGCCGCGTGCATCGGTCTTGACCCGATCGAGGGGCTGCCGCGCTTCACCTTCGGCATCAACCGCATGCAGACCGGCATCGACATCATCCCCGCGCTGATCGGTCTATTCGCCATCACCGAAATCTTAAATAAGGTATACGTCGGCGACCAAGCCGTCGGCAAGGTGTCGCTCCCGAAGGAGCACATGACGCTCAAGCATTTTGTAGGCTGCCTGCGCGACATTCTCGTTTCCTCCGCCATCGGCACGATCATCGGCGCGATCCCCGGCACCGGCGCTACGACTGCCTCGTTCCTCAGCTATCTCGGCGCACGCCGCATGTCCAAAACGCCGGAGAAATTCGGCACCGGCCACATCAACGGCATCGCCGCTCCCGAGGCCGGAAACAACGGCGTTACCGGCGCTACGCTCATCCCGCTACTGACGCTCGGCATCCCCGGCGACTCCGTGACTGCCGTCATGCTCGGCGCTCTGACGATGCAGGGCCTCACCCCCGGCCCCAACCTGTTCACCAATCAGGCGCCGCTGATGTACACCATCATGGTTGGCATGATCATCGTCAATCTCTTCATGCTGCTGCAGGGCAAGCTTCTCATCAAGGCGTTCATCCACATCACGCGCATCCCCACCACGCTGCTCTCGTGCATTCTCGTCATTCTCTGCGTGGTCGGCGCGTGGTCCACGAACAACTCCGCCTTTGACGTTTACGTCATGCTCGCGTTCGCGCTGATCGGCTACTTCATGTCGCGCTTCAAAATGCCGACGACGCCGCTCCTGCTCGGTATCATTCTCGGACCCATGGCGGAGGAGAACCTGCGCCGCTGTCTCGCGCTCTCCAAGGGCTCTCTCCGGATTTTCGTCACGCGCCCCGTATCTCTTGGTCTTCTCATCGTCACGGCAGGCTGTCTGCTCATTCCCATCA
>NZ_CAKTYH010000208.1 GCF_934632265.1 uncultured Senegalimassilia sp.
CACCGAGGCTCCCGTTGTCGAGACCGAGGCTCCCGAAACCGAGGCTCCCCCCGACCCCGAGAATTTTGACACCGTGTACGTTGCCCCTGAGGGCGCGTCCATGGAGGAAGTTTATACCGCCGACGATGTGGCCGTCTTCTCCGGCACGGACACCGTCAGCGGCGAAAAGCACACCGTGAAGTTCACCGGCCTGGCGCCGGGATACGGAGAGTCTTATCAAGAGCCTTATGTGCTGATCGTCAGCGCCACCCCCGGCGATCTGGCGAACCTACAGTATATCGACTATGGCTACGCCGATATCAAGGGTCAGCTGACCATGACCTACATCCCGAAGGTCTCCGGCAACTATACCGTTCAGCTTTACGGCCCCCAGGGAACCGAGACGCAGCCTGCCCTGAACCAGGATTATGTCACCCTGGAGCTGGGTCAGAGCTTCACGCTGGAGGCGCTGAATGCCGAAAACTGCTATGTGATGGGTTGGAATTGTAATCAGGACATTGTTTCCCTCGTGTCACCAACTCCTGATCAGTCAACTGTGGATATTACAGCCCAGAACGTGGGCATTACCCAGGTGTCGTGCTGGTTTTACGACTGGAACACGGACGTTCAGAAGGAACTGACCTGCACCGTGGAGGTGGTGAACAAGCCCACCGTCCTGGATGTCCACCTGATGGACACCAAGGCCACCAAGGAGCTGTTCTCCGCCACGGATAACCCCCGGATTTACATTTCCCTGACCAAGGAAAATCAGCCTGTCATTTCCTCGGAGGACGACGGGGATGTTCCGTCCAATGAGACCACCATCATCAAGAGCGCCCGGTTCGAAAACCCGGAACTGAACAACTACTTCGTATTGCGGCCTGTAGACGACCGGACGTTGGAGATTGTCAGCAACCTGCCGGAGGATATTTCCAAGGTGCAGACCTCCTACGTTTCCGCCATCCAGGTGCTGGCCGGGGAGAATAAGGATTACCTGACCACCCCGGAGACCCTGAAGCTCACCGTCAAGAAGTCTATGCCCAAGGTTTCCGCCAAGGCCGTGACCATCAACGCCTGGAATCCCGGGGTAGATGTGCCGGTGCTGTTCGATCAGGATGCCGATGTGTGGGACCTCTGGTCGGAATCCGAGCAGCAGCTGGAGAAGCTGGGCATTACCGCCAGCTATGGCGAGGAGAATGATTACAACCTGGTGCTGCACACCGACGGGCTGCGTCCGGATACCCCCAAGCAGACCCTGAAAATCTACCCCTCCGTTGCCCTGGAGGGCTGGATCATTGGCTGGGGCGAGCCGGTGACCGTCAACATTATCAACAAGCCTGTCACCGCCAAGCTGTCCACCGGCAAGCTCACCCTCAGCTCCGACAACTCCAAGGGCGCGGATATGAAGCTGGTTCCGCCCAAGGGCTTCAGCATTCAGGACTTGGGCATCCGGGACGTTAACCTGGACAGCGAGAACTACAAGCTCGATGACATCGACCTTGCCACCGGCAGCTTCCACCTGACCCCCATCGTTCAGGAGGGCGCGAAGTACGCCAACCCCGATCCCGGCAAAGTGCACATTCTGGTCACCTATGCCAACGGGGTAACGGATGAACTG
>NZ_CAKTYH010000209.1 GCF_934632265.1 uncultured Senegalimassilia sp.
CGGTGCGCTCGCTCGGCCTCGGCATGCAGAAGGACCCCGAGTTCCAGCAGCTTGTGCGCCAACTCAACGTGCGCCACGGCCTTGACCGCATGCCCGCATGCGACGCGCTGCTCATCCGCAGCCCAGCACGCGAGGATGCGAATCAGTTCATGATGGCCACGTGCGGCGAGCTGGGCCTTCCGGTGCTGCGCATGCGCATGGAGGAGAACATGCAGGGCATGCCGGTGCTGTGCGTCATGGCCCAGGCCGACCGCCAACCCAAGCTCAACCAGGCGCGCAACGCCTTCGAGGAGCCGGCGGTGCTGGTCATCGAGGACATCGACCTGTGGGCGGCGCCCGTGTTCGACCAGCCCGAGGATATCGGCGGGCTGATCATGTCCACGCTTTCGCGCGGCGCGCGCGAGGCGGTCAACCTTATCCGCTCCTCGGCCGACGATCCGGACGTGTTCGTGTTGTGCACCTCGGCGCTGGGAAACGATGTGGACCCGTACTTCTTCGACCTGTTGGGGCCGGTCTCCGCGGTGGACATCGACTATCCCACCGAGAAGGAGCGCGCCGACATCTGGATGGAGATTGCTCGCGAGCATCCGTCCGTGCGCGGCGTCGATCGCGATCAACTGGTCAAGTTCTCGCAGGGCATGCCGCGTTTCGACATGCACATGGCGGCGCGCGAGGCAATCGAGGAAGCGTACAAGGACAGCCTCACCAAACGGCGCTATATTCCGGTGACCACGGACAACCTGTTCGATAAGCTGGCGGCATACCAGCCGCTCGACTCGCCGGAGTACAAGGCGCTCGAGCAAGCGGTGGTCGATGACTTTAGGAGGGAGCTCGACCATTTGGACGACCTGTTGAAGGGGGACGGGCAGTAATGGACATCACGCGGCGTTGCGACTACGCGCTTCGCATCTTGGAGGCTGCTTACGAAAGCGGCGACTCCTATGTTTCGGTCGCCGATATCTCCGAGCAGGAGGACATCCCATACGCGTTCGCGCGCAGCATCCAGCACGACCTGGTGAAAGGCGGTCTGATTAAGACGGTGCGCGGCGCGCGCGGCGGCCTTGCGCTCGATTGCGACCCGGCCCAGATCACGCTGCTCGAGGTGCTCGAGGCGGTGCAGGGGCCGGTGAGCGTCTCGCTGTGCGCGGTGGACGCCGAGTACTGCAAGCGCCGCGGCGGTTGCTCGTACAACAAGCTGTGGATGGGGGCGGATAGCCTGCTGAACAGCTATTTCGACTCCATCACGCTCAAAGAGCTCATGGAGCAGGGCGGTCGGCACCCCTCTATTCGCAAGGCTATCGATTCGGCGCCTCCCACGGCGCGCATGTCGTGCCCGGCGGATGCGTGCGGCGGCTGCGGTGCGCATCCCGCTGTTGAGGAAGCGCAGTCGTAGGCGTGGCGCGCAAAAGCATAGCCGATCTGGCGGCGTCCGCGGTTTGGCCCGCGGGCGCCGCCATGTCTCAGGACGAGTTCTGCCGCTACGTTCTCTCTGGGGGTAAGCGGCTCTATCGCGATTTGCCGTGGCGCGGCGTCGACGATGCCTACGGCGTGCTGGTAAGCGAGGTCATGCTTCAGCAAACGCAGGTCAAGCGCG
>NZ_CAKTYH010000210.1 GCF_934632265.1 uncultured Senegalimassilia sp.
CTGCAGACCCGTCCCCCGATGTCGTGATGGATGCCCTTGCGGCGGTAAACGAGTCCAAAGCTAGCGCGGCGGCGGCTGAAGCCTCCGCCAAGGCCTCCGCCGGAGCGGCCGACGAGTCTGCTGCTAGCGCAGCAGCTGCCAAAAGGTCCGCAGAATCTGCCGAACGGTCGGCAAGCAGCTCCGCCGCCAGCGCGAAGCAATCAGCGGGCGATGCATCCAAAAGCGAAGGCGCGGCCAAAAAAGCCGAAGATTCTGCTGCTGCGGCAAAGGAAAGCGCGGAAGATTGCGCGGTAAAGGCGGAGCAGGCCGTGAAGGACGCAAACGCCGCGAAAGAGACTTCAGACGCCGCAAGCGAAAGGGCCAACCAGGCGGCTGCGAGCGCATCGGGCGCGGCATCCAGCGCCAACGCCGCCGCAAGCGCCGCGCTGCAAATCGCCAACAACGTGGCCCAGGGCGCGGCTGGCTCGTCCGATATGGCGAAGCAAAAGCAGCAGATAGCCGACCTGTACGGAGAGATAGCGAACCTCACCGGCGATTTCCGATACTCGGACGGCGCTATCTACTGCCCGTCATCGAAGGTCAGCGCGTCTGGCAGCACCCTCACTTTCGGCTCGACCTGCACGGCATCCGGCACCTCAATCACCCTCAAATAGTAAGGTTCACATATGGCACAAGCACAAACCCTCGTGGTCGGCGGCACCGGCTACGAGATCATCGACGATACCGCGCGCAGAAACGCGCAGACGGCGCTTGCCAACTCCGAGTACAACCGCCAATCCGCGCTCGGCAAGTACGGCGGGCAGAACATCGCCACCATCCTGGCGGGCGAGATCGGCTCTGGCACGGTGTACGACGCGCTGCACAAGCGCGTGGCGAACAATAACTTCGCCGGGCTTCGCATAGGCGATTTTCTGGACGTCTCCCTGGTGAGCGCGTCCGCCGTCACCTCGCAGCAGTCCGTGCGATTCTTGCTCGCGCACGTTGACCCCTATCTTTGGTGCGACGACCGCAGCAAGGGGCATCATTTGGCGTTCGTGTCGTCCGCGCCCATCGCGGTAAGCTCAACGTATCCAGACGTGGTCAACAGCAGCTACGTGCAGTGGAACAAGACCAACGCCAACCAGGGCACCGCCGAGGAGAAGCACCCCTATCTCGCGTGCAACCTCAAGGTTTGGGAGAATGCGTTCGAGGGCTGCTTGCCCGAGAACCTCGCGAAGTACCTGCTGACGCAGCGCGTGCTGCTGGAGGAACGCTACAGCGCGTCCGGCGCGCTCACGGACTCCAACTCCTGGAGCTGGGCCGATATCGGCAAGGTGTTCTCGCTGTCCGAGACGGAGGTGTACGGAACGTGCGTGTGGGGCACCAAGGGTTATAGCGTCGGCTTTGATTGCCAGTGGGACCTCTTCCATGATACAGCTCACCGCCTGAACGGAACTCGGTGCAGCTGGTGGTTGCGCTCCGCAGCCGGTGGCTCTTCCGCCCTCGCGTGCTACGTCATCGGCAGCGGCAACGCCGGCTGCACTGGCGCTTCGAGCGACTGGGTTCGTCCCCGTGTCGGCTTCCTGTTCGGCTAGCCGCATGGCTAGAC
>NZ_CAKTYH010000211.1 GCF_934632265.1 uncultured Senegalimassilia sp.
CAAGCGCCTCACGCGCCGCATCGTATGCCCTGCCCTGGTCGGCCTTCGACACGACGTGCGTGGTGCGACGGGCCGAATCGTTGGGACGGTGCTTGATATAGGACAGCGTCATATCGCCGAACACGGCAAGCGCGAGCGTGCGCGGAATGGGCGTGGCGGTAAGGTAGAGCGCATCGGGCGCCTTGCCTTTGGAGAGAAGCGCCGCGCGCTGCTCCACGCCGAAGCGCTGCTGCTCGTCGATGACCGCGAGCGTGAGCCGGCTGAAGCGCACATCGGGCTCGAGCAGGGCGTGCGTGCCGATGAGCACGCAGATACCGCCGTCGGCGGCGCCTTCGAGCAGACGGGCGCGCTCGTCATCGGGCGTGGAACCGGTGAGCAGGCCCCAGGTGACGCCCACCTCGTCGAACCACTTCCCCAGCGATGCGGCATGCTGGCGCGCGAGCACCTCGGTGGGCGCCATGAGCGCCGCCTGGGTGCCGGTGTCGGCTACCGCGGCAAGGGCGAACGCCGCGACGGCGGTTTTGCCCGTGCCCACGTCGCCGAGCAGCATGTGGTTGGCCATTTCGGGCGCCGCCATGCGCTCGAGGATGTCGGCGCGAGCCTGCTGCTGCTCCTCGGTAAGGGTGAACGGCATGACGCAATCGAGCGCCGCCGCGCACGGGCCGTCGACCACATGCGCCACCGGCCGCGCACCGGCCGCGCGCTGCGCAGCTTGCGACATAAGGGCGAGCTCGAGCAGCAGCAGCTCCTCGTATACCAGGCGGCGGCGCGCTTCGGCGACCTCTTCCATGGCATGCGGGAAGTGGATGCACGACAGCGCCTGGCCGCGGGCCATGAGCCGGTACCGCACGCGCAAATCGAGCGGCAGCGGATCGTAGCAGCCTTGCACGGCATCGAGCGCGTTTCCCACCAGACGGCGCATCCATGCAGCCGAGATCTTCTCGCACGCCGGATGCACGGGGATGATCATGCCCTCGGCCATCTGGCCGTCGCCGAGCTGCTCGATATAGGGGTTCACCATGCGCTTGAAGCCGTAGTCGAACTCCACCTTGCCGGCAACGGCGATGCCCATGCCGGGCTTGAGCTGGTCTTTCAGCCAAGGCTGGCGAAAGCACGTGACCATGAGCACGCCGGATGCATCCACCACCGCGATCTCGACCAAGGTAAGGTTGGGGCGCGGGCGCTTGAGCTTGACCTCGTGGACGGACCCCTGGATAGTGCACGACCCGCCGATGCGCGCACCGGCGACGGTCTCGCGCTTCGACAGGTCGATATAGCGTCGGGGAAAGTGCGTGAGCAGGTCGCGGACCGTGCGCACGCCCAAACCCGCAAGCGCCTGCGCGCGAGCCGGGCTGACCAGCTTCACGCGCGACGCGGGTTCATCTAAGGCTAGAGTTGCTGCGAGCCTATCGGCCACGTTGCCGCCCTACTCCACGGAGAAGACGATGGGATACAGGGGCTGATCGCCGCGGTGCGCGTCGATCTCCAGATCCTCGTAGGCTTGCTCGATGCGCTCCTGCAGCGCCTGGAAGTCCTCATCGGAGAGGTCTTCGCCGGCAAGCAGCGTGCAGGTGTCGC
>NZ_CAKTYH010000212.1 GCF_934632265.1 uncultured Senegalimassilia sp.
GAGCAGGGGTCTCGCCACCGGTGCGATAGACGTTGTAGACATCCCACAGAGTGCCCAGGTAGTCGCTGGCGTAGCGGTCCATGATTCCTGCCATGCGCGAGGTGCTGGAAAAGATGCCGCTGGACTCGATCAGCAAAACGACGCCGTTTGCCTCGGCATACGGCACAAGCTCACTCAGGGCAGCGTGGATGGCACCCTCGTCATCGTTTTGGACAACGACGACGACCTTCTCGACGCTGGCGGCAGCGGCGAGGTCGATGAGCTCCTTGGCGACCTGAACCTGCTCCTCACCTGCGGAGATGTCGACAGAGGAGTCGAGCGCAGGGATGCACAGGCCCTTGTCGCGCAGGGCGCGCGCCGTCGCCTGGGTGTTGTAGCGGTCAAGCGGGCCGCCCTTGCCGGTGAAGACGGCGTTGATTATGGGATTGTGGATCTCGATGCCGGAGAAATCCATCTCGAGGGCGGTGCTTACCAGCTCGTCCCAGGAGTGGTCAGCCCAGCCGCGGGTAGAAAAGGAAAGCTTCATTAGTTCTGCTCCTCGTATGCGATCTTGTTGAGCGCGTTGATGTACGCGCGGATGCTGGACTCGACGATGTCGGTGGAGATGCCGCGGCCGGAATACACCTTGCCGTTGGCGATCAGCTTCACGACCGACTCGCCCATGGCCTCGCGGCCCTCGGTGACGGCCTGGATGCTGAAGTCGTCAAGCTCGTAGTGCTTGCCCACGACCGATTCGATGGACTTGAACGAGGAGTCGATGGGGCCGTCGCCCAGGGACACGGCCTCGATGAGCTCGCCGTCCTTGCGCAGCGAGATGTGCGAGGTTGCCTTGAAGCTCAGGCCGGAGTTGATGACGTAGCCGTCCAGGGTGTAGGTAGGGGGCACCTGCAGCGCGGCGGAGGCCACGATGGCGTCAAGCTCGGTGGCGCTCACGCGCTCCTTGCTGGCGGCGATCTTCTTGAAGGCCTCGAACACGGCCTCGGCGTCCTCGTCGGAGAGGCTATAGCCCAGGCGCTCGACGTACTGCATGACGGTGGCCTGGTCGTCGCCGGCGGTGAGCACTACGCCCTCGACGGCCTCGGAGACGCTGCCGGTGAACAGGGACGCCTTCGAGCGGTCGTCGCAGCACAGACGGGAGATCTGGTTCATGGCGCGCTTGAGCTCGGTCACGCGCACCTTGCTCTGGGCGCCCAGGGCGTCGGCCTTGGCGGCAAGGATGCGGGCCACGTTGTCGAGCGCGACGACGCCCATGGGGTAGGACGTGGCCTTGACGATGGAGGCGCCGGCCATGACGCCGGCCACGGCGCAGGCGTCGGCCATGTTGAGGTCGTTGCAGCACGAGATGCCCAGGTCGATGTCCTTGAGCTGGGGCGCGGCCTGGTACAGGTCGGCGATGAACTGGGCGAACTCCTCGGGGAGCATGGAGCCGGCGGCATCGCAGACGGTGACGGTCTTGGCGCCGGCGGCGACCACGGCGTCGATTACGCGGGCAAGGTAGGCCACGTCGGTGC